>CAZQZY010000084.1:0-1065 GCA_964597935.1 uncultured Aquiluna sp. | reverse complement strand
CTGTCCTAAACTTGCACCTTGGTTCGGCTATGCCGAAAGGTTTGAAACCGCGTTAGATCTCGCGGAATCACACAAAAGAAACTACGAGGTAATTTAGCGTGCGTACTTATTCGCCAAAGGCTAGCGAGCTGAGCCACGAGTGGTTCGTCATCGACGCCACCGATGTTGTTCTAGGTCGTCTTGCTTCCCACGCTGCAGCTCTGCTGCGCGGAAAGCACAAGCCAACCTTTGCTGCTCACATGGACAACGGTGACTTCGTCATCATCATCAACGCAGACAAGGTCGCACTGACCGGTTCAAAGCTTGCTCAGAAGAAGGCATACCGTCACTCTGGTTACCCAGGTGGTCTAACCGCTACCACTTACTCCGAGCTACTGGAGAAGAACCCAGAGCGCGCTATCGAGAAGGCGATCCGCGGCATGCTGCCAAAGAACTCCCTCGGTGACCAGCAGCTAGGAAAGCTAAAGGTTTACAAGGGTGCAAACCACCCACACGTGGCACAGCAGCCAAAGCCATTCAACATTTCTCAGATCGCCCAGTAAGGACTAGACCGTGGCAGAGAACACCGCAATCGAGACCGAGACTTCCTACACCACCGAGTCTGCACCAGCCAAGGCTGTGCGCTCACGTGGCGACCTATCCCAGCCAGGTGCTGGCACCGGCCGTCGCAAGGAGGCAGTTGCACGCGTTCGCCTAGTACCAGGTACTGGCAAGATCACCGTCAACGGTCGTACCTTCGAGGACTACTTCCCAAACAAGCTTCACCAGCAGCTAATCACCGACCCATTCAAGGTGCTTGAGCTACAGGGTGCATACGACGTAATCGCTCGCATCGATGGCGGCGGCAGCGCTGGCCAGGCCGGTGCACTTCGTCTGGGTATTTCTCGTGCACTAAACGAGATTGACAAGGACAACAACCGTCCGACCCTGAAGAAGGCTGGCTTCCTAAGCCGCGACGCTCGTGTCATCGAGCGCAAGAAGGCTGGTTTGAAGAAGGCCCGCAAGGCTAGCCAGTTCTCCAAGCGCTAACGAATACGCTTCTGCCATGGGCAGGCTATTTGGCAC
>CAZQZY010000083.1:0-1114 GCA_964597935.1 uncultured Aquiluna sp. | reverse complement strand
CGGGCAGGCCGTGAACCTCGGGCATCACACCCAATACCTCGGGAGGGGTTATGAATCCTGCAACTTTGCCCTCAACCACATCCATCGCCAACTGCAGAGCTCTGAAGCTGTCATTGGCAGGGACAAGTTTGAGGGGTTTCATTAGAAGTGCCAGGGATAGTCAGACCAGTTCGGTTTGCGCTTTTCTAGAAACGCATTCTTACCCTCGGTTGCCTCGTCCGTGCCATAGGCCAGACGAGTTGCCTCCCCGGCGAATAGCTGCTGTCCCACCAGGCCATCATCCACAGCATTGAAGGCATACTTCAGCATTCGGATTGCGGTTGGTGACTTGGCCAAAATCTCTTTTGCCCAGGCAATGCCCTCGTTCTCGAGCTGAGCGTGTGGAACAACCTTGTTAACCACACCCATTTCATAGGCGCGCTGTGCGTCATACTCGGCACCCAGGAAGAAGATCTCGCGGGCAAACTTCTGCCCGGTCTGACGTGCCAGATAGGCAGAGCCGTAACCGGCATCAAAGGATCCAACATCGGCATCGGTCTGCTTGAACCTCGCATGCTCCCTGGATGCGATCGAGAGATCGCAAACCACGTTGAGCGAGTGACCTCCGCCGGCGGCCCAACCAGAAACCAGTGCTATGACAACCTTTGGCATGAAGCGGATTAGTCGCTGGACTTCAAGGATGTGAAGTCTTCCGGAGGAGGCATCGCCGTATTCGTAGCCAGCCTTACCACGAACTCTTTGGTCACCACCGGAGCAAAAAGCCCAACCGCCATCTTTTTGACTGGGACCATTTCCGGTAAGTAATACAACGCCAACATCTGGCTGCATTCTGGCGTGATCTAGTGCTCGGTAGAGCTCATCAACGGTCTGCGGTCTAAACGCATTACGAACTTCAGGGCGGGAAAATCCAACTCGAACAACACCAAGTTCAACATGGCGGTGATAGCTCACATCTTCGAGCGATTCAAAACCCTCGATGGTTGTCCACTGCTGAGCGTCAAAGAGCTCGGAGACCTTAGTTGGCATACACCTAGACTAATCGCGTGAGCGGTGCGCTAGGAAACTTTTGGGTGGTCAGCATCCCCATGCGCACCAAGTTTCGCGGCCTGACAAA
>CAZQZY010000082.1:0-1132 GCA_964597935.1 uncultured Aquiluna sp. | reverse complement strand
GAGATGCGTGAACTTGTCATGCAGTTCGATATGGATCATGAGCTGGGCACTGGCTACGCAGCTGTCCAGAAGGGGCAGTGGCTAAAGCTAGACCTTCGGCTTGAGTCGGTTCATGAGGGGATCCTGGCAACCGGCGATGTTTTCACCGAGGCAAAAACAGAGTGCTCTCGCTGCCTTGATGAGATAAATCTCCCAATAGAGGTGGATTTTCAGGAGCTTTTCGCCTATTCTTCTTCTTCGGACGACGAGCTCCTGGTTGATGGCGATCACATTGATTTAGAGCAGGTCGTAATAGATTCGGTGGTTCTGAGTCTTCCTTTCCAGCCCGTATGCAGCCCAGATTGCCTAGGTTTGTGTGCCGAGTGTGGTTTTAGGTTGAGTGAGAATCCGGATCACAAGCATGAGGCCAAGATTGATTCAAGGTTTAGTGCTCTAGAAGGTTTTCTAAGCAAGGAAGAGTAGCCATGCCAGTACCAAAGCGCCGCAAGTCTCGCGCTAACACTCACGCTCGTCGTTCCCAGTGGAAGGCAGAGCCTGTAACCCTGGTCAAGACCGTTGAGAATGGCAAGACTGTCTACAGCCTTCCTCACCGTGCAAAGGTTGTAACCGACTCTGTTGGCACCGAGCTCTACATGGAGTACAAGGGCCGCAAGGTCGCTGACGCCTAACAAATGTCACTAACAGAGCTGCAAGAGCGGCTTGGGGTTGAGATTACCCCCGAGCTCTTGCAGCTTGCTGTTACTCACAGCTCCTATGCCTACGAAAAAGGTGGAGCAGATAACGAACGGCTCGAGTTTCTCGGGGATTCAATCCTCGGTTACTTGGTAGCCGTTTCGGTCTTTAAGGACCACTCCGATCTATCCGAGGGCGAACTCACAAAGCTGAAAAATGCCGTGGTGTCCGCTCAGGCACTTGCTGCCGCTGCAACTCAGTTGGAGCTTGGCAAGTTCCTCAGGTTAGGAAAAGGCGAAGCAAGAACCGATGGTGGCAAGAAGCCAAACATCCTTGCCGATGCATTTGAGGCAATCCTTGGTGCCGCCTATCTCTCATCCGGCATTGAGAGCGCTAAGTCCATCGTGGAGAGATTTGTTCTACCGCTACTAGAAAACCCAGATGCCATAAGGGAAATGGC
>CAZQZY010000081.1:0-1133 GCA_964597935.1 uncultured Aquiluna sp. | reverse complement strand
GAGCCTTTTGTAGTTGCTTTGAATCGTTCCCACTCTTTGGCAAGTAGCTCAGCTACTTTCTCTCTGTTGAGTGGAGCGTGCCCCTGTGGCACATTTCTCCAACCGGTAGGTTCGTGTTTTGGGATCATCTCTTGAGACACGGAATCACTCCTTCGTGGATTCCCATTGTCACCCATAATTCGTAATTAGTCGAATTAGAAACCGTTTTGGCTTAAAAAGAAAACCGATTTTTTCAAAAAGCTACGGATTTCGTTGTTTGCCTCTGGGGTTTCACCTGGTTCCGAAGGGCAGGTTACTTGCCCCACTCGCTCGGCGGACCCAGGAACAGCAAGAAACTGAAGAGCGAAACCACAAAAGTTAGAAGCACTAGAACCAGCAAAATCGGTCTCGCAATAAACCACCGAAACAGTGCGTCGAACCAATTGTCATCTTTTGGATTGTCCGACTTTGCTGTTCGCCAATCACCCTCAAGCAACCCTTTTCGCTCAACCGAACGATCAAACGGAACAGTCGCGAATGGCACGATTGCAAGAGCGACTCCGAGAATCAACCTGCCGATTCCCCAGCGCTGGTTGATGCCAACCAATACTGCGGTGACTCCGTAACCCAAGAAGGTGAATCCGTGTGATGCACCCACCACAAAGAACACCTCAGAGCCAAGTCCCACGCTCGCCCTAATTATCAGTGCGGAAATCAAAAGCGCCCAGGTGACAACCTCGGCAACCGCGAACAAGCGAAACAGCGACTTTGGAGTTAGGTTCATGCTCTCAAGCCTAACCACTACGCTTTGATAGTCCCCAAACCCCGGAGCCCCAGTTGATTGCTGTTTCTGACCTTGAGATCAGAATTGGCGCCCGCACCCTAATGTCAGGTGTGAACTTCAGGGTTCAGAAGGGCGACAAGGTTGGTCTGGTTGGTAGAAACGGTGCTGGCAAGACAACCCTCACCAAAATCCTCGCCGGCGAAGGTCAACCAACCGCGGGTCAACTCCAGGTTTCAGGTCAGATTGGATACCTACCCCAAGATCCAAAAACTGGAAACTTGGATGAGCTAGCGAAAACCAGAATCCTCAACGCCCGAGGTCTTGGTGACATTCTGCAACGGATGCAAAAAGCTACCGAGGACATGGGTTC
>CAZQZY010000080.1:0-1181 GCA_964597935.1 uncultured Aquiluna sp. | reverse complement strand
TGGCATCCAACCTGGGATAAGCGTGGATTGTCGCAGGGGTATATGGCACCGGTGTCTGCACTTCAGATTGATGCCGCTCGGTTGACCAGTTCCAGAAACCAAAATGTTTTTATCGGTCAACGAACCTCTAAGCCAATTAATCAGGCTGGAGTGCTGTTCCTGCAGTCCCTTCGTAAATACGGCCTCGCCCAGTCAGCTTCGGCAACCGTGGGCAAGCTCGCGACCTCATCGGTTGTCATTGCTTCCGTAAAGTCGCAGCCAATTTCGAAGTGGATTCAAAACACTCTCAATGTTTCTGACAATGCCCTAGCCGAAGCGCTCGGTCGACTCTCCTCGCTCGCGCTTGGATTTGACGGATCCGCAACCTCGCTCACCAGGGCCTACTCCAAGGCACTGCAGGCCCGCGGGATCGACACCAAAGGAATGCTTATCGTCGATGGCTCGGGGCTGTCGAGACTCAATAAGGTTCCGGCGAAGCTGGTAAACGATGTGCTGGCGCAGGTTTATGGCAACCAGGCTTCACATTCGGCAGTAATCGCAGGCATGCCGGTTTCGGGTAAACCGGGCTCGTTGCGCTACCGCTTCAACTCAGGTGAGCAGCGACCAGCGCTATTCAACATTGAGGCCAAAACCGGCTGGATTAGAACCGGTTATTCACTGGCAGGAAAGATCAAAGCCCAGGATGGAACGGATTTGATCTTCACCGTCTATAACCTCTGGGACAAGGTCTCCTATGAAAATCGAGCGGCCATGGACAAGCTGGTTTTTGGTTTCTATCGCTGTGGGGCAGCGCTTAGCAACAACTAGCGATTTAGTTCGGTGGCGATGATTTCGATAAAGCGATCGACATCCTGCTCGGTGGTGTCAAACGCGCACATCCACCTAACCTCACCAATCGATCGCTCCCAGTCGTAGAACTTGACCTGTGATCTGATTCGGTCCGCCACCTGATTATCGATGCTGGCGAAGACCGCATTTGCCATAGTTGGGTTTGTAAATCGAAGTCCTGAGATCTCACCCGAATCCAGCTTCGCCTGCAGGCCATCACGCAGTCGCTTCGCCATGGCGTTAGCGTGGCTGGCGGATCTGATACCTAGATCGTTTTCAAACAGAGTAAGTAGCTGAGCCGAGATGAAGCGCATCTTGGAGGCGAGCTGCATCGATAGTTTTCGAAGGTAGAT
>CAZQZY010000079.1:0-1198 GCA_964597935.1 uncultured Aquiluna sp. | reverse complement strand
CCAGGTATCAACTAGTTTTTGACCGCATTCAAACCCCTGGCTCGCCAGGGGTTTGTTGTTTCTGGTGAAAAACAGGCTCTCGTTAGGACACAATCTAGGCATGGAATCTCTTGCAGCACTCGTAAGTGCCATCTTCCTCGGTCTGATCGTGTTCAGTTTGTTGACGGTGCTTTTCGCAGTCCTGACCAGGCGGGGCAAAACCAAGTTTTGGGTGGCAATGGTCTTCAACGTGATCACGGGATTGCTTGCTGCCTGGGGAATCAGTGTCACCTGGGCACTCGGGATAATTCCATTCCTCGGTTTAGTGGTGAGCTCGATCATTCTCACCTGGCCGAGAAAAAAGAGTTAGTAGCGCTCGTCCCTAAGGACTTCAACCGCCGAAACCCAGCAGGAGCAGGCGTAGTGCGGGAAGTAGTTGGTTTCGAGCAGGGCAAGAACTGCCGACATAACGTCGTTGTTTACAACGACCTCAATCTTTACGTTCCCACCCTCGAGGTCACCATTTCTTTGGTTTCTTGGCCCGGCTCCGTGAGCGGGGGTGATGGTGTAGCCCTTAGCGCCGAGGCTAGTGAGATCTCTAATCAGTCTTGGTTCCAGCGCCGCCTCGGCAACGATTGTCACTAGCTTGCGTTGCTTGAGATTCACAGCCCGACTCCCTCAATTAGGCCACTCAACGTGACTAGAAGTGGAATTCCCACGATCAAGTTGAACGGAAATGTGATTCCAAGGCTAGCGGTCAGGTAGATACCCGGGCTTGCCTCCGGGAGGGCAAGTCTTACTGCTGCCGGCGCTGCGATATACGAGGCGGAGGCGGTGAGGACACCAAGCACCGCACTGCCACCGATACCCATTCCGGTTAGGTGACCGGTCAGAACACCCAGGGAGCCGGCGATGATCGGGAAAGCAATGCTGAACCCGATTAAGCCGATACCTGCCGACTTGATGTCTGGGATTCTGCGTCCTGCGACGATTCCCATTTCAAGGAGGAACAGGGTGAGAACGCCGGTAAACAGGGCACCGAAGAAAGGCTCAATTCTGGCGTATCCGGAGGTTCCGGTGACCAGCCCCAGGAACAGACCACCAGCGAGCAACACTATTGACCTAGCGGTCAAAACTTCAGTGAGAGAGTCTTTCCAATTTACGGCTCTGCCCAGACCCTTGGATGCCAGCATCAGACCGACGATGATTCCGGGGATCT
>CAZQZY010000078.1:0-1205 GCA_964597935.1 uncultured Aquiluna sp. | reverse complement strand
TCTCTGGGTAGTGGCAGCACCGAACCGTTCCTCGGTCGCGAGCTGGCAAGTCACCGAGACTGGTCCAACGAAATGGCCCAGCAGGTTGATAACGAAGTCCGGGCGATTTTGGATCAGGCTCTAGACGAGGCTCACAAGGCACTAACTCAGAACCGTAAGGTTCTGGATGCACTCGCCAAGGAACTCCTCGAAAAGGAAACTCTGAACCAGGAAGAGATCGCAAAGCTGTTCAAGAGCGTAAAGAAGTTGCCGGAGCGCGAAACCTGGCGTTCCTCAACCAAACGTGCTCTGAGCACCAAGGGACCAATTGCGGTTCCCGAGCGCAAAGTAAAGCAGCTTGAGGTTCATGAGCCAGTGGTTGCAACCGAGACAGTTGAAACGGATGCAAAGCCAGAGAATTAGGGCTGCGGTCCGCGAGCTACTTTTGGCGATTGGGGAGAACCCGGATCGACCAGAACTTTTGAGCACCCCCGACAAGGTTGCGGACGCCTACGCCTCCTTCTTCAAAGGCATTGGCGTCGATCCCATTTCAGTGATTGGTGACACCTTCCCGGTTGAAAACAATGAAGCGGTAATTCTCAAAGATATTGAGTTGGTATCAATCTGCGAGCATCACCTGCTGCCCTTTACTGGCAATGCCCACATCGCCTACCTACCCTCCGACAGACTCGCGGGTCTCGGAAGGCTTGCTGCGGTTGTGGAGGTTTTGGCTGCTCGTCCGCAGCTCCAAGAGAACCTCACATCTGAGATTGCTGATGCAATCGAGACTGGACTCGACGCCAAAGGTGTGATTGTTGTTATTGAGGCCAAGCACCAGTGCGTTGCCTCTAGAGGGGCAAGACAGCCGGAGGTAAACACCATCACCATGGCGTCCCGCGGTGTTTTTTCGGACCCCAGCTATCGCGCTGAGGTCATGGGTTTGATAAACAAGTAACCATGGGCTGGCAGCAACCAAAAGTCATGGGTGTTCTAAACATCACCCCAGATTCCTTTAGCGACGGTGGTGAGTTTCTAGATCCGAGCGCTGCCCTCGCACATGCCAAGATTTTGATCTCCCAGGGTGCAGACATCTTGGATGTTGGTGGGGAATCAACCAGGCCAGGAGCGCAGCGCGTCGACCTAACCACCGAGCAGTCCAGGATTCTGCCGGTCATTCAAGCCATCAAGTCTTTGGGTGTTCCAATCTCGGTAGACACCATGAACGC
>CAZQZY010000077.1:0-1227 GCA_964597935.1 uncultured Aquiluna sp. | reverse complement strand
CTGGGGCCATTGTGCAGCGTCAGCCCTTTGGTGGCTGGAAGCGCAGTGCAATTGGTCCGACCGCTAAGGCTGGCGGGCCAAACTACCTGCTCACCCTCACTGAGTTCGAATCCTCCGAATCTAAATCCGAATTTGCAATCTCCAATAAGCGCGTGCTGCAGGCACTTGCACTCGCGGCTTCCTCTGGGCTAACCGACGAGGAGCTTGCCGCTTTGCTAAGTGGCGCTCGAAGCGATGCCGAAAACCTCGAGACCGTTTACTCCAAGGTCACAGATGATTCCGGGCTGAGTGTTGAAAAGAACCTGTTCCGCTATCAATTTGCCGGCACATCACTGCGTATTGAAGGGGATTCAAGTGACTATCAGCAGTGGAGAAGCGTGCTCACGCTGTTGACGCTTGGCAAGGGAAGGCTCTCAGCGTTTGAAGTCCCGAAGCGATTGCTTCAAATCCTGCGCAAAAGCGGGATTCAAGTCACCATTGAGGATCACTCAACCTGGCTTCAAAAAGTACAGCCCGGTGAGCGCTGGAGGGTGATTGGTCAAGTCAGACTGGAAGGCGCTCTTGCAAACTGCGAGGTAACGGTTTACAACCACGCACCGACTCAGAGCGGTAGGTACGAGCTACTGCCCTACTTCAAGGAGCAAGCCATTTCGATTACCGCTCATCGCTTTGGTAACCCATCAAGAATGGTCGCTCAGCTGGCAATCTAGCCTGATTTTTCTGACCGAACGGGAGTATTCTTTTCGGTTGGTGGTTAAACCACCTATACGAAAAAGTTCGGGGTTCCCTTGTCCATTCTTGCCAAGCTGTCTTTGAAAAACCGTGCCGTTGTTGGCTTGATCACTCTGATCGCGGTTGCCTTCGGTTACCTATCGGTTGGCTCCCTAAAGCAGGAGCTGATCCCGAGCGTTGAGATTCCATCAGCCGCGGTTGTTACCAGCTATCCAGGAGCTTCACCAGAGGTAGTTGATGAGCAGGTATCGCAACCGCTCGAGAGCGCAATCTCTGGACTCGAAGACCTAGAGACCACGACCGCCACCAGCACAACTGGACTATCGGTGATTCGCGTCTCCTTTGCCTTTGGCACCACCACCGAGCAGGCCAAGGAGCGCTTGGCTAACGCCATTAGCAGCGTGCAGAACTCGTTGCCCACAGACACCGAGCCCCAGGTAATTTCGGGAAGCTTTGACACCGTGCCAATCATCGTTTTGGCAGTGGGTGACCTAA
>CAZQZY010000076.1:0-1237 GCA_964597935.1 uncultured Aquiluna sp. | reverse complement strand
ATCAACCCATCGAGGTAATCGCTCGCCGATGACGAGGCATCCACATCGGACTCATCGCCCAGATCTCTGGCTACCGGGCGGTAACGGATTTCGATTGGGTAGGTGCGACCAGAGACCTCAATGATTGGCGCATCAAAAAAGTGCCTAGAAAAACTCTCCGGATCAATGGTTGCCGAGGTGATGATGACCTTCAAGTCCGGACGCTTCGGAAGAAGTTGTTTTAGATAGCCCAGCAGGAAGTCGATGTTTAGGCTGCGCTCATGAGCCTCATCGATGATTACGGTGTCATAGCGCTTTAGCATCGGGTCCTGCTGAATCGCATTCAGCAGAATGCCATCGGTCATCACCTTGACCTGGGTTTTATCGGACGCCTTATCGGTAAAACGAACTTGATAGCCGACCAAATCTCCAAGACTTACGCCCAGCTCCTCAGCGATGCGCTCGGCCACCGACCGGGCAGCTATTCGCCTTGGCTGGGTGTGAGCAATTTTCTTTCGGCCAAGCTCCAAACACATCTTTGGTAACTGGGTGGTTTTTCCAGAACCGGTAGCACCTGCAACCACAACGACTTGGTGGTTGCTGATCGCGTCGAGAATGTCTTGCCTGCGGCCAGAAACCGGAAGGTCTTCCGGATACTGGATATTCAGGTTAGACATAGCCCTCTAATGGTAGGGGTCAGGGCTTCTTCAAAGCTTGGATTCGCGAGCCGATGACCAGCGCCGATCCAATGATCACCAGATTCTTTACGATGTACTGCCCCTCGATGGTCAGTCCAACAGGGAAAATCGTGAAACAAATCTCAGGTAGCAAAACAAGTGGTAGGAAAGTGCCCGGCATCTGCAATGCCAAAAGAAAAATAGCGACCCTGGTAAGGGGCGTAAACAAAAATGCCAAGCCGATAGCTATCTCCCAGAGCCCCAGTAGCGGCACGATAATCTCTGGAGTGAGCCAGTAAACAGTTGCTGCAACCAGGTCATAGGCAGGACTTAGCTCTCCCACGGTCTTGAGGGCACCAAACCAGATAAAGATGACTCCGATGGCAAATCTCAGAAACACCAGACCGACTCGGTCCATGAAGGAAATCACCAGGTTGTCTAGCTTCCGAAGCTTCGCACTCAAGTTATCCATGCCATAGACAACCCTTGGGGACACCAAAAACTGCCCGTTAGCTACGAAGTGCTTTGGCAAGCTCCCTGGTTGACTCAACCAATTTGTCCATGTCCTTGCGAGTGTGAGC
>CAZQZY010000075.1:0-1263 GCA_964597935.1 uncultured Aquiluna sp. | reverse complement strand
TGAACAACGAGAAGCGCATGCTTCAGGAGGCCGTAGACGCACTGTTTGACAACGGTCGCCGCGGTCGCGCAGTTACCGGAACCGGTAACCGTGCCCTGAAGTCACTGTCTGACCTACTAAAGGGTAAGCAGGGTCGTTTCCGTCAGAACCTACTTGGAAAGCGCGTTGACTACTCCGGTCGTTCCGTAATCGTGGTTGGTCCTCAGCTGAAGCTGCACCAGTGTGGTCTGCCAAAGCTGATGGCACTGGAGCTATTCAAGCCATTCGTGATGAAGCGTCTTGTTGACCTGGGTCTAGCTCAGAACATCAAGAGCGCTAAGCGCATGGTTGAGCGTTCCCGCCCACAGGTTTGGGGAGTCCTCGAAGAGGTAATCCGCGAGCGTCCAGTACTACTAAACCGTGCACCGACTCTGCACCGTCTGGGTATCCAGGCGTTCGAGCCAGTGCTGGTTGAGGGTAAGGCTATTCAGCTGCACCCACTGGTATGTACCGCGTTCAACGCTGACTTCGATGGTGACCAGATGGCCGTTCACCTACCGCTATCGGTAGAGGCTCAGGCTGAGGCTCGCATTCTGATGCTGGCTTCAAACAACATCTTGAAGCCATCAGATGGTCGCCCAGTTGCCACCCCAACCCAGGACATGATCATCGGTCTGTTCCACCTAACCGCTGAGGTCAAGGGTGCTAAGGGTGAGGGTCGTGCCTTCACCTCGATGGCTGAGGCTCAGATGGCATACGACCTAGGTGAGCTAGCACTTGGTGCCAAGGTCCGCATCCGCATCGAGGATGAGATCAAGGAGACCACCTTCGGTCGCGCGCTATTCAACGAGGCACTTCCAGAGAAGTACCCATACGTTGAGGAGCAGGTTGGCAAGAAGCAGATCGGCCAGATCGTTTCCGACATGGTTGAGATGTTCTCTCGCACCGAGGTTGCTCAGGCACTAGACAAGCTAAAGGATGCCGGTTTCTACTGGGCAACTCGCTCCGGTGTATCGATGTCCATCTCCGATGCAAACTTCGACCCTAAGGGTGAGTTTGACAAGGAGCGTGCTACCCGCATTGCTAAGGCAGAGAAGCAGCACACCAAGATTCAGGAGGCGTTCGACAACGGTCTAAAGTCTGACCTCGAGCGTCGTGATGAGCTAGGTGAGCTTTGGTTCAAGGAGACCAACGAGATCCAGAAGCTACTGCAGGAGTCAATCCCGCAGGACAACGCCATCTACAAGATGGTTACCTCTGGTGCTCGTGGTAACTGGCTACAGA
>CAZQZY010000074.1:0-1271 GCA_964597935.1 uncultured Aquiluna sp. | reverse complement strand
GTATGCTTGGCAAGGTTCGTGTGAAGACACGAATTAGGCCCAGATCCTCTAGTCGCTGAGGCGGGGTCAAGAAATCTTCGGTTTATGCGTTTTTTGACGCGCCGAAGAAAGCCGAATAAGGAGAAATAGTGCCAACAATTCAGCAGTTGGTTCGCAAGGGTCGTAGCCCAAAGGTCTCAAAGACCAAGGCACCGGCACTGAAGGCAAACCCACAGCAGCGTGGCGTGTGCACCCGTGTGTACACCACCACCCCTAAGAAGCCAAACTCTGCGCTTCGCAAGGTAGCTCGTGTGAAGCTTTCAAACGGTACCGAGGTGACCGCTTACATTCCAGGTGAGGGCCACAACCTCCAGGAGCACTCAATGGTGCTAGTGCGTGGTGGTCGTGTGAAGGACCTACCTGGTGTTCGCTACAAGATCGTTCGCGGTGCACTAGACACTCAAGCTGTTAAGAACCGCCAGCAGGCTCGCAGCCGCTACGGCGCAAAGAAGGGTAAGTAATGCCACGTAAAGGCCCAGTAGCCAAGCGCCCAGTCGTATCCGACCCGGTATACGGCTCACCAGTTGTTTCCCAGCTAATCAACAAGATTTTGCTACACGGCAAGAAGTCTCTTGCTGAGGCAATCGTTTACGGTGCTCTTGAGGGCACCAACCGCAAGACCGGTGACGACCCAGTAGCGATCCTGAAGAAGGCGCTAGACAACATCCGCCCAACCGTTGAGGTTCGTTCTCGCCGCGTTGGTGGTTCGACCTACCAGGTGCCAGTTGAGGTAAAGACTCACCGTGCAAACACCCTGGCTATGCGTTGGTTGGTTATGTATGCCAAGCAGCGTCGCGAGAAGACCATGACCGAGCGTCTACAGAACGAGCTTCTAGACGCTTCAAACGGTCTAGGTGCAGCTGTGAAGCGCCGTGAGGACACCCACAAGATGGCAGAGTCCAACAAGGCCTTCGCACACTACCGCTGGTAATTTCCACACATCCGCCTTTCGCCCACTAGGGCGAAGTGGCGGATGTGCTACTTAAACCCCAAACCCAAAAGCAAAAACAAACTTCGGAGGCAACCGTGGCACAAGACGTGCTCACCGACCTGAACAAGGTTCGCAACATCGGCATCATGGCTCACATCGACGCCGGTAAGACCACCACCACTGAGCGAATCCTGTTCTACACCGGTATTACCCACAAGATCGGTGAGGTGCACGATGGTGCCGCCACCATGGACTGGATGGAGCAGGAGCAGGAGCGCGGTATCACCATTACCTCGGCTGC
>CAZQZY010000073.1:0-1336 GCA_964597935.1 uncultured Aquiluna sp. | reverse complement strand
GCAGCTCGAGTCATGATCGCAACCGATGTTGCTGCTAGAGGTATTCACGTTGACGATGTGAAGTTGGTTATTCAGCTTGACCTCCCAGAGGAATACAAGACCTACCTACACCGTGCCGGAAGAACCGGCCGTGCCGGTCGCTCCGGAACCGTGGTTTCACTTGTTCCAATGGGCAGAACCAGAAAGATCGAGGGACTACTCGATCGTGCCGATCGCGAAGCGATCTTCACCAAGGTTGAGCCAGGCGATGAGCTGGTTGCAGAGCTAGCCGGCCCAATTGCTCCACCACCTGTTGTTGACTTCCTAGACTTTGGCGACAGCCGCTTCGAAGCCATGAACAAGGACCGCGCCAAGAGTCAGATTCGTGCCAAGCACGGAGCTCCAGGCAAGAACTACGCATCTAAGGGTCGTGGTGGCTACCGCCGCTAGGACAATTTAGATCAACAACACCCCGCAGCTTTGGCTGCGGGGTGTTGTTCTATTTGGAAGAAAAACTTGCACCCCAGCGCCAAGACCAAATAAGCTTTCTCCTAGCCAAAGACCGCCGGTATCGGGGTTTGGGAAAACCAAGAGAAATCAAGGTTCTACCGCCACGACTAAGGGTTCACGAAAGTGACTGCCAGCGCAGGTGTGTAAAGAGTTACTCTTTTGAGTTTGCTCCGTGCGCGCTTGCGCCGGGGCATTTTTGTTTTCTCTTGCCGGCACCAACAAAAGGAGTGCCATGGCAGACAAGAAAGCCACTGTCGCTGAGCTGACGGAGAAGTTCCAGAGCTCAAGCGCAGTACTGCTTACTGAATACCGCGGACTCACTGTGACTCAGCTCAAGGAGCTGCGTCGCTCAATGGCTAATGACGCAACCTATGTCGTTGCAAAGAACACCCTTCTAACCCTTGCTGCAAAGAACGCAGGTGTCACCGCATTTGATGGCCAGCTATACGGCCCATCTGCTTTGGCATTCGTTCACGGCGACCCAGTCGCAGTGGCAAAGGCTCTGAAGGAGTTCGCAAAGGCAAACCCACTGCTAGTGGTGAAGACCGGTGTCATGGATGGCAACGCTCTTTCCGAAGCAGATGTGAAGAAGCTTGCTGACCTCGAGAGCCGCGAGGTGCTACTGGCCAAGGCCGCTGGCGCAATCAAGGCATCGCTGTTCAAGGCTGCTTACACCTTCAACGCACTACCTTCACAGGCAGTTCGCGTTGTCGACGCGCTGCGTCAAAAGCAAGAGTCCAACTAACAAGACGTAAACCAATTAGGAGATACAAATGGCAAAGCTAACTGCCGACCAGCTCATTGAGGCATTCAAGGAGCTAACCCTTATCGAGCTTTCTGAGTTCGT
>CAZQZY010000072.1:0-1370 GCA_964597935.1 uncultured Aquiluna sp. | reverse complement strand
ATTTCCCACCCTGCAGCTTCTGCATGCCGGGTAAGAATCTTGTCCGGGTTAACTGCCACCGCATGACCCACCGAGGTCAACAGCGGAAGATCGTTGTAGCTGTCTGAATAGGCCCAGCTGCGCTTGAGGCTGATTCCGCGCTCCTTGGCAAGTTTCTTGGCTGCGCGACGCTTTGCTTTGCCGTGGAGTGGCTCGCCTATTAGCTCGCCGGTGAGGACGCCATCTTTGTGTCCAACGATGGTCCCAAGGGCGCCGGTAGCACCGATGTCTTGAGCGATAGCCTCCGCAAGCTCGACAGGAGCAGCGGTGAGGAGCCAAACCTCGCGACCAGCAGCCAGGTGCTCCTTTGCTGCTGCAACCGTTTCTGGCCAGAGCCTGGGTTTGATCTCCTGGCGGTAAACCACATCAATCAAATCTCTGAGTTCATCTACCGAGTGGCCCTTGGTCAGTGAAAGAGCCCGGTCCTTGAAATCGGCCATCTTCTCGTTGTTTTCACCGCGGCGGATGAACATGCTCTGCTCAAACATGAAGCGCCAGATGTCGCGGCGCTTGATGGTGCCGCCGGTGAATGCAACCTTTCCAAAAAGGATTGAGGTTGAGCCGCGAACCAGGGTGTTGTCGACATCGAAGAACGCGGCTTCGATTTTCGGTTTGCTCTCTGGCTCAGGCACCGCCCTAGTCTAATCACCCAATTAGAGGACTTAGGCTTAGTTTCATGAGCATTGAGCTAACCCTGATTGGCAGAGCTGGCTGCCATCTTTGCGAAGTGGCTCAGGGTGATTTGGCTCAGGTAATTTCTCGCTTTGCGCATGAGTACCCGAGGGTCGAGTACTCGATAGACGACATCGATATCGATCAAAACCCGCAATACTCACACCTCACCGATGAGGTGCCAGTGCTCCTAATCAATGGCCAACAAGTTTCATTCTGGAGAATTGACCAGGATCGAGTTTTTGCGAAGTTGGAGGAACTGGCTTGAAGCTGATCGTTTGGGTTCTGAAGAACTTCTGGTTTCCCATCTTGATTTATGTTCTTAGCAAACTTGCCGAGAAGCACACCTGGGCAGACAAGGCTCACAAGACACTAAAAAGATTTAAGTAGCAATTTGTTGCATTATTGCTACATAGTATTTATGCTACATGCATGGGTAGAAAACCAAAGTCTGAAGAAGAGCGGGTGGCCAACCGCCTTGAAGAGGCACGTACCCAGTCTGGTCTGAGTCGGCAAGAGCTCGCCGACGAGGTCGGAGTCCACTATCAAACCATCGGTTACATCGAACGCGGTGAGTACTCGCCATCTTTAGTGCTGGCTTTGCGCATCGCGACGATCTTGAAAGTCAGGGTCGAGGAGATCTTCTGGCTGGATGAGGA
>CAZQZY010000071.1:0-1495 GCA_964597935.1 uncultured Aquiluna sp. | reverse complement strand
TGGGAAACTGTGACTCGGTTGCGCTTCGCCCAGGACGCTATCTGCTTAGAGAGGCTGTCTAACTTTGGGCCGCCCGAGTAGTAGGAAACGATGTTTCCGGGCATCCGCGAAAGCGTCACATCTCCTGCACCAACAAGGTAGACCCTTCCTGAGCTGGTGTCGGCATAGACCTTCGTCTCAACCTGATAGTCGGGACCAAGCGCGTCTAGCGCCACGACCGAGGTGATGACCTTCATCACGGAGGCGGTTCGAGCAGGAGTTTCAGCGCGGCGAGAGAATAAAACCGAGGAGTTGTCCGCTCGTCTAACTTCAGCGTGGAGCGACTTGATGCCCTGAGCCTTGGTAAGGGAATCGACCGAGCAGGGTGCTAACTCATTTGGAGTTGCTGATGCTGGCGGTGCAAACAGCACCCCAGCCACCAGTGCCAGTGCTGAAGCGATACCCAGTGATCTCTTGTTCAAACCAAACCTCCGAGCCGCAAGGCTAACAACGGCACTCGCCAATCTCGCTCAGCCACCACCTTTTTCACCGAATTCGAAGGTTTTGCGATAGCCTTAGGACAAATTCCGCCCGATGCAGCGCGAGCCAATCCCCTTTTATTTTTCAAGGATCTTCTTATGAGTGAAAAAGCAAACATCGGAGTTGTTGGGCTCGCAGTAATGGGTTCAAACCTGGCCCGCAATCTCGCATCACGCGAGGGTAACCGCGTAGCCGTATATAACCGCTCGGTAGAGCGAACCAACCTTTTGGTCACTGAGCACCCAGAAGCCAACTTCATCGCAGCAGAAACCATCGATGAGTTTGTAGCATCGCTAGCCAAGCCAAGAACCGCAATCATCATGGTTCAGGCTGGTGCCGGAACCGATGCCGTGATCAACCAGCTTGCCGAGCGCTTCGAGCCCGGCGACATCATCGTTGATGGTGGTAACGCCCTTTTCACCGACACGATCCGTCGTGAGAAGGAAGTCTCTGCCAAGGGCATCAACTTTGTTGGTGCCGGTATCTCTGGTGGTGAGGAAGGTGCCCTCAAGGGACCGTCAATCATGCCTGGCGGAAGCGCAGAGGCTTACAAGACCCTCGGTCCAATCCTGGCTTCCATCGCAGCTGTTGCCGAGGGTGAGCCGTGTGTCACCCACGTCGGAACCGATGGTGCCGGTCACTTTGTAAAGATGATCCACAACGGCATCGAGTATGCCGACATGCAGCTAATTGCTGAGGCCTACGACATCCTTCGCCAGGCCGGTGGCTACTCCCCTTCCGAGGTTGCAGACGTATTCGGTGAGTGGAACAAGGGTGACCTTGAGTCCTTCCTGATTGAGATCACCGCCGAGGTTTTGAAGCAGGTTGATGCCAAGACCGGTAAGCCATTTGTTGATGTTGTTCTAGACCAGGCAGGTTCCAAGGGAACCGGTGTCTGGACCGTGCAGACCTCGCTAAACCTGGGTACCCCAGTTTCGGGAATTGCTGAGGCGGTATTTGCCAGAAGCATCTCCTC
>CAZQZY010000070.1:0-1667 GCA_964597935.1 uncultured Aquiluna sp. | reverse complement strand
CAGTTCGGTGGTCAGCGATTTGGTGAGATGGAGGTGTGGGCACTTCAGGCATACGGTGCTGCACACACCCTGCAGGAGCTGCTAACCATCAAGTCTGACGACATCGCTGGTCGTGTTCGCACCTACGAGGCAATCGTGAAGGGTGACAACATCCAGGCTCCAGGTATCCCAGAGTCCTTCCGCGTTCTCGCCAAGGAAATGCAGTCCCTTGGTCTAAACGTTGAGGTGCTTGACGAGGATGGCCGCGTAGTAGTTCTAAAGGACGAGGAGTTCGAGACCGACCGCGCAGCGGAAGAGCTCGGCATCAACCTCTCCCGCAACGAGAACCTATCGGCCGAGACCGACTTCAACACCTACCAGTAACCCGAAACGAAATTTTCAAAAGGAAATAGAAGAAATATGTCTGTCAAAGTAGAAAACTTCAGTGCCCTTCGGGTTGGTCTTGCAACCAGCGAGGACATTCGTTCCTGGTCATCCGGTGAGGTTAAGAAGCCAGAGACCATCAACTACCGAACCCTCAAGCCAGAGAAGGACGGTCTGTTCTGCGAGAAGATCTTCGGTCCTACCAAGGACTGGGAGTGCTCCTGTGGTAAGTACAAGCGTGTCCGCTTCAAGGGCATCGTTTGTGAGCGCTGTGGCGTTGAGGTAACCAAGTCCTCAGTTCGTCGTGAGCGCATGGGCCACATCGAGCTTGCAGCTCCAGTAACCCACATCTGGTACTTCAAGGGTGTGCCATCACGTCTTGGCTACCTACTCAACATGGCTCCTAAGGACCTAGAGAAGATCATTTACTTCGCTGCCTACCGAGTCATGGACATCGACCACGAGCTAAAGCTCGGTGAGTACGACCTAGTTCGCGAGGAGTACGTATCACGTATTCGTGCACTGGTTGACTCCCGCGATGAGGAGTTCGAGGCCGCAGCTTCTGCCGAGATCGCAGAGCTTCGCGAGCTTGGTTTGGAGCTTCAGGTTTCCAACAAGTTCTGGGAGGCTCCACGCTGGGTTGA
This sequence comes from uncultured Aquiluna sp., assembly GCA_964597935.1. Lineage (GTDB taxonomy): Bacteria > Actinomycetota > Actinomycetes > Actinomycetales > Microbacteriaceae > Aquiluna. The sequence continues at coordinate 660 of CAZQZY010000070.1, read as the reverse complement.
GAAGCAGTTCGTCAAGAGCGTCGAGCAGCTAATCATGGCCGAGGAGAAGGATGCAGATGCATTCTGGTCCGCTCGTGCCCTGGCTGCAGAGACCGATGAGGAGCAGGACGATGTTGTTGTCCGCACCGCTGACGAGACCAAGAAGATCAAGAAGCTACTGTCTGACTTCAAGAAGAAGACCGACAAGATCGTTCGTGAGTACGCTCGCCTAGAGCGCCCATCCAACCTCCACAAGGAGCAGTTGGCTTGGAGAATGTTCCTAACCGCAGAGGTTGGACAGCTACTTCCAAACGACGTGGTATTCGACCACTTCGACTACTACTTCTCTGACTACATCATCACCGCTATCGGTGCTGAGGCTGTATTGCAGGTGCTTGCTGCTTTCGATCTAGAGGCTGCTGCAGCTGAGCTGCGCGCCGAGATCGCAACCACCAAGGGCTCCAAGCAGACCCAGGCCATCAAGCGTCTGAAGGTTGTAAACAGCTTCGTGCAGTCCGGCACCCCACCAACCTCAATGGTGCTATCGGTGCTGCCAGTACTACCACCTGAGATTCGCCCAATGGTTCAGCTAGACGGTGGCCGCTTCGCGACCTCCGACCTAAACGACCTCTACCGCAGGGTGATCAACCGCAACAACCGTCTAAAGCGATTTGTTGACCT
>CAZQZY010000069.1:0-1680 GCA_964597935.1 uncultured Aquiluna sp. | reverse complement strand
GACAACGCCATCTACAAGATGGTTACCTCTGGTGCTCGTGGTAACTGGCTACAGATCCGCTCCATCATGGGTATGCGTGGTCCGGTTGCTACCTCCTCCGGTGACTTTGCTCCGATGCCGGTAAAGGGTAACTACCTACTAGGTCTAACCCCACACGAGTACTTCATCAACGCAACCGGTGCCCGTAAGGGTAACGCTGACACCGCGATGAAGACCGCTGCCGCTGGTTACCTAACCCGTCGTCTAGTAGACGTAGCTCAGGACGTAATCATCCAGATCGAAGACTGTGGCACTACCCGCGGTTTGGAGAAGGACCTACTGAATGACAACGAGGTTGAGCTATCGATCGTTGGTCGTTCATCACTGGCTGATGTCAAGGTTGGCAAGGACGTTCTAGTCAAGGCCGGCGAGAACATCGATCACGGTACCGTTCGCCGCATCAAGGAGGCCGGAGTCGAGACCATCATGGTTCGCTCGGTTCTAACCTGTGAGGCCGAGGCCGGTATCTGTGCTCAGTGCTACGGCGTATCGCTAGCCACCAACCAGCAGGTAACTGTTGGTGAGGCCATCGGTATCATCGCTGCTCAGTCAATTGGTGAGCCTGGAACTCAGCTAACCATGCGTACCTTCCACACCGGTGGTGCCGCATCTGAGGCTAAGAAGCAGACCATTTTGAAGTCCATCGGTGGTCAGAAGGTTCGTGTTGAGCGTCTGATTTCCTATGACATCACCCAGGGTCTAAACGGTGTTACCGACCTACTTGAGGCCCGCGTTGGTTGGCGTCAGGCTGGCAAGGTTGCCGTTATGGCTTTCTGGAACGGAAAGGTCGACATCGTAGAGAAGGTCTCCGCTAACGGAACCAAGAGCTACGACGTCTACGTCCGCCCACAGGGTGAGGCAGCCGAGAAGGAAGCAGAGCAGCTAGCACTGCAGTACTCCTTCAGCCGCACCGCTTCCAAGACCTTCAAGAAGCTAAGCCCATACCTACCTATCACCACCGTGTCATCAACCGATGACCTGCTGGTTGAGAAGGGTGACTCGGTTGAGGCCGGAGACTACCTAGTCGATGGAACCCCAATCCCTCACGAGGTATTGATGATCAAGGGTGCCCGTGAGGCAGCTGCTGAGATCATCCGCGGTGTTCAGGCGATCTACGGTTCCCAGGGTGTTCCACTGCACGACAAGCACCTCGAGGTGATTGTTCGTCAGATGCTGAACAAGGTAACCGTTATCGACTCCGGTGACACCGACATGCTTCCTGGTGAGATCATCGACCGTCAGCGCTTCGCAGGTAAGAACCGTGAGGCAGTTTCGAAGGGCCTAAAGCCTGCATCAGCTCGTCAGGAAGTTATGGGTATGACCCGTGCTTCGCTAGCTGCTCAGTCTTGGCTATCAGCTGCTTCCTTCCAGGAGACCACCCGAGTTCTAACTCAGGCAGCCCTGGACCGTCGCGAGGACCGACTCGTTGGTCTAAAGGAAAACGTGATCATTGGAAAGCTGATCCCAGCCGGTACCGGTCTAGCCGCCTACCGCAACTTCGAGGTCGATGGCACCGAAGAGGCAAAGGCAGAGCGCTACCCGAACCGCATCTGGTCAGACGCTTCCTACGACTCGGCAGATCTGGACTCCCAGGAGCTCAGCCTGTCAGTTGCAGATCCGTTCGCACTGGACGAGCAGTAA
>CAZQZY010000068.1:0-1743 GCA_964597935.1 uncultured Aquiluna sp. | reverse complement strand
CTTGCCATCTCGTTCACGGTTGGTTGCGCGACCCGCTCGGTTACCTCTTCGATAAATCCTTCTGGCAGCCATGGGATTGGTGAGTAAGCTCCCATGCCACCGGTGTTCGGACCCTCGTCATTGTCATAGGCACGCTTGTAGTCCTGAGCTGGAGAAAGTGGCATCACGCTCTTGCCGTCACTGAGGAAAAACAGCGATACCTCTTGGCCATCAAGAAACTCTTCGACGAGCACTCCGCCTTCGATGAATTTGGCTGCGTGGTCCAGGGCGGCTTCTTTGTCCGAGGTGACAATCACACCCTTACCGGCTGCAAGTCCATCGGCCTTCACAACGTAAGGAGCACCAAATTGATCAAGGGCACTCTCCACCTGAGCCAGGTCTGAGCACTCTCTAGCCATGCCGGTTGGCACGTCAGCTGCGGCCATAACTTCTTTGGCAAAGTTCTTGCTGCCCTCAAGCATTGCTGCCTCTTGACTGGGGCCAAAGACCGCGATCCCCTGCTCGCGCAATGCATCGGCAACACCTGCAACCAGCGGTGCTTCCGGCCCAATGACCGCCAGGTCAATGCTGTGTTGGAGTGCGAGGGTGGCGACCGCAAGCTTGTCGGTGGCAACTAACTCAGGGTGGGTTTCAACCTCTTTTGCAATCAGCTCATTGCCTGGAGCGCAGATGATGTTTGTGGCAGGGGTGCCTGTGCGAATGAGGGCTTTGACAATTGCGTGCTCTCTCGCTCCGCCACCAACCACCAAGATTTTCATCTTGGTGAGTTTACCGCTCGAGCTCTTTTAGAACCTGGATGGCTTGGATGTAGACGATTCCTCGCTCCCTGGGGCCAACAACGAGAACCCTTGCGTCCAACTCCTGAAATTCATAAACCAACCTCAGTCTGTGATTCAGACCAACCCTGATGGCATAGCAGTTGTGGAGCTGTCCGGACAGGCGTTTACCGAAAGGAACATCTGTTAGCTGCAGTCGACTCAAGACCGCACCTACCAGTTTTGCGTCAGCACGATCCATGGTGAGGGCTTGCTTTTGGAATGTCGCGGAGAACAAGACTTTCATCAGTCTCCAAACACTTCTGGGTGCTGCTTTTTGAAGTCTTCAAAGTCGACTAGATCCAGCTCGCCACGATCTAGCAATCGAACCATTTTTGCCACCTTGGCGTATTCCCATGGGTCTGGGAACTCGCCCTCCTCCTCGATGCGCTTCCAGTCTCGGCAGGCATCTTCAAGTAGCAGCAGAAACTCCATGTCAACAATTGCCGCCACTACTTTGTTGCGCTTGGCGATGTATTGAACGTCACCTTTTTCGACTTTTGCAACGATCTGCGAGCTTCGCTGGGACAGCTCGGTGATGGACACCATGTTTTCAATAACCTCTCTCGAATCCATTTCTCACCTCCTCTCTATATAGAAATCTGTATATAAATCTATTTAGATAAGAGCTTGACGACAACAGTCAATTGCCAAAGAGGTGCCTCAGCTTCTGGATGTTTCATTCCCTTCACAAGCCAGTGAGTTGGCTGTTTGTGGATAATTGGCAAATGGCAAAAAAGCAGATTCCCTCCGCTGAGGGTTTGGCTGCAATTGGAAATCGCAATCTGCCTACTGCCACTAGGTATTTGCTGCAGGAGATCGAAAAGCGATTCCCCGGTGGGACCGTTGAGTTGAGAGTCCCTCCCTATGGAGCGATTCAGTGCATCGCAGGAATGGATCACCGCCGCGGCACACCACCAAATGTTGT
>CAZQZY010000067.1:0-1753 GCA_964597935.1 uncultured Aquiluna sp. | reverse complement strand
GAAGTCACGACGGTTCAGACTCTCTAGCTTCTCTCAGGAATCTTCCAAACATTATCCAGCCAACAGGTCTTTACTTGGCTCTGTCGCCAACGACGGAAAGAAGTTTTGAAATGGCAGAAAAGAAAGACTCCCAGCCTGAGGCTGAGGCAGTAGAGACAACCACCCCAAAACGCGAGAAGTTCGACTTCACCAAGCTAAACACCCTTGCGGTTGTTTCCCTTGCCTCCGCAATCAGCGGAATTGGAGCGCTCATCGCAGTGATCACCGGTCACGTGTCCCTTGCTCAAATCAAGCGCAGCGGTGAGAGCGGACGAGGTCTTGCGATCGCCGGTGTGGTCGTCGGATATATTCACATCGCGTTCTGGATTATTTTCGTATTGCTCGGTGTTATCACTAAGGCACTGATCTACTCAGGTGTAATCGGACTCCAGCCGGGCGGACCTGAGTTTTATGAATTCCAACGAGGATTCGACGGCATGCACATGTGGCGTGATCGTTAGTCACTCCGCTAGGAGAGCCATCTAGCGGATTGGCTTACAGAAAAGTGCTTTGCGGGCACCGCCCACTTTGGTGAGAATCAAGGTAGCGGTGCCCGCTCCCTTTAACTTCAGCTTTGGTCGAAGCTGCTCCGGAGTGATATCCACTCCACGCTTCTTAATCTCCAAAGTTCCAATTTCCCGGGCTCGGCACCAGGCTGCAATCCGCTTTTCATCGAGTGCCATTTCTTCTATCAACTCATAGCTTTTGAGCCAGGGCGAACCAATCGCCTGGTCTGAACTTAGGTATGCGATCTGTGGGCTGATCAGATTCAAGCCAAGATCCTGGGCCAGATTGCCCATCAGACCGGAGCGAATCAGTGACGAATCCGGTTCATACAGATACTTACCCAGCGGACCTACCTCGGCAAGGACTGCCTCACTGGCTCGATAGCGATGACTCTCCTGGCCCAGCTTCAGAGCACTCCGACCGCCATCATCGCCAAATCCAAACCAAAGCGTGAGTTCAACAAGATCCCCATCGTGAGAGACCCATTCGGCTTGAGCATCCTCGGGGATTAGCTCGAGCGGAAATGCCGGACCCAGCTTTACTCCGGAGGGTCTAGTTCTAGCTAGCTCAAAGATCCATTCGAGACTTGGGGAGAAATCCTCAGGCCCAACAACCTTGTGTCGCTCACCGGTGTGAGCGAGGTCTCTTCTTGCCGGATCGAACCAAAGGCCCTGAGTTTCGATTGCCACATTTTCTGCGGCAGCCTGCAGCACGGTCGCATTATCAAAACTCGCAAGATTGAAACTTGCCAACGCTGCGGTTTGTTGATCCTGCTCCACGGCTAGGACCTTCAGCCCAGCCGCTGCAAAAGCGAGTGCGTCTGCGCCTATGCCACACCCCAGGTCGGTTACAGAGGTTATGCCCGCAGCTTGGAATCGGCCCGCGTGATGCGCGGCCACAGACAGACGAGTTGCCTGTTCTAACCCAGCCTCGGTAAAGAGCATCTCTTTGGCGAATAAACCAAACTTGGCTACCGCTTTTCGTCGCAGCTTCAGTTGCGTCAATACCTGAGCAGATAGTTCTGCGGAGGCACCTTGCTTCCTCAGTCGAGCAACTAGTTTGAGCGGGTCAGCTTCTTGAAGTTCTCCCTCAAGATCACGCAATAGGGCGAGACCTTCAGAGGTTAGAAGCTGGTCAATCTGACTCACAGCACAACGCTATCGGCAAATCACTAGCACTCGCCTTGACTGAGTGCTAATTAGGTTCT
>CAZQZY010000066.1:0-1892 GCA_964597935.1 uncultured Aquiluna sp. | reverse complement strand
TGGGCGAGGACCAAGATGGGGAGCTATTCAAGGCGGATGCAGCAATGGTGCCCCTCGTTGGGCGGATCGCGGCCGGAGGCCCAATCACCGCAGAGCAGAACGTTGAGGATGTCTTCGCACTACCTCGTCAACTGGTTGGACAGGGAGAACTGTTCCTATTGAAAGTTGTCGGTGAATCCATGATTGATGCTGCTATTTGCGACGGCGACTGGGTGGTGGTTCGACAGCAACAAACAGCAGAGAATGGCGACATTGTTGCGGCATTGCTCGAGGAAGAGGCAACGGTCAAAACTTTCAAGCAGCGTGATGGCCACACCTGGCTACTCCCAAGAAACTCTGCCTTCGAGCCAATTCTGGGAGACCACGCAGTCATACTTGGCAAGGTGGTTGCAGTCCTCAGGACTGTCTAGCCGATTCCATTTCAGCGTTCAGGTCAGCGGAGACCATAGCGACTATACGAGTGCCCTGCTCAAGATATTCAGTCTCTAGAACCTTGCCTGCAAGGTGAGCTCTAGAGATTAGGTCACCGCGGTGATATGGAATAACTCCCCTGAATTCAACGTCAGGTTGAGGCAACCCAGCGGCTATGGCACGCTCCAAAGACTCGATACCTAAGCCGGTTCGAGCGCTAACTAGCAGTGAGCCTGGAACCAGCCCGCGGAGGCGAATCTGCTCGTCTTCATCGACCAAGTCAGCCTTGTTGAAAACAATTAACTCAGGAATGGCTGAAGCTTCAACCTCAGCAATGACGTTTCTAACCGTAGCTATTTGCCCGAGTGGATCCGGATCGGTGGCATCAACGACGTGCAGGATCAAATCTGCGTCAGCGATTTCCTCAAGTGTTGATCTAAAGGCCTCAACAAGCTGGTGTGGAAGGTTCTTTACGAAGCCAACCGTGTCTGCAAGCGTGTACTCTCGACCGTCATCAGTCTCATGCTTTCTGACTGTGGGATCGAGCGTCGCAAACAGCGCATTTTCGACTAGAACCCCAGCTTTCGTGAGTCGATTTAGCAACGAAGACTTGCCAGCGTTTGTGTAACCCGCAATTGCCACCTGGGGCACGCCGGAATTCTGCCTTTTGGCGCGCTTCACATCTCGGGCTTGCTTCATCTGAGCAATTTCTCTGCGCAGTTTCGCCATTTTGGTGTTGATCCGTCGGCGATCAAGCTCGATCTTGGTTTCACCTGGACCACGGGACCCGATACCCACTCCACCAGCCGCCTGACCACCGGCCTGACGCGACATCGACTCACCCCAACCTCTGAGCCGCGGAAGCAGGTACTCGAGTTGAGCGAGTTCGACCTGGGCTTTACCCTCTCGAGACTTAGCGTGCTGGGCAAAAATGTCGAGAATGATGGCAGTGCGGTCAATCACCTTGACCTTGACGATGTCCTCGAGAGCTCTGCGTTGCGAGGGAGCCAGCTCGGCATCTGCAATCACAGTGTCGGCACCAAGGCCCTTCACCAAGTCTCTCAGCTCTTGCGCTTTGCCCTTGCCCAAAAATGAGGTGGAGTCAGGCAGTGCGCGCCTTTGAATCATGCCGTCCAACACCTGAGCCCCGGCTGTCTCGGCTAGAGCGGCCAACTCACGAAGCGAGTTCTCCGCATCCGTAAGCGTTCCAGTGCTCCAAAGGCCAATCAGAACGACCTTTTCAAGTCTGAGTTGGCGGTACTCAACCTCACTGATGTCCTCTAGCTCGGTGCTCAGCCCGATCACTCGCCGCAGTGACTCGCGCGCTTCTAGATCAAGCTGGTCACCGTCGAATTCGTTCGCAGGCGCAGCATCTGCGCGGCGCAAGATTCGATCAAGTAGCGACTCGTTTTCCATCACCTCAACCCTAGGCTGTAATAGGTTTATTCAATGTCGCAAGAGCACTATTTCAGTCAGCAGCC
>CAZQZY010000065.1:0-2002 GCA_964597935.1 uncultured Aquiluna sp. | reverse complement strand
CTTGGAGGTCGAGCAGGCACCGGAAAGAGCGCGCTTGCGCTCTGTGCGGGCTTGGAAGCGGTATTAGAACGTCGTCAGCACAAAAAGATCATGGTGTTTAGACCTCTATACGCTGTTGGCGGGCAGGAGCTGGGCTACCTACCTGGCACTGAGGCCGAGAAGATGAACCCTTGGGCCCAAGCTGTCTTTGACACACTAGGAGCACTGGTCTCCAAGGAAGTTATTGATGAGGTTATGTCCAGAGGCATCCTGGAGGTTTTGCCGCTGACTCACATTCGCGGCCGCTCGCTTCACGACACCTTCGTAATCGTGGATGAGGCCCAGTCTTTGGAGCGCAATGTGCTGCTGACCATGCTCTCAAGAGTTGGTCAAAAGTCCAGGGTGGTTCTCACGCACGATGTTGCTCAGCGAGACAACTTGCGAGTGGGTCGCCACGATGGAATTGCATCGGTTGTTGAGACCCTGAAGGGGCAACCGCTGTTCAGCCACATCACCCTCACCAGAAGTGAGCGAAGCGAAATTGCTGCGCTAGTAACTGACCTGCTTGATTACTAGGCCTGTGGAGAACCAATAACGCAGGTTTTGCAATTTGCCTAGTTTGGCAGCGTGCTCGAACTTGCTCCGTTGCTGATTCCCATTGGCTACCTCGCCTGCATAAGTTTTCAACTGGCTCGAATAGACGTTGTCGAGCATCGACTGCCAAATCGATACACTCTCAGACTTTTTCTACTCTCGGCTCCTGCCGTGGGGATCGCATTTCTGATCACTCAGAGCTGGGACAGATTGCTCTGGGCAATCGGCCTTGGCTTTGCCACAGTCCTTATGGGATTACTACTCGGTGCTACCGGCGGTCTAGGACTCGGGGACGTCAAGCTCATGGTTTCGCTAAACATGATGCTCGGCTGGCTTTCACCGTGGGCAGCACTTGCAAGCAATGGCCTAGCAGTCTTCTCAGCCGCCGCAGTGGGGATGCTTAGGCTACTCAAACACAGCCACAGCAACCAGGTGGCATTTGGTCCCTATTTGCTCGCAGCCTTTTTCATAACCTTCGGTTACGTGCTTGTCACAAGGGCTTACTGAGGAGGGCGAGTCATTGGATAGACGTCAAGGGCCTTGTCCAACTGCTCCATGGTTAGCTTCTCGCCATCAACATAACCCAGCTCGATCGTTGCCTCACGAACCGTGATGCCTTTCTGGACCGAGTGCTTAGCGATCTTTGCCGCATTCTCGTAGCCGATGAATTTGTTCAGCGGGGTCACAATCGATGGGCTCGACTCGGCCAGTGCCTTGGCTCGCTCTGCGTTTACCTCGAGACCCTTCACGGTCTTGTCGGCAAGCACTCGCATGGAGTTTGCCAAAAGGCGAATCGACTCAAGCAGTGCATTTCCCATCACTGGGATAGCTACGTTGAGCTCGAAGTTGCCTGACGCGCCTGCCCAAGTGACGGTGGCATCATTTCCAATAACGCGGGCACAGACCATCAAGACCGCTTCTGGAATAACCGGGTTTACCTTGCCAGGCATGATCGAAGATCCAGGCTGAAGGTCTGGGATGTTTAGCTCTGCCAAGCCGGTGTTTGGACCCGAGCCCATCCATCTGAGATCGTTGTTGATCTTTGTGAGGCTCACTGCGATCACTTTGAGGGCACCGGAAGCCTCCACCAGAGCATCTCTCGCACCCTGAGCTTCAAAGTGGTCGCGAGCTTCAGTGATGGGCAGGCCAGTCTCTTTTGCAAGCAGGCTAATCACTTCCTGTGGGAAGCCCTTTGGGGTGTTGATTCCGGTTCCGGTCGCAGTTCCACCCTGAGGGACTTCGGCAACTCGCCCGAGACAAGAGTTAACTCGCTCGATGCCGTAGCGAATCTGGGCTGCATAGCCTGCGAACTCCTGACCGAAGGTTACCGGGGTTGCATCCATGAGGTGGGTGCGGCCTGGCTTTACAAATTCCTTCCAAAGCTCAGCCTTGTGCTCAAGATCCTTGGCTAGGTAGTCAAGCGCTGGGA
>CAZQZY010000064.1:0-2073 GCA_964597935.1 uncultured Aquiluna sp. | reverse complement strand
CCGGTGGTGAAAAAACCAGGCTGGCTCTGGCTGCACTAGTGGTATCGAGTGCAAACGTGCTGCTACTTGATGAGCCAACCAACAACCTAGATCCGGCCTCGCGCGAGGAGATCCTGAAGGCCTTGGCATCCTTCACCGGTGCCGTAGTTCTCGTGAGCCACGACGTTGGTGCGGTGGAGGCACTAAACCCGGAGCGAGTTCTCATCCTCCCAGACGGAGTCGAGGATCTCTGGAACCAGTCCTACGCCGACCTGATCGCCCTTAGCTAGCCTTTCGCTCTAGCGAACTTCCTTCAACATCGACATCCGGAAGGATGCGATCTAGCCACTTCGGAATCCACCAAGCGCTCTTGCCAAGTAGCGACATGATTGCGGGAACGAGGATCAAACGAACTAGGAATGCATCGATCAAGACACCTATCGCCAGACCAAAACCGATTGGTCTAACCAGTGTGAGGTGGTTGAAAGCAAAGCCGCCAAAGACCGTCACCATAATCAGTGCTGCCGCAATTACCACCGCGCGCGACAGGTGGATGCCGTAGTTGATGGAATCCCTAGGGCTCTTGCCATGGACGTATGCCTCGCGAATACCCGAAGCCAAGAACAGCTGGTAGTCCATAGCTAGACCAAACAGGATTCCAATCAAGATCGTTGGCAGGAAGTTCAGGATTGGGCCCGGGTCATGCACATCGAACAGGAATCCGAGCCAGCCCCACTGGTAGACCGCTACTACTGCACCAAAGGTTGCGAACACAGTGAGCAAGAATCCAGCGGTAGCAAGTAGCGGAACCAGAATCGAGCGGAATACCAAGATCAGAAGTAGTAGCGACAGCGCCAAAACCGTTCCCAAATAAAGCGGCAGTGCGCCGGCCAGCTTCTCCGAGATATCGATATTTGTGGCGGTCATACCGGTCACGCCCAGCACCCCATCAAACTCACTCGAAATCTCATCCTCTAGACCACGAACATCGTGGACCAGGGTCTCGGTAGCCTCGGTGGCTGGGCCCTGTTTTGGAATCAGTTGGAATAGCAGGGTCTTTTCGTCATCGGAGATCGCAGCGGGCAACACAGCAGAAACGTTCTCTAGTGCAAAGAACTTCTCCGCGATGTCTGCCTGCAGTTCACGCTGATCCGCCTCATCGCTCACTGCGTTTGGCAGGGTAACAACGGCTGTGATTGAGCCATTGGCACCGGGACCAAAGCTCTCACTCACCAACTGGAACGACTTATAAGTTGTTGAGTCCAGTGGCTCGGAGGAACCGTCTGGAAGACCCAATCTCATTTCAGATGCTGGCAGTGCCATGACTGTTAGCAGCGCACCAACGGCAATCGTCGCAAGCCAGGGATGCTTGGTTGCCAGAACCGGAACCAGTGCGTTCTTGGGCTGCTCTGCATCATGACGAGACTCAGCAGACTCGAGAGCAAGTCGCTCCTTCTTGTTGAGAACTCTCATACCAACTAGTGAGATCAGTGCCGGGGTAAAGGTGATTGCAATTGACACAGCGAGTGCAATAGCCACAGCTCCCATGGTGCCCATGAGTCCAAGGAATCCAATACCGGTTAGGTTTAGAGCGGCGAGCGCAATGATTACGGTAAGTCCCGCAAAGAGCACCGCATTGCCGGAAGTTCCGGTAGCCAGTGCGATCGACTCCTTCACCTCCATACCGGTCTTCAGTTGCTTGCGGTGACGGTTGAGCAGGAACAGGCTGTAGTCAATACCCACCGCAAGCCCCAACATGACACCAAGAATTGGGGTGGTTGAGGTCATCTCGATAGCTCCCGAGAGAGCCATAGTGATGCTTGCCGAGATACCAACTCCGAGGATTGCCGACAGCACCGGAAGCCCAGCTGCGATCATCGAGCCCAGCATTACAAACAAAACAATTGCCGCAGCAATAAGACCGACGATCTCGCCCGGGCCCAATAGCTCACCAAAATCGGTGGTCAAAGCCTGTGAGAACTCAACCTGCATGGTGCCATCGCGAAGCTTCTTCATTGCCTCCACAACAGCATCGGTAGTCGCAGGCTCAAGCTGGTTCACTGGCAAATCAAACTGAATGGTGGCAATGGCAGT
>CAZQZY010000063.1:0-2362 GCA_964597935.1 uncultured Aquiluna sp. | reverse complement strand
GCAGCAACCTTTGCAAGTTCACGAGTGTCCTTGAAGATGGTTGAGTACTGCTCGCCAGCAAGCATTGCCTTGACGGATAGAACCTCAGCGTCCTGACCAACGATGGTTGGCATCTTGGAGTAACCAGCGTCGGTTAGAGCTGCGATGATTCCGCGGCTTAGACCGTCATATGGAGATAGCACACCGTGTACCTGTGAGCCGTCAGCGTAGTTACCTACAAGGATGTCCTCCATACGCTTCTGAGCTACAGCGCCGTCCCAACGTAGGGTGGCAACCTGCTCAATGGTGGTCTGGCCAGACTTGACAACTAGCACACCGGAGTCGATCAGCGGCTGTAGCACGCTCATTGCACCGTTGAAGAAGAAGAATGCGTTGTTGTCATCTAGGGAACCAGCGAATAGCTCGATGTTCCATGGGCCTGCAGCGTTAGGACCGTCAGGTGAGGTTGAGTCCTCAGATGCGTAAACGCCCATGCCAACTAGCATCGAAGTTGCCTGCTGGACACCAACCTTGAAGTTGTCGAAGGTTGCGTAGTAGTCAACGTTCTCGCTGTCACGAATTAGACGGTCGTAAGAGATAACTGGAACGCCAGCATCCTTAGCAGCCTGTAGAACGTCAGTTAGCTGAGTTCCGTCGATAGCAGCGATGATCAGTGCCTTTGCACCCTTGGTTAGCATTGCCTCAAGCTGTGCAACCTGGGTAGGGATGTCGTCCTCAGCGTACTGAAGGTCAACTTCGAAGCCCTGGCCCTCTAGCTCAGCCTTGATGCTCTCACCGTCAGAGATCCAACGGGTTGAGGACTGGGTTGGCATTGATACACCGATTAGACCACCCTCAACTGCAGCTCCTGCATCGGTGGTCTCAGCTGGGGTTGAGGTGCTTGCGCAACCTGACAACACCAGTGCTGCAGCCACAGTGGTAGCTGCAATTCCTAGTAGTTTCTTGAACAACCTTGTTCCTTTCGTTCCGGCTGGACCAGCCGGGTCATTTTGTTCGAATGCGTCCAACTCACTCGATTGACCCCCGACTCAGAATCGGTTCTGAGCCAAGATTTACTACCGACTAGCTGTAAGCGATTACAAAAAGTTACCGCTAACATTTAGTTCGTTTCATAGTCTGCCATTACCAATACGTGCCCAAAACCGTTTTTTATAACTGTCCGTACACGTTTTGATAACGACTAAATAACGAGTCAATATCGGCTTGCGGAATCACGATTCCGCCCCCCAACTGCTCCGCTATCCAGGCCGACTTTGCGTTGTCTTCACACATCACCGCTGCCTTGAGGGCATCCTTGGCTGAGTCTCCAATGGTGAAGACACCGTGCTGTTTCATCAGCACCGCTTTGGAGCGGTGGTTGTGCAAAGTCTCAACGATTCCCTTGCCGATCGAGTCATCTCCGATCTTGGCAAAGGGTCCAAGTGGGATCTCCCCACCAAACTCATCCGCGATGGCGGTTAGCACGCAAGGGATTGCCTTACCGGCTGCCGCCCAGCCGCAGGCGTAGTTCGAGTGGGTGTGAACCACACCGTTTACCTGGGGCATGTGTCTGTAGACATAGGCGTGAGAGGCGGTGTCGCTCGAAGGCTTGTGCTTACCTGAGATCACATTGCCGTCTAGGTCACAGTGGACCATGCTCTCGGCGGTGAGATCTTCGTAATCAAGCCCGGAGGGCTTGATCAGAAAGCCGCCCTCGATGCGCTGCGAGATATTGCCGCCGGTCCAGACCACTAATCCCGAGCTGACTAGCTTTTGATGCAGCTTTACAAGACTTTCTCTAGCCTGCGATTCAGTTGGCAGCATCTGATGCCTCTCGCTTTAGGGCCTTCAGCCTGCGCATTACGTCGTTCGTGCCGCGACCAAAGTAGTCGTGCAGGATTTCATACTCGGCATAGAGGCGGTCATACTGCTTGGCCCGCTCGGCATTTGGTTTGTAAAGAGCCTTGGAGACTCGACCCATCTTCTCTGCAGCCGCATTCACCGATGGGTATGCGCCTGCAGCAACCGCTGCGTGGATTGCTGATCCAAGCGCTGGGCCCTGCTCAGATTCGAGAACACTCAGTGGCAGGTTGATGATGTCGCAGTAGAGCTGCATCAGGAAGGTGTTCTTGATCAGTCCACCGGCAACCACAAACTCGGTAACCGGAACACCTGACTTATTGAAGGTCTCAATGATCTTGCGAGTTCCAAAGGCGGTTGATTCCAATAGCGCTAGGTAGCCGTCCTCGGGCTTCGTGGTCAGGGTTGCTCCAAGCATTAGGCCGGAGAGCTCGTGATCAACTAGCACTGAGCGGTTACCGCTGTGCCAGTCGAGCGCGATGAGTCCGTGCTCTCCGACCTTTTGCTTGGATGCCAGTTCGGT
>CAZQZY010000062.1:0-2383 GCA_964597935.1 uncultured Aquiluna sp. | reverse complement strand
TTCACTGCATGCTTTGCTGCGTCGAAGATTGATTCGCCATTAATCAACTTAGCTACCAGCCCTGCGGCAAAAGCATCCCCGGCACCGGTGGCATCAATCAAATCCGCTTTGACTGGCTCAATGCGCTGAATTTCAGATCCTTGAGCAATCACAGCACCACTCTCACCAAGGGTGAGGGCAACCAACGGGTAGCGCTCGGCGAGCGCCGCTGCAATAACTTCTGGGCGATCTTCCCCGGTGAGGATTCGACCCTCCTCGAGTGAAGGTGTGATTAGGTCAACACCTGCGGTTGCAGTAAAGAATTTTCCAACCCCGTAGTCGTTGATGAATCCAGCGCTGCCGGGATCCAGCACCACAAGTGAGCCAGAGGCCTTGGCACGGGAGATCAGGCTCGAAAACTGAGCCTGCGAGATGCTGCCAAATAGTGAGTAACCGGAGAGGTATAGCACATCGCCAAACTCAGTTATTGCATCTGTCTCTAACGAGACATTTGCACCTCGATCTGTCAGGAAGCTTCGGTGCTGCCCCTGCACCAAAACCACAATCGAACCAGTTGGTAACTGATCATCAAGTTGCAACTTGGGGGTGACACCGTGTGAGCGAAGATCAGATTCGACTCGCCCCTGATCTACTCTCGCCACTCTGGCAATAAGTTCGACCGAAACCTTTTCTGCAGCCAACCAGCAGGCGAAGTTAGCTGCCGATCCGCCGAAGCTAATCTGAATCGAAGAAGGGGTGTCGGTATCGATGCGAATTTCGGAGTGTGGTCGAACCAGGATGTCATCAATGACATCTCCAACCACAACCGCCTTTGGCATTAGTCCAGCTCTAGCTCAGACCAAGCGATAGCGATGTCTGCAGCAACCGAGACGTTGTTGCGAGCAAGATCGAGATTAACCTCGAGCGACCTGCCTCCAGAAGCTTCGACGATGTAGCCAAGCAGGAATGGTGTTACCGCCTTGCCCCTAACACCAGCGGCATCGGCAGCGGCAAATGCCTGAGCCAGCACCTTGTCGTGCTCAACTTTGTCCCAAGCCTTGTCGGCTGGAACTGGGTTGGCAACCACAATTCCTCCACCCTCACCAACGAGGTCCTGAGCCAACATGATCCTCGCGATCTCGGTTGCCGAGTCAACACTCCAGTCCAGGGTGAACTCAGACTCTCGAAGCCAGAAGCTTGGGAAGATTTTGGTTCCGTATCCAACCACCGGAACGCTCAAGGTCTCCAAGCGCTCCAGAGTTGCAGCTATATCGAGAACGCTCTTCACTCCCGCGGATACCACGGCGATTGGGGTATTAGCCAGGACACTCAAGTCAGCTGACTCATCGAAGGTGTCCTGTGCTCCGCGGTGGACACCACCCAGACCTCCAGTTGCAAAGACCCTGATTCCTGCAAGTCCTGCAAGGTGTGCGGTGGATGCAACCGTGGTTGCACCCGATATGCCCTTGGCCGCCAAGATTGGCAGATCTCGCACCGACGCCTTAGCGATGTCCTGGTTTGCAATGATGTCGAGACCCTTATCGTCCAGGCCGATGTTGGCAACCCCATCAATGACGGCAATGGTTGCCGGGACAACACCCTTGTCTCGCAGGATTTGCTCGAACTCTTTGGCGGCTTCGAAGTTTCTGGGTCTTGGCAGACCATGGGAAATGATTGTCGATTCGAGCGCTACCACTGGCTTGTTCTGATTCAGAGCACGCTGAACTTCCGGGTGGATTTTGATTAGGTCTTTTTGCACCCCTAAAGGCTACTCCTTGGTTTAGCCACCATTCACAACACCTAGCGCTAGCCTTATAGGTCGAAACGAGGTGGATGTGAAGAGGCCGTGGCTACTTACCCAGCAGGGTCAGCGCACCTCAATGCTCATTGCCAGCCTGCTATCTGTGGTAGCCCTGCTGGCGCTTTGGATTCAGTTGAGCTTTATCGAGGCACCTCGCTACCAGGTCGAACCGATTGACCGAACCAACCTCACGGACTGCATTCTGATGGAATGCGGTCGAATCGAGGAGCTTGGTGGTTTGGAGCCGGAGTCGATAACTGTCACCCAGGGTGAGTTTGTGAACACCATCCGAGTTGAATTTGTGAACCACGGTCGTTTGGTAGGCAATCGGGAGCTTTGGCTCGAACTCAGGGACTCAAGTGGTCGCTGGCTAGAGGCGGGCAGAACCACAGTCAAGCTCACGCCCAAGGGCAAGACTTTTGCCGAGTTTGGTTTTGTTCAAAACGTGGGTGCAATCGAGGCCGGCACGCTTCGACTTCAGTACTAGCCGTTACCTAAACGTTATAACTCTCAGGAAACACTAAGGTTTTGCCTTGGTTGTTAACCAACGTGAGTCGTGCAAAGAGGCGCGGTTCGCCGAGGAAGCTACAAACTTCGACGAAT
>CAZQZY010000061.1:0-2398 GCA_964597935.1 uncultured Aquiluna sp. | reverse complement strand
GTCATGGCTGCGATGTTGATGTTTGCCTCAGCAAAAGCCTTGCCATAGACCGCAACAATTCCAGGGCGATCTTGGTAAATCATGACCACAAGATGCTCAGCCATAGAAAGCTCAACGTCATAACCGTTAATGGAAACGACCTTCTGCTGGTGCTTCGGGCCGATAACTGTACCTCCCGCTGAAACCGTGCTGCCATCAGATAGCACTGCCTTCAGCGTTGTGACGTTTCGATACTCATCGCTCTTTGTGTCCTGGGTCAGACGAACCTCAACACCTCGTTGCTCCGCCATTAGCGGGGCATTGACATAGGAAACCTGCTCGGTAACCATGGTCTGGAATAGACCCTTGAGCGCGGCCAACTTCAAGACGGTCACATCGTGTGCGGCAATTTCACCACGTGCCTCGAACTCAACTGAAACGATAGAGGTGTGAGCGAGGCCAGCGACAATCTGGCCAAGCTTCTCGGCAAGTGGAATGCCTGGCTTAACAGAGGCGTCAATCACACCACCGGCTACGTTTACGGCGTCTGGCACCAGATCCCCCGCCAGTGCAAGGCGAACTGATTTCGCAACCGAGATTCCCGCCTTCTCTTGAGCCTCATCGGTTGAAGCTCCGAGGTGAGGAGTAACCAAAATGTTTGGAAGCCCAAGAAGTGGCGAATCCTTTGGTGGTTCGTTGACGAAAACATCCAGGCCGGCACCTGCAATCTGTCCGGAGCTGAGGGCCTCATAGAGGGCGGCCTCATCGATGATGCCGCCTCGGGAGCAGTTGACGATTCGAAGATTTGGCTTAGCCAGTGCGAACTGAGCAGTCGAGATCATTCCGGTGGTTTCAGGAGTCTTTGGAATGTGGATCGTGATGAAGTCACTTCGCTTCATGAGCTCTTCGATGGAAACTAGCTCCACTCCCATCTGCTCAGCACGTGCCTGGGTCACATATGGATCGAAACCAATCAAAGTCGTTCCAAAACCAGCAAGGCGCTGTGCCACCAAGGTTCCGATTCGCCCCAGGCCGATGATTCCAATGGTCTTCTCGTAGAGTTCGACACCGGTGAACTTGCTGCGCTTCCACTCTCCAGCCTTGAGAGAGGCGTTTGCATCAGGGATGTGGCGAGCAAGCCCCATAATCTGGGCGATTGCCAGTTCGGCTGCCGAGATGATGTTTGAGGTTGGTGCGTTGACCACCATGACACCGGCGTTGGTTGCGGCCTTGATATCGACGTTGTCCAAACCAACACCGGCGCGAGCGATCACCTTCAACTTCGGCGCTGCAGCGATTGCCTCCGCATCCATCTTGGTTGCGGATCGAATCAAGACGGCATTGGCTTCTGCGAGGGCAGGCAACAGAGCAGATCGATCCGCACCATCAACATTGCGAATCTCAAAATCTGGACCAAGCGCCTCCAAGGTGGCAGGCGAAAGTTCCTCGGCAATAAGTACTACAGGCTTAGACAATGGCTGACCTAACGTCTATTCGACAATGAAGGGTGGGAACAGCGCTAGTTTAGCGAGGAATTGCCAATTAGTCCCTAGGACAATGGCAACGGTCAGCCTCGCCGACACCCTCTAGGGCATCCTCAATGTGTTGACCACAACCCTGCCAGGTTGGCTTAGAGCAAACTTCACATTCAACTTGAGAGCACATTCTTCACCTTTCGAATGGGTTGATGCTTGACCCACCTAAGTTGGAGATTACTCCTGGGTGGCCTTGGTGAGACGGATCTCCACCAACCCAGAGGAGTACTTCTTTGAGCTCTGAACCTCAAACGTGCTCGATATCTTCGAACCCTTGAACAACCTGGTCCCCGTTTGAATTAGCTCCGGGGCAATGAAGAGCCTCAGTTCATCGACCAGCCCCATGACCAACATAGTGTCAAGCAGCATGGCTCCCCCGCCTAGGAAAAGATTTCCAGGGTGTTTACGCATGATCGTGGCAACTACCTCTCGCAGATCCCCCGCAATGAAGTGCAGATTCGAATCCCTGATTCCATCAAAACGTAAGGGCTGCTCGGTTAGGACATAGGTGGGCAAAATACGATCAAGATCAGGCGCATTATGCAGCTCAAACTCGAATGTCTTGCGCCCCATCAAAACAGCACCGCAGCTCTGAACCAGCTCCATCCAGCCGTAGTCCTCATCGGCGCTTAGGTATTTCTCGGCCCAAGACATGTCATCGTTCTCGCCGGCGATAAAGCCATCGAGGGACATAACACCGTAGAAGATGGTTTTTGACATCTGCCCAGAATAGTCAAAAGCCCCCGAAGTCTTCGGGGGCTTTTGGGATTGAAACTAGCGAGCGGCTGAGCCCTCTTGGTAGTCATCGTCCTGCTTGATCCAGCTAAACAGCTTGCGCAGTTCGCGACCGGTTGCCTCGATTGGGTGAGCCTCGCCCTTGGCAC
>CAZQZY010000060.1:0-2448 GCA_964597935.1 uncultured Aquiluna sp. | reverse complement strand
AACATCTTGGTTTCATTGCTGCCCGCTTGACGAAGCAACCTTCGCTGCAAGCCAGCCCTGGCACTCTGAGCGTGCGCCATTACCTGGGTGGAAATTGGTGCTCCCCTGGTGATCGCAACCGCAAGCTTTGAGGCAAGCTCTGACAGACCGGCATTGGGGTGTTTGGCGAGCTCCTGTAATCGCTCGACTGGATCCGCCCCCAACTCCAACTCTGAGATGAAATAGCGGAAAATCTTTGCAATCTCTCCGGTAGTTCTTGGGGTTAGCCAGCCCAGTGCCACATTGACCGGGAGGCCATTTGCCAGGAGCAGACCAAGCGCCTGGGTGAAATCTGGCAATTCGTATTCGATGGCGAGATTTTGCTTTCTCGGAACCCAAAGCCTCGACGCCCAGATTCTGAGCTCGTTAAACCTTGACGGCCTGGGTGGGAGCAGGCTGACTAAAACCCGATCCCTAAGCATTGAAGATCCGCTGCGGCATTGCGAGCTTGGCCAATCGATTCACGAAGAAGTAAGCCAATGCGGAAAGAGCGAGCCCCAGCACCAAAACCAATGCACCGAGCTCGGTAGCGAACGCTTGCCTGTTTTGTTCCAACTGAATCAAGACCAGGGCAATCAGCCAGGGAGCAACCAGCGAGATTTTGGCCGAACCCAATACCCATCCCTGCTTTGCCAGCACCTGCCCAAAGATTGCCTGCTCCGAGCGAAGCTCACTCGCCGCGGCCTCCCAGGTTTTAGCCATCGAGTTACTCCCCAGCTCCTCGGACAGCTCGATCAGCAGGGCGAGAAAATCGGCATGCCTCGAGCCAAGTGAGGACCGAAACCTTGCGAGTGCAACCTGAATTTCTTCACCTCGATCGAGTTCATATCCGAGTCGAGCAAAGTTATTGCGCAATCTGACTGGGCCGTTCTGAGCCAGGTATTCGAGCTGTTCAGACAGCGAGATTGAACTCTGTGTTGCGTTTTGAAAAGAGTCGAAAACCTGGGGCCAGAGCTTTTCAAATGCAGTTGCCCTGGAGCTCGCGAGGATTCGAATAACCTCAAGTCCCGCTGCAAGTAGCAACAGCCCGAGGCAGGCAGCAAGCGCCGCAATGCCGGTAAGTAAAGCAACCAGCAGGAAACCTGCGCTGGCTAATAGTGCTAGTGCAGTGGTGACCAGTTGGCGATTTGCCTCGAGACCAGCACTCTCAAGCAACTCACGATAGAACCTCATCGGTCACCTCCAGAATCTCGGCCACATAGCGGCGGCCATTTGGGTCGCGCTTGCAAAAGACTGCGTAGTCGAAGGCTCCCAAAATGGTGGGTTTTAGAAAGGCCTCGGTGATGTTCTCCCCGGCCAAAAGCGGGAGCGTGAGCAGTTTTCTAACCGCTGCCTTAGCCGAGTTTGCGTGCAGCGTGCAAAGACCGGGAATCCCTGAATTCAATGCCACCAACATGTCCAAGGCCTCTGCCCCACGAACCTCACCAATCACTAGGCGACTAGGTCGCATTCGAAGTGCCTGCCGAACTAGCTCTCTAAGACTGATCTCTGGAGCGCCCTCTATTGAGGGCGGCCGAGTCTGCATCGCGACCCAGTCCTGGTGCCTAACCGAGAGCTCAAAGGTGTCCTCGCAGGACACCAGGCGCTCCGAAAGCGGTAACTCGTTGAGCAGGGCAGTCATCAGAGTTGTCTTGCCTGCTTGGGTTGCCCCTGCAATCAGCAGGCTGCGCTGGTTACGCATTGCCTCCGTAAGGAATTCCTGCTGCTCTCTAGTTAGCACACCCTGAGCTTGCAGGTCAGCGAGGGAGGTCAGTGACTTACGAAACTTTCTGATGTTTATCGACCAATGTCGTTTGGTGATCTCGGGGATCACCACATGAAGCCGAGAACCGTCGGATAATGCCGCATCGACGTACGGCGTAAGTCGGTCAATCCTTCGACCGGAGTCGCGAAGCATCCGAAACACCAGCGACCTAATCTGGTTGGCACTTAGGTCCAGCTCCACCCGATGGTGACCAAGTTGGTCAAAGTAGTGAAGTTCATCTGGTCGGTTAATCCAAATCTCTTCGATTTGCTGGTTGTCAAGGTAGGGCTGAAGCACCCCAAAACCTGTGAGCTCCCGCCGTGCCAGCTCAGCGAGCTCGCCTTCATCTTGAAAAAAGCGCTCGGCTTCAGCATGAAGATCAATGGCTGCGACAGGTGCGGAGTCGGCGTCGTACGCACCTGAGAGCACGAGCTGCCTTGAAGTTTTCAGGATTTGAGCGAGGTCAGTCACGCGTTGAGCATGGCAAAACAGCCGATTTCTAACATTGAGTTTTCCACAGCGAGATTTTTCGCTAAGCTATCTCAGTTCCATGCGGGTGTGGCGAAATTGGCAGACGCACCAGATTTAGGTTCTGGCGCCGAGAGGCGTGGGGGTTCAAGTCCCTTCACCCGCACAAAAAGACCCTGATTTTCAGGGTCTTTTTT
>CAZQZY010000059.1:0-2493 GCA_964597935.1 uncultured Aquiluna sp. | reverse complement strand
AGGCCGTGGGCCTTTAGGAGCCTTGCGACGCGGAGCTTGGTGGAACTAGAAATCTGTGTCCACCACGTCGACTCGAACCCTCTTGCCATCGGCAAGAGCGTTGATGATGGTTCTCAGCGCGGTGGCGGTTCTGCCACCCTTGCCGATTACGCGACCTAGGTCGTCTGGGTGCACGCGCACCTCCAGCAGCTCGCCACGACCGTTGTTTCTAACGGCCACAGTTGCGTCATCCGGGTGATCCACGATGGCGCGAACAAGGTGCTGGAGGGTCGCTTGCAACATAAGTACTACTTAGCCTCTTCTTCGGCTGCTGCTTCCTCAGCAGGAGCCTCGGCCTCTGCCTCAGCAGCTGGAGCCTCTACCTCGGCTGCTGGTGCTTCTGCCTCAACTGCAACCTCAGCTGCAGTCTCCTCAACGGCTACATCCTCGGCTGGTGCCTCGGTTGCCTCTGCAACTGGAGCCTCGGCAGCAGGTGCCTCCTCAACCGGCGCAGCCTTCTCCTTCTTTGGAAGGATTACGGACTTCTTCGCGGTGTCAGGGCTGAAAGCTTCCTTGGTGCCCTGTGGCTTGACGGTGTTCTTCTTCTCGCCCTTGGCGTTAGCTAGGTCACCGGTCAGCTTCAGGATTACAGCTGCCTGCTCGGTTGGCTGGGCGCCAACGGAGAGCCAGTACTGTGCACGCTCTGAGTTAACCTCAATGATTGATGGGTCGGTGGTTGGTACGTAACGACCAATCTCCTCGATTACACGACCATCGCGGTGAGTGCGAGAGTCAGCTACCACGATGCGGTAGTGCGGGCTGCGCATCTTGCCAATGCGCTTTAGGCGGATCTTTACGGCCACAATTCTCCTGTGTGAGTGTCTGGGGCGAGTTTCCACCGTGAGCGTGGGGGCACACTCGGAGGTTTCTCAATGGTTTTCGATTTCGTCTGGATAGAGGGTCGAGACGCTCGAACTCGAAAAGTATTCCAGAAAAAGCTGGTTTTCGCCAGCACTAAAGCCCGAAAGCCGAACCTGAACCCTGAGACTTATCAGATCCAAAGCTCAAGCCTGCATTTTCAGCAGCTCGCTTGGCCGGGTTTCCGCTCTTGGAACCCTTCTTTTTCTTGTCATTCTTTTTCTTGCCGCCCATGAATCCACCGCCCACGGTGCCACCGGCAAGAACTGGGTTTGTGCCAGGGATGTTTGGTACTCCACCGCGAGCCATGGTCTTCATAACCTTTGCCGCCTGCTCAAAACGATTCACAAACTGATTCACTTCGGTAACGGTGGTTCCAGAACCCTTTGCGATTCGCATTCTGCGCGAACCATTTAGAACCTTTGGATTGTTACGCTCCATCGGCGTCATCGAGTAGATGATTGCCTCGGTCCTGGTGATCTCTCGCTCATCAAATTCTTCGAGCTGCTTTTTCATCTGACCAACACCCGGCAGCATGCCAAGCAGGTTCTTCATGTTGCCCATCTTCTTAAGCTGCTGCATCTGCTCAAGGAAGTCCTGAAGGGTGAATTCCTCTTTGGCAAGCTTTTCGGCAAGCTTCTTGGACTCTTCCTCATCGAAGTTCTTTTGGGCTTGCTCGATAAGGGTGAGGATGTCACCCATGTCCAGAATGCGGCTCGCCATGCGGTCTGGATAGAACGGTTCGAAGGCGTCAAGCCCCTCACCTGTCGAGCTAAACAGAATCGGTGCACCCGTGATGGTCGCTACCGATAGCGCAGCACCACCGCGGGAGTCACCGTCGAGCTTGGTGAGCACGACACCTGAAACTCCAACACCCTCGTGGAAGGCCTGGGCGACATTCACAGCATCCTGACCCAGCATGCTGTCGACTACGAATAGAACCTCGTCTGGATTCACCGCGGCTCGGATATCACGAGCCTGCTTCATCATTTCTTCGTCAACACCTAGGCGACCCGCGGTGTCAACGATCACCACCGAGTACTGCTGCTTCTTGGCAAAAGCAATCGACTCCTGCGAAACCTTGACTGGGTTACCAACCCCATTGCCTGCTTCTGGGGCGAAGACGGGCACGCCAACCTTCTCCCCCAGCACCTGAAGCTGAGTGACGGCGTTAGGGCGCTGAAGGTCAGCAGCTACCAAAAGTGGTGTGTGGCCCTGCTCCTTGAGCCACTTGGCTAACTTTCCGGCGAGGGTGGTCTTACCGCTACCTTGCAAACCAGCCAGCATGATTACGGTTGGTGGATTCTTGGCAAAAGCCAACTTTCTGGCTTCGCCACCCAAGATCGCCTTGAGCTCGTCATTGACGATCTGGACTACTTGCTGAGCCGGGTTGAGAGCCTTTGAAACTTCATCGCCCAGAGCACGCTCGCGAACCTTGCCCGTGAAGACCTTTACTACCTCAAGTGCGACGTCGGCCTCGAGCAATGCGCGACGAATATCGCGAAGCGTGCCATCGATGTCGGCAGCGGAAAGCTTGCCCTTACCCCGAAGGTTCTTGAAGGTATCCGAGAGTCTCTCAGAGAGGTTTCCGAACAA
>CAZQZY010000058.1:0-2509 GCA_964597935.1 uncultured Aquiluna sp. | reverse complement strand
GCATCCACACCCATGGTTCGCGGGTACTTATCAAAGTCTTCCCCCTCGCCAAACTGGAGTGGGTTCACAAAAATCGATACAACTACAAAGTCAGTCTCTTCCAGGGCTCGCTTCACAAGTGAAGCGTGACCCTGATGCAGAGCGCCCATGGTTGGGACAAAACCAATGGTCTTTCCAAGCCGCTTTTGCTCGTCTACCAAAGCCGCCAGCTCTGAGGCGGACTGCACCATCTGCATCAGATGAGGTCCCTTGGATCGAGTGACTGCGGGGGTTTGGCCAGGGCATCCTCAACAGCACTGCGAACCACTGGGCCAATTAAAGCTGCTGGGTTTTCAACCCCAGCCTCGGCCAAGATTCCAACCGCCTGTGAGACGACCATTGAGGAAAAGCTGTTTGCTACCTCATACGCCTCTGAGTATGCCGGGCGCTGTTCCTCGCCAACGATGATTGGCTCGCCACCAAGCTCAATGGCCAAGGCTTGAGCAATCGGCTGAAAGACCTCTGGGGCCGAAATTGCAATCGTGCTGTTTTTCAAAACCATTAGATCAACAGAGGTGCCGGTGAAGTGCATTACGGGATGCATCGCAATAGGCACAGCGCCATGTAGACCGGCGGCAGCGAGTGCTCCATAGCCCTGAAGCGGAGAGAGATGCATCACAAGTTTTTTTGGTCCAAATAGCGATAGATCTGCGAGCCCCTCACAGACCAATGAGACATCGCTGTAGGGGACAGCCAGGACTACAAGATCTGCTTCCTCAGCAACCGCGGGCATTGAACCGATGTAGACATCGGGGAGCAGCGCTTCAACTCTTTCGATCGCAATCGGGGTGGTGACCGCTACGCCAGAAATCTCATGGCCGGCCAAGGCCCAGGCCTTAGCTAGAACCACTCCTGATGGTTCATCCCCAATCACCGAGATTTTCAAGCTGCCTCATTCTCATCGCCATCTTTTGGCGCTTTGCAGTTCCACTCTGCCAGCAAAGCAGCCAGCAATCCACCCAAACAAAGAAGCGCGGCGACGAAGGTCTCTTGAACCACCGCCGCGGGTGTGAATGCAACCAACCAAATGCCCAGGCCCAGGTGCCAGCCGAGAAAACCCACTGCCGTGATTTGTGCGGCTCTTGAAAACAAAAGCACCCGCACGGCATAGAAGGGGTTTGGCCTGGAGCTGGTTTTTCCGCTTTCCTTTTTTCTTCGGTAGTTCAGAATCGGCATTGACGCAGCAATCACAGCTATGCCGATTACTAACACCGTCACGGCCAGCGAAGCCGGTGCGATTGGCAGTGCGAACCCAAATCCGGTTGCAAACTGAGCACTTGCCGCGGAGGCGATAAAGGCAATGAGGCCTATAAGCGTTAGTCCCTTTGCGTTCGAGAGGTTCATGCTCGCCAAACCTCGCCTTCGAACGCAGCCGCTAAATCAGCGACCCGGCCAGCACCCGGCAATTCGGCACTCGGCTCAATCTCTGCCCATGGCACTAAAACGAAGGCCCGGTCTTTGGCTCTGGGGTGCGGAACAACCAGGTGCTTTTTCTCGATGAGCTGTTCGCCGAACTTGATGATGTCGAGATCAAGCGTGCGAGAGGCCCAACGCTCTTGGCGGATCCGGCCAAAATGGTTCTCGATCTCGTTCAGAAACCTGAGCAGCTGCTTCGGCTTCAATGAGGTTTGCATGAGTGCCACACCGTTGAGGTACTTCGGCTTGGATTCATCGATTCCCTCCGGAGTCAGAGCATGAGACTCGTAAAGGGAGGATCTCGGACCCAGCTCAATCTTGGGATTTGATCCAATCAAACTCAAAGCCGCTTCGATGGTGCTGCGAACATCACCCAGGTTTCCACCGTAGGCAATAACGACCGATTCGCTACGCATGCTCGCCTGCGTAGCTGACCGAAACGTCAGAGAACTCCAGGTCAATCGGGGCGTTCGGTTTGTGCACGGTAATCACCGCATGCTGCACCCTCGGGGAGTAACCCATTACAAGTTTGTGCAACCGCATGGCCAAGGTCTCCAGAAGATTTACCGGGTTCGACTTCACGTCGGTAGCTATTAACTCCGCAAGTTCTGCGTAACTGACAGACTCAGAGAGTTGATCTGAGGTGCCGGCTTCCACGAGAACGTTTGCGTCGATTACAAAAAACTGTCCAAGATCCCGTTCGAACTGCAGCACGCCGTGATAGCCGTAAACCTTTAGCCCATTGATTGCAATCTCAAACTTGGCCATCAGACACTCCCTTTAGTGCCGAGACTACCTTGATGGCATCCACCGTCGCCTCAACATTGTGGACTCGAATTCCCCAGAGCTTGCGCTGCAGAAGCAGTGCCGTTAGGACCGCGGTTGCCACATCACGGCGCTGGGTCGAAACACTGGATGGGTCTTGCTCATTCAAGGCCGCAGCCAAGAATCGTTTTCTTGAAGCACCGACCAGAATTGGCAAACCCAGCTGCTCGAGCTCATCCAGTCGTGCCACCAAATCCCAGTTCTGCTTCACGTCCTTGGCAAAACCAAT
>CAZQZY010000057.1:0-2549 GCA_964597935.1 uncultured Aquiluna sp. | reverse complement strand
CCACAAAACTGGTGAGCGGTAGGTGACAAGTAGCAATACGGCAACCACGATCACGGTCGATAACAGCAGCGTGAAGTCAGCACCTGCAAAAACGTTGTTCAGGTCTGCCTGGAAACCCTCCGGACCGGTTAGGTAAACCTCGAGTCCAGATGGCATGTCCTCTTTTGCAAGTTCACGAAGCTCGGCGGCTCGTTCTGCAACTACCTCGACCTCATCGGTCTTGTCGAGCGGCACGGTTACAACCGCCACTTTGCCATCATCAGAAACTTGGGCCGGAGGAACAAATGGCTGGCCCTGAATCTCTAGGTTGGTGAATTCAAGGAACTTCTCGTTCACACCACCAACTGGCATCTGAGCCATTGGGTCAAACTTGCCCTGCAGCCACTCGAGCTGGCTGTCGGTGAACTTAGTCTCTGACTTATAGACCAACACCGCTGCGGTCGCATCGGAGCCGGGCAGGGTCTCAAGGGCTGCATTTACAAGAGCAGTCTCGGAGTCAGATGGCAGACCGTTGGTGGGTGCAGTCTCAGTGGTTGCCGCACGAAGCGGGCCAAAGGCTAGGCCTGCGAAAACAAGTCCGATTAGCAGGGTAACCCAGGCGGTCTTTCTGCCCGTGATGAAGTTCAAAATCAAATTCATAATTTCCTAAATTGTTTTAGTAACTAAATTACTTTAGGACTAAACTATTTTCCATGTCAAACTCTTCCCAGCATCAAGTTGTTTCGGGGAATACAAATTCCCCCTCTCAACTAATGAGAAGGCTATTCAGGTTGAACCAGGAATACAGCCGCGCTCTGGGAGAGCAGCTAGAGGTAAATCCCACCGACTTCAGGGTTATGGAGTTTCTAATGGAGAATGGCTCTGCTACACCGAGCTCTATTGCGAGCGCGATTGGTGTCACCGCTGGAGCTCTAACTCAAAGCCTCGATCGGCTCGAACGGGTTGGCCACACAACGCGTGAGCGAAACCCGAGTGATCGAAGATCTATAAGAGTGGTAGCAAACCCGAACTCACTTGAAAGAGTTTGGTCTGAAATTCAACCTTTGATAGATGCTTCAGCGTCAGCACTGGAATCAATGTCTGAAGCGGAGCAAGAAGCAGTTTCCAAGTATCTAAAGTCGATGCTTGATGCTCACGAATCTAAGCTGTCGCAAAAATCCAGCTAGCCTAGCGCGCCGCTTCAGACTTCCCAGTTGAAGCATGTGCCGCTGCGATGGCTCGCTTTCCGGCCGGGAGAAAAACTGCAATCAGTGCGATTGCTACGGTCGCAGCGCCGGTAACAATCAACAAAATCTCAACTGACACCACATCCGCCAGCGGACCCAAAACCGCCATGCCGAGTGGCATCGCCACCGACATCACGATTCCCACAAAGCCGAATACGCGACCCTGTCGCTCTGGCTCCACGGTCTCCTGCAACAGGGTTGTGGCAGAGGTTGAGAATGCGGGAACCGCCAGACCAATCAGGAAGAACAGACTGTAGAACAGGATCAGGTTGGTGGTGAAACCCATCACGATTGCCAGAACACCAAAGGTGATCGAAGTTCCAATCAGAGTCCAAAGACGATCTAGCTTCGAGGCCAAGATGGCCATGAGTGCACCACCCAAAACCATGCCAACTCCGAATGCCAGTTCGAGCACGGTTAGCAGCCACACTTCTGAACCAAAGTTTCTGACCAGCATCAGTGGGGATAGGTTCGATGGGGCAACAATCAGCAAGAACACAATCGCGAAGACGGCCATAACCCAGCGCACTAGTTCATGGCTAAAGATGTACTTGATTCCATCTTTCAGATCGGCAAAGTAAGAAGGCTTTTCCTGGTCTGCTGCACGCGCCAAAGTCGGGACCGCAATCGTTGCCAGCAGCGATAGCCCGATGATCGCGGTAACCACATCTATAAACAGAATCCCAACCAGTGACATCGTGGTGTACAGACCCGCTGCCGCCACTGGGGCAAGCAGTGTGAGCGAAGACTGGATAGAACTGTTGATGCCATTCACTCGCATCAGTTTCTCGGTTGGAACAATCTGAGGAAGCAGAGCCGAGATAGCTGGCATCTGGAATCCAGCACCAACCGAGCGCACGGCCATCACCAAAAAGATCAACCACAGGTCATCGACACCGGTGAGCATGAACAGTGCAAGCAGGAAGGTGGCGAGGGCAATAGAGGAATCGGAGATGATGATCATCGTCTTACGATTGACTCGGTCCGCCCAAACGCCGGCAAAAATCGAAACAATCGCCTGAGGCAAGAATCCAAAGATGGCGGCCAGAGCGAGGATGAAGCCAGACTTGGTGGTCAGAGTCAGGTGCCAGAAGATTGCGTACTGAACCAGAAAAGAACCAAAAGTGGAGATGGTCTGGCCAACCAAAAAGGTCGCTACCTTGCGCTTCCAGCCGCTGTCGATCGGCTCAGGGGCGGTTTGAGCTTCTTCTGTGTCAGTCATTCAAATTCCTAATCCGCAAACAGCCAACGATACTGCTTTGGCAAAGCAAAAACCCACTCGTGGAGGAGTGGGTTTTCGTGGCTAGTGAGGGATTCGAACCC
>CAZQZY010000056.1:0-2706 GCA_964597935.1 uncultured Aquiluna sp. | reverse complement strand
ACGGGCTGTAGCGCAGCTTGGTAGCGCACTTGTCTGGGGGACAAGGGGTCGTCGGTTCAAATCCGGCCAGCCCGACAGATCTGCTATCGGAGCCCCGAGGCGCGTTCTGAAAGGAAAGCTTTGGCTACGGTTCCAATATCGTTTGAGGTTTACCCTCCACGTTCATCTGATGCTGCGCCCGCGTTGTACGAGGCTATTGATCGCCTCAGCGAACTTGGTCCTAGATTTATTTCGGTGACTTTTGGGGCTGGCGGCTCTGACACCAAGAACTCAATCGAGGTGCTTAGCTACATCCTGGAGAAAAACATCTCCGCGCTTGCGCATCTGACCTGCGCCGGGACCAGCCGGTCCACAATCCAAAAACTGATTGCAGAGTTTGAGGCTGCCGGGGTGAGAGATTTTCTTGCTCTTCGAGGCGATCTTCCCGCAGGTGTTAGTGAGTTGCCCGCTGATGCGTTGGCTACTGCGGCAGAACTAGTCGAGCTTTTGAAGTCAAGGGAGGCTGCAGGGGGGAAGATTGCCGTTGCTGCCTTCCCGAATGGGCACCCTGAGTCGGGAGAAGATCGGTCCGACATCGCAGCCTTGCTAGCGAAGCAAGAGGCTGGAGCCGACTTTGCTATCACCCAGCTGTTCTTCTATGCCAGCGACTACTTTGATTTCGTAGAACTGGCTCGAGAGCGTGGAGTGACCATCCCGATACTCCCAGGAATCATGCCGCTTACCTCTTTGAAGCGCCTCGAAAGAGTCCTGGAGTTGACCCAGGAGCGAAGACCCGAGGATTTTGCTGCAGCGCTTGCCGAGGCGGATGGTGCCGATGGACGAATTCAGGTCGGAATCAATTGGGCAGCCAATCTCGCGAGAGAGCTGGTCGCAGGCGGAGCGCCAGGTGTTCACTTATATGCATTCAACGAGTTTGAACGAGTAACCGAAGTGCTCAAGCGAGCCAACCTGGTTTAGCGCGATGCGAAATTAGAATCTCGGTATGAGTCTGAGCCAGGAGTTGCGCAGCGTGCCGAACCTGCTGAGCCTGCTTCGGCTTTTGCTAGTCCCGGTTTTTCTCTGGCTTCTCCTGGCTGACTATCTAGTTTGGGCTCTAGTTGTGTTGGCTGCAGCGGGAGCGTCAGACTGGCTGGATGGTGTGATCGCCAGAAAGTTCAATCAGATCACTGAGCTTGGCAAAGTTTTGGACCCTGCCGCCGACCGGCTCTATATTTTTGCAACCTTGATTGGCTTGACGATAAACGGCAACATTCCACTGTGGCTGGCCGTGGTCATTATTGCCAGAGATGTGATGCTGCTTTTGGTCTATCCAATGCTCGCAAGCCACGGTTATGGCCCACTCCCGGTTCACTTCATTGGAAAGGCGGGAACCTTTGCGTTGCTATATGCCTTGCCTTTATTACTAATGGCTGACATCTGGCCACAGGCGAATTTTGTGGTTTTGCCGCTGGCTTGGGCGTTCGCATACTGGGGCATTGCGATGTACTGGATTGCCGGCTTCATCTATGTCAAGCAAGTTAAGAAATTGTTGTCAAAGTAGGTTCTGGCATCCCCTAGCATTGTGACTAACGAGGGGAGACCGAAATGTTCAACGCAGA
Source organism: uncultured Aquiluna sp. (assembly GCA_964597935.1). Lineage (GTDB taxonomy): Bacteria > Actinomycetota > Actinomycetes > Actinomycetales > Microbacteriaceae > Aquiluna. The sequence goes on along the minus strand of CAZQZY010000056.1, from coordinate 1,108 downwards.
TGAAACCGCAAGGTTTTCATCAGAACTGGTCACCAGCGAATCAGACTCTTTAACCCCCGAAGAAGCCAAAGCGGTAGCCGCTCTGCCCTCCGGATCAGCTTTGCTGATTGCAAAACAGGGCCAAGCACTAGGCTCAAGGTTTTTACTTGATGAGGATGTAAACCTTGCGGGTAGACACCCAAACGCGGACATCTTCTTGGATGACGTAACTGTGTCGCGTCGTCATGTCGAGATAACGCGGACCCCATCAGGATTTGAGCTAAAGGATCTTGGTTCGATGAACGGCACCTACCTAAACGGTGAAGTTGTCGACAGCGCGAAGCTCAGCGATGGCGATGAGCTTCGAATTGGCAAGTTCCGGCTTACCTTCTATGTAGGGGGTAAGAAGTAGTGGAAAACGCGGTAAGAAAACTCTCGGATCACAAGCTCTACACCATCGGCCAAGTCCTCACAGTTCTGAAGCCGCAGTTTGGTGACCTGACTCCATCCAAGTTGAGATTTCTTGAGGACCAGGGATTACTCACCCCAGAGCGCACCGATGCTGGATACCGTAAGTACTCTGAGAATCAGATCGAGCGCCTGAGCATCATCCTGACTCTTCAGCGTGATCAGTATCTGCCCCTGAAGGTCATCAAGGATTACTTGGCCGAGCTTGATGCCGGAAGAGCCCCAATTCTTCCCACCGCATCTCCAGCGACGCTGCGCCGTGGACAGCGGTTTTCGACTGCTCAACTTAAGGCTGAGACCGGCATTTCAGATCTTGCATTCCGCGAAGCGGCGGAGCTTGGCCTCTTTGGACCTCAGCCGCACTCCTCTCACGAGGTGGAGATAGCTTTTGCTCTAGTTGGTCTCGAGCAATTTGGAATCCAACCCAGACACCTCAGAGGACTGAAGTCCGCAGCAGAGCGCGAGGTTGCCATCATCTCAGGGGTCACTGAACCAGTACTGAGGAAGAAGGCCCCTGAGTCGGCAGCGCGAGCCGCACATATCGCATCCGAAATCGCAGAGCGATTCGGTGCGATCCGTGGACATCTGATCCAGCAGTCAATAGATTCAATCGAAGGTTAGATTTCGACACGCCGAGGCTGTGGAGTAACCCTAAAGTACA
>CAZQZY010000055.1:0-2843 GCA_964597935.1 uncultured Aquiluna sp. | reverse complement strand
TTCAATTGCTTCCTAACTAAAAAGAGCACGGGATTGCCCCCGTGCTCTGAATAGGTTAGGTAAACCTAACTAGTTTGTCAATTGCCTCTTTTTGCATCGATTTCGGCAATGAGGTTTTCAACCAGATCCTTGATTTCATCGCGGATCGGACGGACATCCTCAACACCCTTGCCGGCTGGATCCTTTAGCTTCCAGTCGAGGTAGATCTTGCCTGGGTAGAACGGGCATGCGTCACCACAGCCCATGGTGATCACGTAGTCCGATGCTCGAACATCCTCATCGGTCAATACCTTCGGCTTCGCGGCAGAGATATCAATTCCCAACTCGGCCATCGCTGCAACTGCGGAGGGGTTCACCTGGTCACCGGGCATGGTGCCGGAGGAGCGAACCTCGATGCGGTCACCTGCAAGGTGGTGCAAAAAGCCCTGAGCCATCTGGCTGCGTCCTGCGTTGTGCACGCAGACGAACATCACGGATGCGATTGGGTTAGTCATGATCTGCTTTCTTTCTAATTAGGAAGTTTGAAACAAGTAGCGCAAGGGCAAGGCCGAGCACCTGAGCAACTAGGTATCCAGGTAGCGAGGCCGGAGAGATCGAACTTGGGGCGTCGGAGAACATCCGGCCAAGTGTCACGGCCGGATTCGCAAATGAGGTTGAAGAAATAAAGACATGCCCGGCCACAATCCATAGCGCAACCGCTGCTGGAATCAGCTGCGGTTGACTGCCAACTAAGAGCAGGATCGTGAGCACCAATCCGAAGGTTGCGATTACCTCACCCAGAAATATCCCGCTGCCAAGTCGATCCACGGAACTCACAGTCAAAGCTGACTTTTCAAACATCAGGTTGGCCATTACAGCTCCAGAAATAGCGCCGACCACTTGAGCCACGAAGTAGCCGAAAAACTTACCCAAGCTCAAATCTTTGCGAACCAGGAACGCGAGCGAAACCACTGGGTTGAAGTGAGCGCCAGAGATTGGACCAAAGGCGGATATCGCACCAAACAATACGGAACCGACACCAACTGCAATGATGATTAGACCTAGGGCTGGGGGTGCCTCGAGTTGTGCAACCATGTGCCCAGCACCGAGGACCGTTGAGACGATCAGAGCAGTGCCCAAATACTCAGCAAAGAGTGAGCGAACAGCAGCCATGGAATTTCAATCCTGAGTTAGTGTTGAACATAGATAAGTATCTATGTCTACATAGATGACTGTCTATAAGGGTCAGGTGAACAGTTGGTTACAAAAATCCCGCTTCAACTTTTGGAGTGTGCTCCAGCGCCAGGCGCTGAACCCTTGGCTCGTTCGAGCGCGGAGAACATCGCTGAACTACTCAAGGCAGTTGCTGACCCAACCAGGCTGCAGCTGCTGGCCATGATCGCAAATGCAGACCAGCAAGAAGACTGCGTTTGTAACCTAACCGAGCCGCTGAAGCTCTCCCAGCCCACCGTGAGCCACCATCTAAAGAAGTTGGCCGATGTTGGTCTAATCTCCCGCGAGCGCCGCGGCACCTGGGTTTGGTATTCGCTCAACAAAGAGCGCTGGAACGAAATCGCAAAACTTTTTGATTAGGAAAGAGATAAAAAGTGGCAAAAGTAGAAATCCAAATTGAAGGCATGACCTGCGGTCACTGCGCAATGAGCATCACTAAGGAGCTCACGGCTCTAGGTGGTGTTGGCGAGGTAAAGGTTGACCACGCAGCTGGCAAGGCTGAGGTGTCGGTTGATGGCGTGAGCAACGAGCAGCTTGCCGATGCAATCGCCGAGGCCGGTTACAAGGCAACTGGTTTTGCAACCCTAAATGCCTAATAACCTCACCGAGCTCGATATCGAGGGCATGACCTGCACGGCATGCGCTCGCAGGGTTGAAAAGGGTTTGAACAAGGTCCCCGGAGTCACCGCCTACGTTGACTTCGCAACCGAGAAAGCTCACCTGCAGTTCGAAACTGCGGTTGATCTAGAGCTTGTTAAAAAGGCCGTTGAAGACGCCGGCTACCAAGTCGGCGAGGGAAAGCCTGAGCTTCAGGCGCTGAAGCCAAAGCTCTGGATCGGCGTGATCCTCTCGGCTCTAGCAATGGCATTTGCCATGATCCCGCAGTTGAGTTTCCCCGATGTGCACTGGCTGGTGTTCGCACTTTCAACACCTGTTTTTTTCTATGTCGCAGCACCTTTCCACATTGCAGCAATAAAGAACCTTCGTCACCTAACTAGCACCATGGACACCCTGGTGTCACTGGGCTCCACCGTTGCCTACGCATACTCGGTGTATCTGATCTTCTCCGGCATGCACCACACCTACTTTGAGGTAGCTGCGGTGGTGCCAACGGTTGTGCTCATCGGTCGCTACATCGAGGTGCGGGCAAGAAGAAGTGCGACAGATTCAGTTCGAGCCCTACTGAGTGCAATCCCCCAGAAGGCCACCATCGAGCGCGATGGGGCGCGAGTTGAGATTGACACCGCGGCAATCAAAAAGGGCGATCTGGTTCTGGTGGCAGCCGGTGAGCGAATTCCGGTGGACGGGGTTCTGCAATCCGATAATGCGACCGTAGACACCTCCACCCTCACCGGTGAATCTCTGCCATCCGAGTTAGTCGCTGGAGCGACCGTGACCGCGGGAGCAACTTCTCTGTCTGGTGAGATCCGCATTCTCGCAACCGCCAGCAGCGCCACCTCGAGACTTAGTCAGATCGCCGATCTGGTTCGAGAGGCAACCAGTCAAAAGACCAAGCTGGCATCGCTCACCGATCAAATCTCCTCGGTGTTTGTGCCAGCTGTGATTGTGATTGCCCTCCTAACCTTCCTGGTTTGGGGCTTGCTCGGAGACTGGACCAAGGGCTTTGAGGC
>CAZQZY010000054.1:0-2927 GCA_964597935.1 uncultured Aquiluna sp. | reverse complement strand
AGCGCGATTGTGTTGATACCAAACACATGTGGCTAGCTTCACACTCCGGTCCATTCCAGCTAAACACCCTGCAGGTTTCTGGAGTTAGCGAGCGGCCACTTCGAATCCTGCACATATCCGATCTGCACTTTGCACCTGGGCAGTCAAAAAAAGCTGACTTTCTGAGGTCGCTCGGTGAACTCAAACCAGACCTGGTCGTGAATACCGGAGACAACCTCGGCCACAAGAATGCCATCAACTCAGCGCTCAAAGCCCTCGAACCCCTGGCCAAGTTTCCCGGGGTTTTCGTAAATGGCTCTAATGATTACCGTTCCCCGGAGCTAAAAAACCCGTTCCGATATTTCTATGGCCCATCTAAGGTCCGTCAAGAGCGGGACATCGACACTAAGCGCTTCACCACAGAGCTCGAAAACTTCGGCTGGCTCGATCTAAATAACCAAGCCGGCCAACTAATGCTCCCTGGTCTCACTATTGGCTTTCTCGGCTTAGACGACCCTCACGAAAACCTGGATGACCTTGATTCGATACCCAACCAAACTAAGGTGACAGCGGGTAGTGACCTAGTTTTTGGGGTTGCCCATGCGCCATATTTGAGGGTCATCGAGGCTTTCACAAAAGCTGGTGCCGGAATGATTTTTGCTGGCCACACTCATGGCGGCCAACTCTGTCTTCCAGGACAAAAAGCACTTGTTTCAAACTGTGACTTACCAACCGAATACGCGACTGGACTCTCGGGATGGAACTTCGAAGATAAGGACTCCATCCTTCACGTCAGTGCTGGATTGGGATGCTCGATTTACGCGCCTGTACGAGTATTTTGCCCACCGCAGGCAACACTTATTGAACTGAACTAAGCCAGTTCCTGAGCAACTAGCTCTGCGATCTCATAGGTGTTTAGAGCTGCACCCTTGCGAAGGTTGTCTCCAACCACAAAGAGGTCGATTGTGTTTGGGAAGTCTTCCGCCTGGCGAATACGACCCACGAAGGTTGGGTCTTGGCCGGCGACGTGTGCCGGGGTTGGGTAAATGCCATTCGCTGGATCGTCCATCACCACAACGGTTGGTTGCGCTTCAAGCTCAGCGCGCACCTCATCAACGGTAATTGGCCTAGCAAAAGTTGCGTGAACAGCGAGCGAGTGCGAAACCTGGACCGGAACGCGAACACAGGTTGCTGCAACCTTTAGGTCCTTGATTCCAAGAATCTTGCGAGACTCGTTTCTAACCTTGAGCTCCTCCGAGGTGTGGCCACCGTCCTTGAGACTGCCAGCAACCGGAATCACGTTCAGAGCAATTGGAGCAGCCCACGGTGAATCTGATTGTGATACGCCGGCTGCAGCCAAGGTTTTGGAAACTGAGTCAGTTGCAAGGCCAGCCTCTGGGTTGGTCGCAACCGCCGCAATCTCAGCCTGAAGTCGATCGATTCCAGGAGCACCAGCGCCTGAAACAGCCTGGTAGCTGGAAACAACAAGTTCCTTGAGCTCCCACTTGCGGTGTAGGGCACCGAGGGCAGCCATCATGGTCAAGGTGGTGCAGTTTGGATTGGCGATGATTCCCAGTGGTCTGGACTTAGCCGCAAATGGGTTAACCTCTGGCACCACCAGTGGCACCTCTGGGTTCATTCGGAAAGCAGCTGAGTTATCTACGCAAACAACACCCTTGGCAGCTGCGATTGGAGCCCAAACCTCAGATACCTCGTCTGGGACATCAAACATTGCGATGTCGATTCCGTCGAAGGCTTCTTCCGAGAGTGCAACCACAACGTGAGGCTTACCGTGGACCATGATTTCTTTGCCCGCAGATCGAGGTGAGGCGATCAGGCGAATCTCACCCCAGATGTTCTCTCTAGAGTTGATGATGTCGATCATCACGGTGCCAACGGCACCGGTTGCACCAACAAGGGCGAGATTTGGCTTCGACATCTAATTACCTTCCAGTTCCGGCGTAAACAACCGCGGTGTCTGCAGCGTCCAGCTCGAACGCAGAGTGGACAATTCTGGTTGCCTCTTTGAGTTGGTCTGCTCGGGTCACTACAGAGATGCGAATCTCCGAAGTGGAGATCATCTCGATGTTGATGCCCGCCCTAGCCAGAGCACCAAAGAGCTTTGCCGAAACACCCGATGAGGTTTTCATACCAGCCCCCACGATTGAGAGCTTTCCAATCTCATCGTCATAGCTGATGCTCTGGAAACCAACCTGGGACTGCTTTTCCTTCAGCGCTTCGACAACACGGTGACGATCGGCGTGAGGCAGAGTGAAAGAGATGTCTGAGAGGTGAGTCTCGGTGGTGGAGACGTTCTGCACGATCATGTCGATGTTGGCACCTGCCTCAGCAACAATCTGGAACAGCTCAGCAGCTTTACCCGGACGGTCTGGAATACCAACCACGGTGATCTTTGACTGAGTGTCGTCTGAAGCTACACCTGAAACTACTGGCTCTTCCATGTCATCTCCTGGTTTGGTGGTGTAAACGAGTGTGCCTGGGTCCAGGCTAAAAGTTGAGCGAACGCGAAGCGGAACCTGGTGACGGCGAGCAAACTCAACCGCGCGGATGTAGAGAATCTTGGCTCCAGAGGAGGAGAGCTCAAGCATCGAGTCGATGTCGATCTGAGAAAGCTTGTGTGCCCGGGGAACGACTCTCGGGTCGGCGGTGTAAACACCATCAACGTCAGAGTAGATCTCGCAAACATCTGCCTTCAATGCTGCCGCAAGGGCAACCGCGGTGGTATCTGAACCGCCGCGACCTAAGGTTGTGACATCACCTGATTCAAAGCTAAAGCCCTGGAAACCAGCAACGATTGCGATCTCACCCTGATCCAAGGTCTCACGAATGCGAGTTGGCTCAATCTTCCAAATGCGCGCAGCGCCGTGGGTGTTATCGGTTGAAATTCCAGCCTGAAAACCGGTGAATGACTTGGCCTTTCCACCCAT
>CAZQZY010000053.1:0-3095 GCA_964597935.1 uncultured Aquiluna sp. | reverse complement strand
TTGTGGGTGGTCAGGTTCCAATCGCGTTTTGCGAAAGGGATTGAGTTTTCTATCTGGGCAACCCATGCCTTACCGGCAATCGTGGTTGCACTGTCGTTGGTATTTATTGGAGCAAATCTGCTTCCAGGTGTTTATCAAACAGTCTGGCTTTTGGTGTTTGCCTATCTGATTCTGTTCCTACCAAACGCGCTGAGTGCTATCGCTACACCGATCGCTCAGGTGCCCTACTCCCTGGAGCAGGTTGCTAGCTCGCTTGGAGTCAAGGGCAATAAAACACTCACCAAGGTTGTGCTGCCGATGGCGACTCCAGGAATTGTTGCTGGTGCCGCATTGGTTTCACTCACGGTGCTAAAGGAATTGCCTGCAACTTTGCTACTCCGTCCAACAGAGCTGCAGACTCTAGCCATTCGACTTTGGAGCGCGACAGAGGAGTTAGCTTTCGCCCAGGCAGCACCCTATGCATTGCTTTTGGTGCTGCTGGCCGGCATACCTGCTCTAGCCTTGAACGCATCGGCCAGAAAAGCAGTATCGGAGGTGGCTAACTAATGTTGAAGATTTCCAATCTCTCGATTAGCTACACCGATAAGCCCATACTCTCGGGCCTTAGCCTGCATGCCAATCGTGGAGAGTTGACAGCGATCCTGGGTGCCTCAGGGGCTGGTAAGTCGACCCTGCTTCGACTAATCGCAGGCTTCGATAGACCGACCTCGGGAACCATCGTGCTAGATGATGAGGTGGTTGCCTCTGAGTCAGTATTTGTGATGCCTGAAAACCGAGGCATAGGGATTGTGCCTCAGGACTCGGCGCTTTTCTCTCATCTTTCAGTTGCGGACAACATTGGTTTTGGACTGAGCAAGTCGCCCAGCAAGGCTGCACGTGTGAAAGAGCTGTTAGAGCTGGTTGGGCTGACTGAGTATGCAAATCGCAAACCAGCTTCGCTCTCCGGTGGTCAGCAGCAGCGCGTTGCGCTGGCTCGAGCACTGGCTCCAAAACCAAAGCTGATTTTGCTAGACGAGCCATTCAGCGCTTTGGATCAGGAGCTCCGCACCAGGCTCCGTGAGGATGTCAAGCGAATTCTCAAAGCCGAAAGTGCAACCGCAATCCTGGTCACCCACGACCAGGAAGAAGCGCTCTCGCTGGCCGAGAAGGTTGCGGTGCTGAGAGACGGCAAGATCATCCAGGCCGGTGCTCCAACCGAGATCTACAACGCTCCGGCCGACCTGGGTATTGCAACCTTCCTAGGTGACTCAGTCCTGGTTGATGGTGTTGTGGTTGATGGCAAGATTCAGACCGATCTTGGAAAGCTCTCGGCATTGAACTCCGTCACCGATGGTGAGCGGGGAGTGGTCGCAATTCGCTCCGAGAACTTCTACCTGCAACCAAATCCGCAGGGTGACAGCGAGGTCGTCGGCAGAGTCTTCTTTGGTCACGACGCAGTTGTTGAGGTGCAGACACCCAAGCTCAAGATCCGTGCTCGCTCGAACGGACCCTTCGCCCCAGAGGTTGGCATGCGGGTAACGGTCTGGGTTCGCGGAGCGGTGAATTTCTACCCTGCGAGTTCTTAGGGAACCCTAGTTTCACAGGGGCGGCCAAAGTTAGACTTTCAACCGGGCCAGCTGTTTGGTCTAAGACGGAGATCAATTGAACTGGCTAAACGCGGAACACATCATTACCGCGTTCGGACCTTACTTCGTCTTCGCGGTTACCTTCGTGATCTTTTTAGAGACCGCCTTCATCCTCACCTCGTTTCTTCCCGGCGACTCACTGCTGTTTTTGACCGGCCTGACTCTCTCAACTACGACTCTTTGGTTGCCAGACTGGGCTGGGTTCTTGATGGTTTGGTTGGCGGCATTTCTGGGTACGCAGACCGGCTATTGGGTTGGCTACAAAATCGGACCACCACTTTTTGAACGCCGCAACAACTTCATCATTAATAAAAAGGTGCTCGCAAAAACCCATGAGTTCTTTGAGAAATATGGAACCAGGGCAATCGTCCTAGCTCGTTTCCTTCCAATTCTCAGAGCGCTTATTCCAATGTTGGCCGGCATCTCAAAGATGGACACCAAGCGCTTCACCAAGCTCAACTTCTTCGGGGCAGTGCTATGGATCGGTGTTTTTATGTTCTCCGGTTACCTGCTTGGCAATGTTCCACTTGTGAAGGAAAACCTGGAGACCACCGTCCTACTGATTGTCGTCTTCACAACACTGCTGTTGCCAGTTGAAATTCTCAGGGATCGACTCTCGACCCGCTTCGCAAAGCGTCGCAGATAGTGCAATGGATTTAGACTTGGTCAAATGCAAATCGGCTCAAAACTTCTCGCTCTAACTACTCTCTTCGCTCTGACTTTGACGGGGTGTGCAGCTCCGGCTCCAGTGCCTACTCCCACTCAGACCGCGACCGTGGAGCCTGAACCAGAGCCAGTCTTTATCCCAGCCCCGCTTACCGGTGTGCTATTTGCTGAAGAGGACGCAGCCCACCTTTCACTGCCTGCTGTTGCGGGCAAGGTTGATAACACCTGGGGTGGCAGACCACAGCTTGCTCTAAACGATGCTGACCTCGTCTACATGACCCGCGTTGAGGGCGGCATGACCAGAATGTTGCCGGTTTGGCACTCACGCATCCCGGAGGCGATTGGTCCGATTCGCTCGGTGAGACCTGTTGACGCGGCGATCATCGACCCATTCAACGGAATCTTTGTCTACTCCGGTGGGCAGTCCCCATTCAAGCGTGCAGCCAAGGACACCGGCCTTGTGATGAGCGATGAGGACACCGAGCAGTCCAACGACACCTACTACCGTGAGAAGTCAAGATCTGCTCCTTGGAACCTGATGTTTAGAGCTCAGAAGCTCCAGGAGAACTACAAAGACATGCCAGCTCCAACCCCGGGGTTTGAGTTTGATGCAACACCTACTGCCGTTGCGCTAGGAACCGTAGCCACTGGCATCACCGTGAAGTACCCGGGCACCATTTCAACCTGGGAGTCTGGAACAGCATCCTTCCCTTGGGGAGCATCCTCAGAACCTGCCTGGCTCCACACCCTGGATAAGAAAGAGCACGTTCAAGAAGGTGGCGACCGAGTTATCACCAAGAACGT
>CAZQZY010000052.1:0-3151 GCA_964597935.1 uncultured Aquiluna sp. | reverse complement strand
GCTATGTCGTATACGCGTGGAAGCGCCACTTTTTCTCCTGTCCGGGCCTACCCGAACAGGGCAGGCTTTAGTGCTGAGCGAATCTCATTTCGAGGTACTCATTTGATTGCCAGCATGTTTCTCTGCCTGTTTCTCGGGCCGGTTCTGAAGCTTGGCCAGGTTGGCTTCGCCCAAAACTCTTTGGAAACCTTTTCTCTCAATTGCCTTCTCGATGCAGCTTGAGTGGACCCAAGCTCCTCGACCGGAGGAAGAATCACTAATGAGGAACTCATTCTTGATTCTGACAACCCGATGCAGGTTTTTTGAGAGATCGCGCTGACGACAGCCAACGCAGGTTCTAACTGGGTACATTCTAGGGCCACCTAACCGCTTTGGGCTAGAGCTAAGCTCCAGTATCTGGCTGGATGTCGATTTTTGCCCCGGTCAGCTTGGCAGCAAGGCGTGCGTTCTGACCCTCTTTACCAATAGCCAAAGAAAGCTGGAACTCTGGCACGGTCACCCTCACGGCACGCAGTTGAGCATCTACCAACTTGGAGCTGGATACTCGGGCCGGCGAGAGTGCGTGAGCAACAAACTTGGCTAGATCCTCGGAGAAATCGACTACGTCAATCTTCTCCTCATTGAGTTCTGCAGAGACTGCTCGGACTCGCTGACCGAGCTCGCCGATGCAAGCTCCCTTGGCGTTTATGCCGGGTTGTTTTGCAATGACCGCGATCTTGGTGCGGTGACCGGCTTCTCTCGCCACCGAGGCAATCTCAACCAGACCATTGGCAACCTCTGGCACCTCAAGCGCGAATAGCTTTCTGATAAGTCCGGGGTGCGTGCGAGAAACGGTGATCTGTGGCCCTCTGGGACCCTTTTGCACGCTGGTGACATAAACGCGGATGCGGTTGCCGTGAGAGTAATCCTCGCCAGGAACCTGCTCCTCGGGCGGCATGATCGCCTCGATGGAACCGAGGTTCACATAAACCATGTGGCTGCGGGTGCCCTGCTGAATCACGCCGGCGACGATGTCGCCCTCTTTGCCTTTGAACTCTCCGAGCAGACCCTCGTCGGAAATCTCGCGCATGCGCTGAGCAATCACCTGCTTTGCGGCATATGCAGCAACGCGGCCAAAGCCGTCGGGCGTGATGTCCTCCTCGGAAACCTGGTTGCCTTCTTCGTCAAAGACGGGTTTGTGAATTGTGACGTGTCCGGTTTTGCGGTCAAGCTCAGCCCGAGCGGTCTTTTCGGTTACGCCGGTGTGCTTGAAGTAAGCGGCCAGAATTGCAGCCTCGATAATGACTACCAGCTCATCAAATGGAATCTCTTTTTCGCGCTCAAGTAGTCGCAGTACTGAAAGATCAATGTCCATCTGGTCGGCCTGCCTTTTTCGATTATGCGCGTCGAGCTAAAAGCTCTTCAATCGCAGATTCTAGCCCCACCTGAGTGCGTTCACCGGATCGACGATTCCAAAGCTCAACCAATCCCTCCGATACTCCACGACCGCAGATGATCACCCAGGGCACACCAATAAGTTCAGCATCAGCAAACTTGACACCCGGACTTACCTTTTGACGGTCATCAATCAGGACCTCCAGCCCCTTGGACTGAGCTTCATAGAGCAACTTCTCGGCAGCCTGGAATGGCTCCTCATCCTTGCCGGCGGCGATGATGTGAACATCAGCTGGCGAAACTGCCTCTGGCCAAATCAGGCCCGCCTCATCACGATTTGCCTCAGCAAGTACCGCGACCAATCTGGTGACACCAATTCCATAAGAACCCATGGTGACGGTGACCAGCTTTCCGTTCTCGTCAAGGACCTTGAGGTCAAGCGCCTCGGCATACTTGCGACCAAGCTGGAAGACGTGTCCAATCTCGATGCCACGAGCAAGCTCAAGCGGTCCTGAGCCATCTGGAGCCGGATCACCGGCTCTCACCTCAGCAATGTCTGCGACACCATCTGCCTCGAAATCACGGCCGTAAGTGAGGTTGAAGATGTGCTTCTGGTCAAGGTTTGCACCCGTGATCCACATCGAACCCTTGGCGACACGAGGATCAACGAGGTAACGGATTCCTGCGGGAGCATCCTTACCCAAGAACTGAGAACCATTTAGAGTTGGCCCGATGTATCCCTTTACAAGCATTGGGTACTTGGCAAAGTCCGCATCTGTAGCTGGCTCAACATCGTTTGGTCCAAAGAATGCCTCTGCGCGCTTTTGATCAACCTCGCGATCTCCCGGCAGACCGACAATTACCAGCTCACGTTTACCGTCTGGCGCAACCAGCGCTAGGACAACATTCTTGAGGGTGTCCGCAGCGGTGTAGGGGCTTGAGGCTGGGTGATTTTTGTTGGCGTAGTCAACCAGGGTCGCAATTGTTGGGGTGTTGGGTGAATCAAAAACCTGAGCCGCTGGGTTGTTGGAGGCATCGATTTCCGGTGCCACTTGGAAACTGACCGCCTCAACGTTGGCGGCAAAACCGCCAGCAGAACGAACAAACGTGTCCTCGCCAATCGGCGAGGGGCTGAGGAATTCCTCGGACTTAGACCCACCCATCGCACCGGCATCAGCCTTCACGACCACGTAGTCGACACCCAGACGCTGGAAAATGCGCTCGTATGCATCGCGCTGCGCCTGATAGCTCTTGGCCAAACCCTCATCGGAGACATCGAAGCTGTAGGCGTCCTTCATCACAAACTCGCGACCCCGCAATAGGCCGGCTCTAGGCCTTGCTTCATCGCGGTACTTGTTCTGAATCTGGTAAATCGAAAGCGGCAAATCCTTGTAAGAGGAGTACATGTCTTTCACCAGCAGCGTGAAAACCTCCTCGTGCGTTGGGGCAAGGAGGTAATCGGCTTTTTTGCGATCCTGAAGTCTGAAGATGTTGTCGCCGTACTCTTCCCAGCGACCGGTCGCCTCATAGGGCTCTTTTGGTAGTAGTGCAGGGAAGAAAACCTCCTGGGCACCAGCTCGCTCCATCTCCTCGCGGACGATGCGCTCGATGTTTGCCTTGACCCGAAGTCCCAACGGCAACCAAGTGAAAATACCCGGCGCTGCGCGACGGATGTAACCGGCGCGAACAAGTAGTCGGTGGCTTTCTACTTCAGCATCGGATGGATCCTCGCGAAGTGTGCGCAAAAACAAAGAGCTCAGGCGAATTGGCATGAGCA
>CAZQZY010000051.1:0-3287 GCA_964597935.1 uncultured Aquiluna sp. | reverse complement strand
GGAAGCGAAGTTGTCAGCGCATGGCTGGCTGGACTTAATGGCTTGACCAAGTCGCATGATCTAAATATCCGTTCCGCACTCGGTTTTGAAAGAGCGCGAGAGCTCAAGCGCGTGCTCGCCATCAACGAATACTCCGACATCATCAAGGCATCAGATGCCGATCTCTGGTGGCTCTTTGATAGAGCCGATGGTTCTGACATCGACGACATTGCACACGACTGGAGTCAGGGTGGTCGTCTTGTTGTGATCACCCGCGGTGGCGACGGAGCTTCGCTCTATCGCATGGGTCAACGAATCGATGTTCCAGCGCCGAAGGTGAACTTGGTTGACACAGTGGGAGCCGGTGACACCTTCATGGCAAACCTGCTCGGTGAACTACTGGATCGCGATGCACTGGGTTCTAATCCCAGACAGCGTCTAGCCGAGCTACCAGAGACTGAGTTGATTGCAGCTGCAAGGTTTGCGGCTGTAGCCGCAGGTCTGGTTTGTGAGCGCCAGGGCTGCGAGCCCCCTACAAAGTCTGAGGTGCAGGCTCTTCTTGGCTAATCGGTATTTTCGCGCTGAACAAAATAGGTGCTGAGCCGGTAAGTGAGTAGTCCAGGGTTAGCTCTCTAAAGATTTGACTACCCAACCCAAAGCTCGAGCGCTGAACCGGCGAGCCATCGTTTTGAATTCTTAGATCCAATAGCCCACTGTGAGCATCAATTGCGATGTCGATTCGCTTTGGGCTGCCGTGCTTGATTGCGTTGTTTACCGCCTCGCGCAAAACCTCGAGGGTGCAGTAGGCGGCGGCTGAGTTTTCGGTAAGCACGCTGGAGGCCGAGTCTGTAAGTCGGTAGTTGATTTGGCAGGCAGAGTCCCATAGCTCACAGATCTGTTCGACGAGGTCCTCAAAGCTTTCACCGGCTAGATAGTCTTCCCGTCCCAGTTTGGCAAGGGCATTGTCAATGTCTTCGCGCACTCGATCCAGGTCTTGCTCGGTTGGATTCTCCAGCTGAGCAAGACGCATTGCACTTGCATTCAGAGCCGACTGAACGGAGCCATGTAACTCGGTGGCGAGAGTTTTTTGACTGAGCCAGACTCGTTGCCTTAGTTGAGTGTTTAGGACCCTCAGGTCCTCAACAATCTCACCCAACTCTTCAATGGCTCTATCTCGCTGCAGACCAGTGACCGCGATACCAAACATCAGAGCCATGGTGACAATAAAGAATGCGGTGGACTGAGCAACGATTCGATTTGGTAATTCAAGAATTGGGATTTGCACCATGACCCAGGTGGATAACCCCATCACAACACCGATGGCTACCGTAATAGCGAAGGCTGCCAACAGCGGAACTTCGTATCTACCGAAGAGCTTTCTATAGATCCAGATCTGGGTGGTGAACATCGTCAACGCCACCGCAGAAACCAATAGCGCGATTATCGGCCCCGAGAGTGCCGATGCCGTTGAGTAGCTCATAATCACAATAAACGGCACCAACGTGCCCAGTTGCAGTACTCGGTTCAAAGTGATGTGACTTGGCAGCACGAACTGGCCCAACTGAGCGAGTTGACTCTGTGACTTTGAAAGTGTTGGCAATTCAAATGAACGGGTTAGGTTGTGAGAGAGTGGGCGAACGATGTTGTCGTTGAGCTCTCGCAATGCCTGGATTGCGCGGGATGCGTTCTTAGAAAGCTTGGCATCGCGCAACAGTTTGCCCAGTTCCCAAACCGCCGGGATCACGCTTTCTCTCACCCGCAAAATCTGCGCATCCCTGAGCCGCACTAGCTCAGACTCGAAGCTCCGCTTGGAGAACTCCAAGTTCTCACGCTCAAGCTCCAGCTCTGCTGAGAGCTTGCGCTGGGCAAGGTGAGCAGAGACCAGGGAGTTCATAAGCAAATAAACGGTGAGGGTAAACACTGGCCCACCGATCAATCGAAAACCCAGGTCGGTCTCGGGAACCATCTCCAAGGCACCACCGGCAACAACAAAAGTCACACCGCGGATAAATCCGGCAGCCACCAAGATGCCGGCAACGGTGAATGGTCTTGGTTTCTGCCAACTGTTTTTCCCCAGTAGTTGGGAAAGGCCCTCGATGGAGATGATCGTCACCGCTAGAGCCAGGAGCGCAAGCACCAACCAAGCACTGTAGTCACCACCGAGTCGAGAGGGGTCAAAGACGAGCCCTACCCCAAGAGCGGGAATGGCAAACAGGATGTGGGTTCGCCAATTAAGAGATTTGCTATCCCCCAGGGTTTGCCAAGCGGTTTGTTTTTTAGGCAACCGTCTCTACCTGAGATCTGAGCGCGTGGTACCTCGCGGTAGCCTCAACCCTCGGGTTAGTTCCCTTCGGGTCGATATCGAGGGCTTCAAAAATTCTGGTGAGCATTCCTTCCACCGCTCGAACGGTGGTGCCTCGAAGAGCTGCAATCTGGGCATTGGTCTTGCCTTCGGCAACCAACTGCAGGGTGTTAATTTGACGCTGCGAAAGAGCAGAGAAGGGGCGGTTCGACGCAAGATCGTGACGATACTCCTTGGTAACCCGATCACGAAGCACAGCCTCAATTGCATCAACCAACTCAGCTCCGGTGTTGATGGCTGTCTTGCGCAGGTAACCCTGGTTGCGCTTCACAGCGGAGGCATCCTTGCCACCGAATCTTGGGTCAGGAAGGTTGGTGAGAAAAACAACTCCAACCTCTGGCGATAGGACAGAAACCGCGTCTGCTAGATCAAAACCGTTAGGTCCAGGGCCAAGCTCGATATCTACAACCATGGCATCTGGGTCCATGACCTTCACCGACCTCATGGCATCGGCTGCGTTTGCCGCGCTGGTGACAATAAAGCCAGCACTCTCGAGAGCTTTTGACAATAGGTCACGCATCAGTGGCTCGTTCTCTACGACCAGCACATGCCTGAGTGCCTTGAAGTCCGCCTTGGCCACGATTACCTATTCCTCCAGATTTTCCTTAGTGAGTTTAGATGGGTTTTTGGCTTGTGAAAACTGCCAGTTTTGCCTTCAAATTGTCAGCCCCTAGGTACAAACTAAGGGCATGAGAAAACGGGGTAACACGCTAAGTTTCGATTCTCGAGACCTAATGCGTTCGCAGTGTGAGCACTGCACCAGAGTTGCCACCGCTCGCGAACTGGGGGTCTCGGGGGTTCGCGATCTGGTTGAGCAGTTCTACAAGGCACCTGACAACCTAGCCATCCGATACGGCATGAAATTTGAAACCGAGTTAGAGCAAGAACTCATCTACAACCTCGGTGATCTAGTTCAAGCACCAAGCACTAATTCGCTTGATGCCAC
>CAZQZY010000050.1:0-3410 GCA_964597935.1 uncultured Aquiluna sp. | reverse complement strand
GCATGTACTTCACACCAACTGCGATTGGCTCTGGGAATGGCTCACCGGAGCGGCCGTCGAATAGACGTGCCTTACCGGAACCGTCGATTAGACGCTTGCCGTTCTCGCCTGGCAGGGTGTGGTCCAAGATGCCAGCAACCTGGTTCTTGGTAGCACCGTCGAATACCGGGGTAGCGACCTTGGTGCCAGCCTCAGCGGAGTAAAGCTCCTTGGCCATGTCGTCTGCCCACTTGGCAACGCCCTTGACGTCCCAACCCTGGCGGCAAGCCCAACCTAGGTGAGACTCAAGCACCTGACCAAAGTTCATACGACCTGGGATACCCAGTGGGTTTAGCACGATGTCAACCGGGGTGCCATCCTCCATGAATGGCATGTCCTCGACTGGCAGGATCTTGGCAATAACACCCTTGTTACCGTGGCGACCAGCAAGCTTGTCACCCTCGGTGATCTTGCGCTTCTGAGCGATGTAGACAACTACGCGCTTGTTTACACCAGCACCTAGCTCGTCACCCTGCTCAGCGTCAAAGACCTTGACACCGATAACGGTTCCCTGCTCACCGTGTGGCACCTTCAAAGAGGTGTCGCGAACCTCGCGGCTCTTCTCGTTGAAGATCGCACGGAGTAGTCGCTCCTCAGCGGAAAGCTCGGTCTCACCCTTAGGGGTTACCTTTCCAACCAAGATGTCGCCTGGGCGAACCTCGGCACCGATGCGGATGATGCCCTCGCCATCTAGCTGAGCAAGAGCCTCAGCAGAGATGTTTGGTAGGTCAGAGGTGATCTCCTCAGGTCCTAGCTTGGTGTCACGAGCATCAACCTCGTACTCCTCGATGTGGATTGAGGAGAGCACATCGTGCTTGACGATCTCCTGAGACAGGATGATCGCGTCTTCGAAGTTGTAACCCTCCCATGGCATGAATGCCACGAGCAGGTTCTTACCAAGAGCCAACTCACCGTTCTCGGTGGAAGGACCATCGGCCAATACCTCACCGAGCTCAACGCGCTGACCAACCTCAACGATTGCACGCTGGTTGATAGCGGTGCCCTGGTTAGAGCGCTCGAACTTACGTAGTGAGTAGCTGGAGCGAGAACCATCGTCGTTCATGATGGTGATCGCATCTGCATCGATCTCCTCGACAACACCGGCAGCCTCAGCGGTGACAACTGCACCGGAGTCGATAGCTGCGATGCGCTCCATACCGGTACCCACGTATGGGCTCTCGGCGCGAAGCAGTGGCACTGCCTGACGCTGCATGTTGGCACCCATCAGAGCGCGTGAAGAGTCATCGTGCTCAAGGAATGGGATCAGCGAGGTGGAGACAGAGGCAAGCTGGCGTGGGGATACGTCGATGTAGTTGACGTCCTCGGCAGCAACCTCAACCATGTCGCCACGGAAACGAGCAAACGCACGTGGGCCAATCAGAGTGCCGTCTTCCTTCACAGGAGTCTCAGCGGCTGCGATGACCTTGCCATCCTCAGAAGCTGCGTCTAGGTAGACAACCTTTGAGGTGACCTTGCCGTTCTTTACCTCGCGGTAAGGGGTCTCAATGAAACCGAAGGTGTTGATGCGGCTGAATGCGGTTAGCGAACCGATTAGACCGATGTTTGGACCTTCAGGGGTCTCAACCGGACACATACGACCGTAGTGAGATGGGTGAACGTCACGAACCTCCATCTGGGCACGCTCACGAGCGATACCACCAGGTCCCAGTGCAGAGAGACGACGCTTGTGAGCGAGTCCTGCAAGTGGGTTGTTCTGGTCCATGAACTGCGATAGCTGGCTAGCTCCGAAGAACTCCTTGATCGCAGATACAACTGGGCGAAGGTTGATCAGGGTCTGAGGGGTGATCGCCTCGATGTCCTGGGTGGACATACGCTCGCGAACCACACGCTCCATACGGCTTAGACCGATACGAACCTGGTTCTGGATTAGCTCACCAACCGAGCGAATACGACGGTTAGAGAAGTCGTCGATGTCGTCTGGGCGAACTAGAAGCGAAACCTTCTTGCCATTCATCTTGGTGTTGAACTCAACATTGGTGCTGGCAGCAGGGATGTTGTTTGCCAGAGTCTGGTCAAACAAAAGCAGGTACTTCAAGGTTGCAACGATGTCGCTCAGGGTCAGGGTGGTGACATCTGATGCCTGCTCGATCTGGAGCTTGCGGTTTAGCTTGTGGCGACCTACGCGAGCAAGGTTGTAGCGCTTTGACTCGAAGTAGGTGCTTCTTAGCCATGCCTCGGCAACCTCGGCACCGGCAGCCTCGCCGCGGACCTTGCGGTAGACCTCACGAAGAGCGTCTTCCTTGGAAAGGATTGGGGAGGCAAAAACCTTGGACTCGTCATACTCAAGGGTGCGCTCGATGATGTCCTCGTCGAACTTTAGGTTCAGCGGGTTGCCCTCAACCGAAGCCTTGATGTCTGAGAACTCAGCACGAATCTCGTCCTTGGTCATACCAAGGGCCTTGAGGAAGATGGTTGCAGAAACCTTGGTCTTGCGGTCAACCTGCACCTGCAGGATTGGCAGACCGAATCTGGCAGCAGGCTTACGCTCGTCCTTTACCCACTCGGTTAGGAACTCGAGGTAGGAGCCACGGCTTGGAATGATCTGAGCCTTGTTGTTGCGAACGTCGAGGTTACCGGTGGTGTTGGTCGATACCGAGAAGTAGACACCAGGTGAGCGAACCAGCTGAGAAACAACAACACGCTCGGTGCCGTTGATGATGAAGGTGCCCTTGCCGGTCATAACTGGGAAGTCACCCATGAACACGGTCTGGCTCTTGATCTCACCGGTTAGGTAGTTGGTGAACTCAGCCTTGATGTAGAGCGGCTGGGTGTAGCTCTTACCCTTCTCCTTGCACTCCTCAGGGGTGTAGGGAGGGTCGAAGAGCATTGGCTCTGAGAAGGAGAGGCCCATCTTCGCATCCTGGGCAGCGTTAGCGCTGTCCTCGATTGGGCTGATCTCCTCAAAGACCTCGTCAAGACCGGTCTTTGCATCTGCACCGGCGATTTCACGCCATGCAGGTGCACCGACCAACCAGTCAAAGCTCTCGGTCTGAAGTGAGAGTAGATCTGGGATCTCGATTGGGTCTGGGTGCTTCGCGAATGTTGGTCTCATTGCGGAGCGAGAGTTCTTTGCGGACTTTACGGACTTAGCGTTTTTCGCAGCAGCCAAAGTGAATACCCCTAGGGAATCGTTGATAAGTAGGCGGGAAATTCGCTATCCAAACCACGTAACCGCTATTTGCTACGCGCCAATCGACCGCAATATGACGATGGGCAAAGGTTAGGGAAGCAAACCTCAATCCTAAAGGGTGCGAATTATGCTACGCAACTACTTTTTTCGCTCGATTTTTACTTTTTTGTGACAAAACTCAAACAAAAAAGTCCAGTCTTGACCTAACCAACTTTTCAAA
>CAZQZY010000049.1:0-3481 GCA_964597935.1 uncultured Aquiluna sp. | reverse complement strand
AGGCTCATCGGGTGCAGATCTGTGAAGATCGCTACGTGCATCAGCCCACCTAAATTAGTTAGCTAACGAATGCTAGCAAGCAAAGCGAAGGCCCCTGGGATTCCAGGGGCCTTGCTTGTGTTTAATTGCTTAGGCTGCCTTGTTACCAATGCCCTTGGCAACTAGGACCAGCAGAGCGGTCACTACGGTACCAATGGCGATTGCTAGAACATAGGTGAACCAGTCGCTAACCAGTGGGAACACGAAGATTCCACCGTGAGGTGCACGTAGCTCGTTGCCGAATAGAGCAACGATTGCACCGGTCACACCGGAACCGATCATGATCGATGGGATAACGCGAGCTGGGTCAGCTGCTGCGAATGGGATTGCACCCTCGGAGATGAAGGATGCACCAAGTAGCCATGCAGCCTTGCCGTTCTCCTGCTCAGACTCGCTGAATGCCTTCTTGCGCAGGGTGGTAGCCAAAGCTAGACCTAGCGGAGGAGTCATACCAGCAGCCATAACGATTGCCATGATCTGGAACTCGGTTGCGGATGCAGCAGCACCTGCAGAAGCAAGACCAGTAACGGCGAAGGTGTAAGCAACCTTGTTTACAGGGCCACCCATGTCAAATGCCATCATCAGACCAAGGATCAGACCGAGGATCGCTAGTGCGCCACCGGATAGACCGTTTAGCCATGAGGTTAGGCCAGTGATTAGGGCCGAAACAGGTGCCTTTAGAACTAGAACCATTGCTAGACCGGTGATCAGTGAGCCAAGTAGTGGGATTACCACAACTGGCATGATCGGACGGATCCAGTTTGGAACGCTCCAGCGGCTGATCCAAAGAGCAACACCACCGGCGATGAAACCACCGAGGATTGCGCCGAGGAAGCCGGTGCCGGTTCCCAGTGGGTTTCCGTCAAGACCGGTTGCAAGAGCACCGGCAACGAAACCTGGAACCAGACCTGGGCGGTCAGCAATTGCGTACGCGATGTAAGCAGCTAGAACTGGTACGAAGAATGCGAATGCAGCCTTACCGAACCAGAAGATGGTGAATGCCCAGTAACCGATGTTTAGAACGTCGTAGTCACCGGCAATCTGCATCTTCTCTGCGTCATATGCGTGAATGCCGTCAGTTCCGAACCCGATAGCACCGAGTAGGAATCCGAGGGCAATGAGGATTCCACCTGCGGCAACAAATGGAATCATGTATGAAACACCGGTCATCAACCATTGACGAACCTTGGTGCCCGTGCTTGCGCTAGTCACGATGGGCCTCCTATAGCTCCATTGCGTTTCCCAGCCGGCGGTTGCCGACCAGGCATTTTTTACTTTTTGCCAAATAGGCCTCCGAGGAAGCCACCCTTCTTCTGGCTTGGTTCTGAAGAAGGAGCCTTAGTTTCGGCTGGCTTGGCGCTAGCGCCATCACCAACCTTTGGTGCGGTGCCGTCAGCCGCCATGGCTAGCACCTGCTCGACAAGACCAACCGCATCCTTCATTGCCTTGGCAACTGGGACCTGGATGTATGGCTTGCCATTGAAGCGGTTGCGGTCTTTGACCTCAAGGTCAACCGCAAAGATGACGGCGTCAGCCGAGTCGATTACGTCTTGCTTGAAAGGGTTGGACCCGGCAGAACCCTGGGTCTCAACGAGCACCTCGTGCCCAAGCTTCTTGCCAGCCTGCTCGAGAGCCTCGGCAGCCATGTAGGTGTGGGCGATGCCGGTGATGCAGGACGTTACGCATACGATTTTTGCCATTTACTTCTGTACCTCCTGAGTAACAATTTCTGCAATTTTCGCTCCGTCAGTCTCCGCGCGTAGGCGGTCGCGGAATTCCTCGTGCATGATCTTGCGGGCTAGCGAACCGAGAATCTCTAGGTGGGTGTTCTCTCCCGAGGCTGGCGCTGCGATAAGGAAGATCAGGTGGGAAGCGCCGTCATCGGCACCAAAGTCGATTCCCTTTGAGGAGGTGGCAACGGCAACCGATGGGATTGTTACCAGGTCGCTCTGGGCGTGGGGAATGGCTACTCCACCCTCGATACCGGTTGGGAAGTGCTCTTCGCGAGCAGCGACTGCAGCCAGATACTCGTCCAGCGCGGTCAAGCGCCCTGCGGCCAAGAGCTTTTCGGCAAGCTGTCGAACTGCCTGCTCTTTGGTCTGTGCATCGATCTCGACGATGACAATGTCTGGGGTTGTAATTGGGTGGGCCATTTGATTCCTTACGCGGGCGCAGTCACTTCGCTGACTCAACGCATCTTTGCGTATAGCCCCCTTTCGCTGAAAGCGGTTACATCAAAACTTTACTCAGGCTGTTATCAGACAGACTGCATTTTGGACACCTAAAGCTTCAAGATTTGTGGTCGATTTTTGTAGGAAACATATAAATAGCCGTATTTAGTGATAGTCACCACGATTTGTCACAAGATTTTGTGGTGCTAGGCCTATTTATGGATGTAGATACCGAATATCAGTGCTTCAAAACTGGGTTTCGCCACGCCCAAATAACCAGTGGAATCTGCAGTGGTAGCCGTAACCAGGCGACCAAGGCAAGCAGCGGATCGCCCGAAAGCGCATCAATCGCGAACCACCAGTTGGCTGGCCAGACGCCCAAAAGGGTGGCCACGGTGAGGTATCGACCCCAGTCTTTTCTCAGCACTAGACCCACAGCGCTAGCTAGCTCGGCTATTCCAGATAGGTAGATAAGAAGAATCGGCTCTGGAGTCCACTCGGGCAATAAAAACAAGAATGCGGATGGATTTATAAGGTGAAGAATCCCTGATGCAGTGAAGGCAGCGATAACTACCCAGCTGCCAACCGGCAGCTTTAGTGCCTCGCGAGCCACAGCACTACCGAGTCAACAATCCTTCGACCGAAAATGTAGAAAACAAACTTCAACGCTCTGACGTCCCAGCTGGCGGGATAGATGGGCTTTGGGTTCTTGGCGGTGGCAGCCTTGACCATGGTCTTCACAACCTGCTTTGGTCCAGGGGAGTTTCGATACATACCGCCCAGATACTTATTGAAACCGTTCATCACCTGGTCGTAGTCGGAGATTGATCGCGAGTCTCTCAGGTGCCCGAAGGCAACTGAATCAAAGTTTGTTCTTACCGTTCCCGGCTCGATCACCGAGACCTTGATCCCAAGCGAACGCACCTCTTGGCGAAGCGCATTCGCAACTGCTCGAACCGAGTGTTTGGTGGCTGCATACCAACCAAGGCCCACAAGCGAAACATGCGCGACAACGCTGGCAGTCATAAGGATTCGACCACTTCTTTGCTTTCGCATCTGTGGCAATACCGCTCTGATGCAGCGCTCAACACCGAAGACATTCACCTCGAAGAGTGCTCTAACTTTTTCGGGAGTGGTCTCCTCGATTGAGGCGAAGTTACCGAATCCAGCGTTCGCAACCATTAGGTCGATTCGACCCTCAGCAGAAATGACCTGGTTTACCGCTGACTCAACGTCTTGGTCTGAGGTGACGTCCATGCGAATGGTTTTGG
>CAZQZY010000048.1:0-3522 GCA_964597935.1 uncultured Aquiluna sp. | reverse complement strand
AGCAGATCAACGCTCAGATGCAGCAGCGTAACTACGAGGGTCTACTGAAGTGACCCGACTCCTTATGATCGGTCCCCCTGGGGCTGGCAAGGGAACCCAAGCTGCACTGCTAGCTCAGGCATTCTCAATTCCTGCTATCTCAACCGGTGACATCTTCCGCTACAACGTGAAGAACGAAACCGAGTTGGGTAAGCAGGCCAAGGCCTTCATGGACCGCGGTGAGTATGTTCCAGACAGCCTCACCAACGAGTTGGTTCGCGATCGTCTTTCCCACGATGATGCCAAGCAGGGTTTCCTGCTCGACGGTTATCCAAGAACCGTGGACCAGGTTCACGAGCTGGATGCGATTTTGACCGAGAGCAAAACTGCCTTTGACGTTGTTGTGCAGCTAACCGCTGACAACGATGAGCTAGTTCGTCGTTTGGCTAAGCGCGCCGAGATCGAGGGTCGTGCCGATGACACCCCTGAGGTTATTCGCAGACGTCTCGAGGTTTACGACTCCCAGACCGCACCTTTGATCGACATCTATGCCGCTCGCGGACTGGTCGCCATGATCGATGGCCTTGGTGAGATCAGCGATGTTACCGAGCGCATCATCGAAGCACTCGAGGCCCGTGGCCTAAGCCGCGATGCGTAAAAAGTACGAAATCAAAACTGAGGACCAGATTCGCAAGATGCGAGTCGCTGGTTTGCTTACCCAGAAAGCCCTGCAAGCAGTGAAGGCTGCAATCAAGCCGGGTGTCACAACCCTAGAGCTTGATCAAATTGCCGAGAAGACCATCCGCGATGGCGGCGGTATTCCTAACTTCCAGTTGGTCCCCGGCTACTACCACACCATTTGCGCGAGCGTGAACTCCGAGGTTGTGCACGGCATCCCAAACAACCGAGTGCTTCAGGCCGGCGATCTAGTGTCAATTGACTGCGGTGCCGAGGTAGATGGCTGGAATGGTGACAGTGCTTTCTCAATGGTGGTGCCCGGTCGTGAAGATGCTCAAACCGCGGAGCGTCAAAAGCAGAGCGATGTTTGCGAGGGTTCACTCTGGGCCGGCATCGCTGCCCTAGCAAAGGCCAAGCGTTTGAACGAAGTTGGAGTCGAGATCGAGAAGTACATTCTCGAGCGCGGTAACTACGGCATTTTGGAGCAGTATGTCGGTCACGGCATTGGGCGTTCCATGCACGAGGATCCAGCTGTTTTCAACTACCGAGTCAGAGATCTTGGCCCCAAGGTTGAGCCTGGATTATGCGTTGCTATCGAGCCGATGATCACCGCCGGCAACCAAAGAACCCAGGTTTTAGAGGACGAGTGGACAGTGGCAACCAAGGATGGATCCGATGGAGCGCACTGGGAGCACTCGGTTGCGGTTCACTCAAAGGGCATCTGGGTGCTAACCGCCGAGGATGGCGGAGTTGAGGGGCTGAAGCCCTTTGGAATCACCCCGGTTCCACTTGACTAAAACTTGTGCAAATTTGCCTGAGTTTTTTGATTTGTAGGACTAGCATTCGCCCAGGATTTCCCCTAGGATTTTCCCTTGGCGTTTCTGCGTGAAATCCTTTTCAATTTTTGGGTTGGTTTTTCGCGTGTCTGTGACGTCACAAAAGTAGTGAAGTGAGTGCATGGCCAACAAAGACGGCGTTATCGAGATCGAGGGATCGGTCGTTGAAGCCCTACCGAACGCAATGTTTCGCGTGGAGCTGACCAACGGACACCTAGTCCTAGCCCACATCTCGGGAAAGATGCGTCAGCACTACATCCGCATTCTCCCCGGAGACCGCGTGATTGTAGAGCTGAGCACCTACGACCTGACTCGCGGCCGCATCATCTACCGCTACAAGTAGAAAGTAAGAGCATGAAGGTCAACCCGAGCGTCAAGAAGATCTGCGACAAGTGCAAGGTCATTCGCCGTCACGGTCGCGTGATGGTGATCTGCGAGAACCCTCGCCACAAGCAGCGCCAGGGCTAATTGCCCTAACCCATAACTAAATAACCAAAGAGCATCACCAAGTCTTAGGACTAACCCTCGGAAGAAGGCCGGGGCTCAATCAGCCAGGTTGGGATGGAGATGCTGAAGACCTTCTACTACACAGGAGAAAATCCAAATGGCACGTATTGCTGGTGTAGATATTCCTCGCGACAAGCGCGTGGTTATCTCCCTCACCTACATCTATGGAATCGGTCGCACTCGCTCAAGCGAGATTCTGAAGACCACCAAAATCAACGAGTCCACCCGCGTAAAGGACCTAACCGACGACCAGTTGGTTGCACTTCGCGATGAGATTGAGAAGAACTACAAGGTAGAGGGTGACCTCCGCCGTGACGTTGCAGCTGACATCCGCCGCAAGGTTGAGATCGGCTCCTACGAGGGTCTGCGTCACCGCAAGGGCCTCCCAGTGCGCGGTCAGCGCACCAAGACCAACGCTCGTACTCGCAAGGGTCCAAAGCGCACCGTGGCCGGCAAGAAGAAGGCAACCCGCTAGTAGCGGCTAAGGATTTAGGAGATAGAAAATGGCAGCACCTAAGGCATCCGCTGCGGCTCGTAAGCCTCGCCGCAAGGACAAGAAGAACGTACCGAACGGTCAGGCACACATCCGCTCGACCTTCAACAACACCATCATCACCATCACCGACCCAACCGGAGCTGTTATCTCCTGGTCGTCTTCAGGTGACGTTGGTTTCAAGGGATCACGTAAGTCGACCCCATTCGCCGCTCAGATGGCAGCCGAGTCTGCAGCTCGCAAGGCTCAGGAGCACGGCCTAAAGAAGGTTGACGTTTTCGTGAAGGGCCCAGGCTCTGGTCGCGAGACTGCAATTCGTTCACTTCAGGCAGCAGGTCTTGAGGTTGGCTCAATCTCCGATGTGACCCCACAGGCTCACAACGGATGCCGCCCTCCAAAGCGCCGTCGTGTCTAACTTACGCACGTCCTCAAACCACAACTAAAGATTCACGCATTCAGGTGACCCCCCTGAGTGTCAAGACGAGTATCAAATAGCGGGTACTCAGATGAAAGGAACCGAATAGTGCTAATTGCACAGCGCCCAACTCTGCACGAAGAAGTACTAGGTACAAACCGTTCACGTTTTGTACTTGACCCACTAGAGCCAGGCTTTGGCTACACCCTAGGTAACTCCCTCCGCCGCACCCTTCTAAGCTCCATCCCAGGTGCAGCAGTTACCAACATCCGCATCCAGGGTGTTTCACACGAGTTCTCGACCATCCCAGGTGTCAAGGAAGACGTTGTTGAGGTAATCCTCAACATCAAGAACCTGGTGGTCTCCTCAGAGCACGACGCTCCTGTGGTTGCACACCTCTCCAAGAACACCGCAGGTCCTGTGACCGCTGCTGACATCCAGGTGCCAGCCGGTGTTGAGGTTCACAACCCAGAGCTAGTGATTGCAACTTTGAACGCCAAGGGCAAGCTAGAGATCGAGTTCATCATTGAGCGCGGTCGCGGCTACGTCCAGGCTTCACAGAACCGCAACCCAGATGCAGAGGCTGGCGTTATCCCAGTTGACTCCATCTACTC
>CAZQZY010000047.1:0-4277 GCA_964597935.1 uncultured Aquiluna sp. | reverse complement strand
AAATCCGGCTGCTCCTTTGTGAACAGGTGCAAATACCACTGGCCGTCTTCGACTCGGGTCCATCCCTGAGGTCCGAAGTGGCTTGCAAGATCACTTGGAGGTAATTCACCATTTTCACCGCGACCCTCTCGGAAGATGAAGCGATCGCGTTCCTTTGAACCGCGACCAGCTTTCAGTGCCGCTTGGAACCAGACATGGCGGTCAGAGCAGTGGTTGGGAACAATGTCAACAAAGATGCGAATACCTCGAGCGTGAAGCTCCTGAACCAACTCATCGAACTGAGCAAGGTCGCCAATCCTTGGGTCAACATCTCGATAGTCATCGACGTCATAGCCACCATCGGCGAGCGCAGATGGGTAAAAGGGGCTGAGCCAGACCGCGTCAATGCCGAGATCTTTCAGATAGTCGGCTTTTGAAATGATGCCCCTTAGGTCACCGATTCCGTCGCCATTGAAATCTTTAAAGCTGCGAGGGTAAATCTGGTAGACAACGGCCTGTCGCCACCAGGTTTTTTCACCCTTGAGAAACTTCAAATCTGACATCATTTACCCTCTCGAAAACAACCTGAGTCTAGTGAAGCGGCGGTGTTAGGCTAGGCAAGCCCTGGCCCCCATAGCTCAGGGGATAGAGCACCGCTCTCCGGAGGCGGGTGCGCAGGTTCGAATCCTGCTGGGGGCGCCACGATTTGACCCCTAAACTCAAACCATGACCACTGCCCCAAATGCTCAATCTCTAGCAAAGAGACTCCCCGCAGGCTTTGTCCTGGGAGCCGCCACGGCTTCTTGGCAAATCGAAGGAAACAGCGAAGGTCGAGGGCGCTCCATCTGGGATGACTTCGCTGACGTCCCGGGGAACATCAAGGACGGAACCAAAGCAGACCCTGCTTGTGATCACGTTGCCAGGATGGAGCAGGATCTTGACCTGCTCTCGAGCTTGGGCTTTGATTCCTATCGCTTCTCCGTATCGTGGCCAAGAGTGATGCCCGGGGCAAAAGCTAAGTCGAAAGCTGGTTTTGACTTTTACGACCGATTGATTGACGGTCTACTCGCGCGAAACATTGCCCCCGCACTCACTCTTTATCACTGGGATCTGCCCAGTGAGCTTCAACAAATCGGCGGCTGGAACAACCCAAACATCGATGATTATTTTGCGGAATACGCACTTGCTCTAGGCGAAAGATTCTCCGACCGAGTTGAGCGCTGGGCAACCCTAAATGAGCCATGGGTTTCAGCTTTTCTCGGCTATGCAACCAAGATCCATGCGCCTGGTCTGGGCGATCCCCGAGCAGGGCTAGAGGCGGCATATCGCCTCATGACCGCTCACGCAAGTGGCGCTGGGGCACTCAGATCAACCGGGGCTAAGAATGTTGGAACAGTGCTAAACCTGACCAGCGTTATTTCCGATCACCCAAGCGTGGATCACATTGCCGATTACGTTGACTTGATGCAGAACCGCTTTTGGCTCGATCTTCTTGCTGGTCGGGGAATCGACCCGGTGATCGTGGAGCACACCAAACAATTCACCGACTGGTCCTTCGTTTCTGACGAAAAGTTGGCCGAGATCGCTAAGCCGATTGACTGGCTAGGCATCAACTACTACACCCCATTTAGGGTTCAGCCTGCATCTGTAGAGGGTGGGGCATGGGCGGTGGGACAAGACTTCTCGCTATTCCCAGGTACTCCAACTGGAGCTCAGATGGCTCCTCGGGAACCAAGGACAGACATGGGCTGGGAAATCCACGCTCCATCGATGACCACAACGCTGCAGCAGACTGCAAAGCGCCTTCCTGGAGTTCCGCTCTACATCACCGAGAACGGCGGAGCTTTCCCAGACAAGCTCGTAGCTGGCAAGGTGATGGACGCCGACCGAATCGACTACTACTTCCAGCACATCAGTGCCGTGGCAGATGCGATCGACTCAGGAGTAGACGTTCGCGGCTACTTTGCCTGGTCGCTAATGGACAACATCGAGTGGGCCGAGGGGCTAACCAAGCGCTTCGGCATTGTGCACGTTGACTACGAAACTATGGTCAGAACGCCAAAAGCCAGCGCAGACTTTTTGTCTGCACTGGCTAAGGCTCGCTAGTTCTCTAGCCCTTTACCGAACCAGCTAGTAGTCCTCGGACGAAGTAGCGCTGCAGTGCGAAGAACACGACCAGCGGAACGATCATCGATACGAACGCACCTGCTGTCAACAGCTCCCAACCCGAACCTCGAGTTCCAACCATCTCAGCCAAACGGACTGTCATTGGGTTAACGTCCTTGACGCCACCACCGAAGGTGAGTCCTACGAGCAGGTCATTCCAAACCCAGAGGAACTGGAAGATGGAGAAGGATGCGATCGCTGGAACGGAAAGTGGAAGCACGATCTTCGAGAAGAGTGTGAACCAGCCTGCACCGTCCACGCGAGCAGCCTCAATCAGTTCGCGGGGGATCTGACTTAGGAAGTTGTGGAGCAGGAAGATAGCTAGCGGCAGCGCGAAGATCGTGTGAGCGATCCAGATCGGGATGTAGGTGCCGGTAATCCCAAAATCAGGGATGACCGTGACATCGCCAATCACAAGGCCCTTCGCAAACAGCTGAAGCAGTGGAACCAGTGCTAGCTGAAGCGGAACAACCTGAAGAGCGAAGATGCTGAAGAAGATGAAGTCTCTTCCCTTGAAATCAAACCACGCCAAGGCATAGGCTGCGAATACCGCCAGGGTGATCGGGAAGATTACTGCTGGAAGGGTTACCGCAAGCGAGTTGAAGAAGAACTGGAAAAGCGGTGGGTTGGTTGTCGACCCTTCAAACAGCACCTGGGTGTAGTTCTCAAATGAGATGTTGGGCTGCAGGAAGAAAGTCCACCAACCAGAAGTATTGATGTCTTTCTCAGGTCTAATCGAGGTGACCAGCAAACCGAAGGTTGGGATGGTCCACAGGATCGCAATCACCCATGCTGCGAAAGCTGCGATAGGGGAACTGAAGACGTTTTTCGCCTTGCGCTTTACTAATTGCTTATTTACTAGAGAAGTCATTAGCGTTCCGTCCTCTCCAAGCGAAGTTGTCGAATGTTGTAAACGATGATCGGGATGATTGCAACGAACAGGATGATCGCGAGGGCAGAACCCTGACCATAGTTCATCTGTCTAAATGCCTGGGAATACATCTCGTTGGCAATCACGTTGGTCTGGAAGTTTCCACCGGTCATGGTTCTAACGATGTCAAACACCTTCAGGGTTCCAATCATGATGGTGGTGAGCACGACCACGATGGTCGCGCGAATCATCGGCATTGAAATTAGGAAGAATCTTCTGAAAGGGGTAGCGCCGTCAAGCATGGCAGCCTCTACAACCTCGTCAGGAATGTTCTTCAGCGCGGCTGAAAGCACCACCATCGCAAATCCGGTCTGGATCCAGATCATGACAACAATCAACAAGAAGGTGTTCAGCGGGACGTCTAGCAACCAGTTTGGTGGGGTCAAACCAAGCGCTTTGAAGATTGCTGACAAAAGGCCGATGTCAGGCTTGTTGTCATTTGGTTGGTAGTTGTAGACGAACTTCCAAATCACACCAGCGCCGACGAAAGAGATGGCCATCGGCATAAAGATCAAAGATTTGATCGCGGCTGGACGCTTCATGCGGTCGGTCATGTAAGCAATCGCAAGTCCGATTGCGGTCGATAGGAATGGAACTGTGATCACCCAAATCAGGGTGTTCACCAAAACGATGTTGATTTCTGGGATCGTAAATGCCCAAACGTAGTTATCAAGGCCAACCCAGTTCTCGGACTCTTTGTCCATAAATGAGAGCAGCAGGGTTCTGATGGCTGGATAAATCAAGCCAATAACCAGCAAGAGGACTGCTGGGACCAAGAAGACCAAGTATTTGAGCCACTCTTGGGCTTTGACTGACGCTCGAGATGCCAACAGGAAAACTAGAAAGATGATTGCGCCAAAGCTCAGCAGGGCTAGCGCGAGCAGGGTGAAGTTCTCGCCGATGATGTCCCAGGGGGTCTTCCTGATAGCGAGGATGCTGAAGTTATACATGACCGAATCCTAACAACCGGAGAGGACTGAGGGGTCCGCCAGAGACGGACCCCTCAGCTCTCTAGTTAACTTGTGTAACTATGTGACCTATTAGTAAGGCCAGGTCTTGTAGATCGCGTCAAGAACAGCCTTGTCGGACTTGTTCTCAGCAACCCACGCGGTCATTTCCTTCCAGAAGGAACCTGCACCAACCTCAGCTGGCATCACGTCGGAGCCATCGAAGCGGAAGGTGGAAGCGTTCTGAAGGATCT
>CAZQZY010000046.1:0-4482 GCA_964597935.1 uncultured Aquiluna sp. | reverse complement strand
GACTCAACCATGTTGGTGGTGTCAACTAAAACAACGATTGAAGTAGCAAAGAGGAAGCTGGTGAATACCAGCTCCCCCTTTGCAACCTGCTTTGAAGCTAATGCCACAGAACTACAGTCCTAGGTCGGTGTACAGCTTCTTGATCTTGGCCTCTTCACCCTGTAGCCAGGTGTTGTAGGCATCGCCTGGTAGCCAGTTGTTGCTCCAGACGTACTTCTTCAGGTTGTCCTTCCAAGCCTGGCCGTTACGAGTAACGTCCATTGCACGGATGACTAGGTTGCGGTCAGCAACGCTGGTGCCCTTTGGAAGCATGAAGCCTCTCCAGTTCATGGAGACCATGTCAACACCCTGCGCCTTGAAGGTGTCGGTTGGAATACCGGTTACCTTCTTGGCCGAGCTGATGCCTAGCAGACGTAGAGTTCCAGCGGCAACCTGTGCCTGGAACTCACCCCAACCTGAGATACCAGCCTTGGCGGTTCCGTTCAGAAGCGCGGTGGTTACCTGTGCACCACCGGAGTAAACGATGTAGTTGAGGTCCTTGATCGATAGACCGATGCTCTCGTACATCTGAACTGCGGTGTAGTGGTCAATACCACCCAAGTTTCCACCTGCGATTGGCAGAGCGGTCTTCTTGGCCTTGATGTCCTTTACTAGGTCAGCAAGAGTCTTGTAAGGGGAGTTCGCTGGAACAACGACAACCTCGTACTCACCCATTAGGCGAGCAGCTGCAACGGTGTCAGAGTTCTTGAACGAAACCTTGGTTGACTGCACTCCACCAACCAATGCGAATCCCATAACCAACATCTTTCCGGCCTTGCCAGAGTCGTTGTTTAGGAAGCTTGATAGACCGGTGGTTCCACCGGCACCTGGAAGGTTGCGGTAGGTAGCGTCGGCCTGAAGCACGCCCTCAGCCTTCATCGACTCCATAAAGCGGCGAGCAGTGGTGTCATAACCACCACCGGCACCCGCTGGAACCAAAACATCCATGCCCTTCAGGGTTGGCCACTTCGGGTACTGCCAGATGCGCTGACCCTTGAAGCTGCCCTGAGGCGCAACTCTACAAATCAGGTCACTGCCGTCAGCACCACGCTTTACAGCCACCTGACCAGAGGTTGCACAAGCTAGTCCATAGCGAGCGTTCTCTGCGCGGGTGTTTGCATTGGCCGCAGGGGCCAGGGTGATGGTAGAAGCAACCAACGCCAGCGTCGTTGCTGCGATAGCAATCTTCTTCACTATTTGTCCTCCAAATAAAAAGTGGGACGATTTCCACTTTTGGAAATCGGCTTCGGAGGACGAGGGATCGTCAAACAGTTAACCCCTTTGTCAACCGAAGACTGAGTCTCTCCCGCCACTTTTCAGGTGACCAACCAATCCGGGCTTTTCGGCCGTGATGACGAACTGATTGCCTAGGAATACTCCCTCAGTAAAGGGGACTGTATCGGAAAACGCTTCCAGAGCGCAAACGAAACACGGCCTGAAATTTAAGAAATTGTTTGAATCTGGCTAAGAATGTCCGATTCCTACCTCGGACCAGGAGCGGAGACGGAGGGATTTGAACCCTCGAGGGACTTTTAAGGTCCCTACCCACTTAGCAGGCGGGCGCACTCGACCGGGCTATGCGACGTCTCCTTGGTGCCTAGAAAGCCTATAGGAAAACTGCCTCGTGTTCGACCACTACTTTGAGCAGCTCTTGACCGAAGCCTTGGTTCCTTGGACCCACTCAGGCAGCGTCTCAACGCTCTCACTCTCAGAAGTAGGTGCTGTGGGCTCGGTTGTCTCGGTGGAGGTCTGGGTGG
Organism: uncultured Aquiluna sp.; assembly: GCA_964597935.1. Classification (GTDB taxonomy): domain Bacteria; phylum Actinomycetota; class Actinomycetes; order Actinomycetales; family Microbacteriaceae; genus Aquiluna. Next base: position 2,686 of record CAZQZY010000046.1, on the reverse strand, counting down.
TGGTTTCCTCTTCGGCAACAACTGCACCCTGACCAAGGTTTGCCTTCGCGAATACCAAAGGCTCGTCCTTTGCAATCTTGTCAAATAGGAACTTGCCCTGGTCCTCAATTAGACCAACTCGACCTGAGTAAGCACCCTTCATGCTGTAGACGGGGAGCTTGATGAAAGTGATCATGTCGAGGTCCACATCGTTTACCTCGCGAGCCATGCCCAACATCACACCGATATTGGTTAGTGAGTTAGAAAGCTGCATGTTCTCAAGTGCCGCGGTTCCGATTCGGAACATCTGGAAGGGGTTGGTCAGCACATTCTCCGACTTGAGTTTTCTGGCCAAAGCGGAGAGGAATACCTGCTGGTTTGAGATACGTGATAGATCTGAGCCATCTCCGACTCCGTAACGGGTGCGCAGGAAGGCCAACGCAGTCTCGCCCTGAAGGGTGTGCTCTCCAGCCTCTAGGTAGAGCTTGGTTTTGTCATCGTTGATGTCCTCTGACACACAAACCGTTACTCCACCCACAACCTCACTCATGGCGATCACGCCCTTGAAGTCGATCATCGCCAGGTATGGGATCTTGATGCCGGTGAGTGCCTGGACAGTTTGCAATACACAAGCTGGGCCACCGGAATTCATGGTGGCGTTTATTTGAACCAGATCCTTAGCTGGATACGGATCCCCGCCCTCCGGGTTTCGGCACTCCGGCTGCGGCACCATAAGGTCTCTTGGGAACGAGAGCGCTACTGCATTTGATCGATCGGCGGTGACGTGAAGCAGGATGATGACGTCAGCCAGGTTGGCAGTGGAATTACCGTATGCGGTTGATCCTTGACCGGCTCTGGTGTCTGAGCCGATTAGCAGGATGTTGATCGGACCGTTGATTTCCTCCGGCGTAGGGAGTTGGTACTCCTCGCCATCGGTTGAGAAAACGTCGATGCCGGAAGCTGAAAGTGTCTGGGTGAGGTAGACGTAACCTCCACCCAATAGGGCTACCACGAGACCAACCACGCTGGCCATAGCAATAAAGGTTTTCTTGAGCCAGCCTCTTCGCTTTGGTCTCGGCGTTGACGAAAAATCGTATTCCGGCTGAGTCACCAGAGAAGTCTAAAGATAAAAGCCTGAGTTGTCCCTAGGAAAAACAAAACCCGCCCGAAGGCGGGTTTTCTATGGCGGAGGCCGTGGGATTCGAACCCACGAGACATTGCTGTCCACTGGTTTTCAAGACCAGCTCCATCGGCCGCTCGGACAGACCTCCGCATGGAAGTTTAGTGGGCTAATCGAGAAACTGCAGCCCCTCAATCGAGCTCAATACCTCGGCAACCCCATCATCATCAACCGACGCGGTAACCGCGGTTGCTTCGGCTTTGACCTCGTCAGGTGCTTGGCCCATGGCGAACGCATAACCGCCTAAGTCCTTGGCCCAGCGGAACATCTCAAGGTCATTGCGACCATCACCCATCACGACAACCTGATCACCCGGTATTCCGAGCTGCACACGGAGTCGCTCCAGACCGTGGCCTTTATCGATTCCCTTGGGAGCTATGTCCAACCAAGCGGTGTAGCCGATGGCGTAGGAGACAGACTGCAGCCCAATCTCCTCGATGATGCCCAGAAACTCCTCGACATCGTGATCGGGTGAAAGAACTACAACTCTGGAGACCGGGTGGTGCGAGAGGGTATCGAGATCTGCCTCATAGTTTTGATCGCCCAGTGAATAGGTGGGGAATGGCTTGTTGAATCGGTAGCTGCCGTCCACATCCTCAACCGCGAAGTGGGCATTGGGAAGTTTTTTGATCAAGAGGCCGAGAATTTCGGAGGGGTCAAAGGTTTTCACTTCAACTACGTGATAGCCGCGAGCGCCGCCGAGCTCAATCGTCACAGCTCCGTTGGAGCAAACCGCATAACCCTCGGTGAGACCGAGCTCTTTGATTACCGGATAGGCGTTAGCCGCGGCGCGCCCGGTTGCAATCACAACCTTGTGACCAAGGTCACGAACACGTTGAACCTCTTGCTTCACCCTTGGAGAAAGTGATCCATCATCGTGGACGAGCGTGCCATCGATGTCGATGCCAACTAACCAGGGTGAGCCCATTACGACTAGGCCTTGGCTGTGATTCGCTCGACGCCACCGAGATATGGTCGAAGTGCTGCGGGGATAACCACTGAACCGTCTTCTTGCTGGTGGTTCTCCAGGATCGCAACTATCCACCTCGTGGTTGCCAGAGTTCCATTCAAAGTGGCTGCGGTCTTTGGTTTACCCGACTCGTCCCTGTATCGGGTGTTGAGCCTGCGCGCCTGGAAGGTAGTGCAGTTGGAAGTAGAGGTCAGCTCACGGTAGGTCTGCTGCGATGGAACCCAGGCTTCAATGTCATACTTTCTAGCCGCCGATGAGCCGAGGTCGCCAGCTGCGACATCAATTACTCGATAGGGAAGCTCACACTTCTGAAGCATCTGCTCCTGCCAAGCCAGCAGGTTTTTGTGCTCCTGCTCAGCGTCCTCTGGCTTGCAGTAGCTAAACATTTCAAGCTTGTTGAACTGGTGCACACGCAAGATGCCCTTGGTGTCCTTACCGTGTGATCCAGCCTCACGTCGGTAGCAGGTTGACCAACCGGCATATCGAATCGGGTTTGATAAATCATCAAGAATTTCGTCACTGTGATAACCGGCTAGTGCGACCTCGCTGGTACCGGT
>CAZQZY010000045.1:0-4554 GCA_964597935.1 uncultured Aquiluna sp. | reverse complement strand
AGGGACTCGAACCCCCAACCTTCTGATCCGTAGTCAGATGCTCTATCCGTTGAGCTACGAGCGCTGGGCAACGATGGAAGAGTCTAGCGCAAAACCCATTCAGAACTAAAGCCCCGATTTACTTCGTGGAGCCAATCTGATCTAGAAGTGCCAGAACCTGGTCGTAGAACTTGTTCTCGATATCGTCCGAGAGCTTCACGACGATGGTGTTGGTCTTTGGGTTCATCAGCATGAACTGACCTCGGTAGCCCTGGGTCAGGTATGAACCATCTGGCCTGTGCCACATGTTTGCTCCGAAGCGCTCCGAACCAAATCCGCCGAACCAAACCTTTGCAGGAGTGGTCATTCGTGAATGCCAATCCTGTGAGATAACGACCTGTCCCTCCTGAGGACCGAAGGCTGCTCTGCCGCCGTTTAGGAAGACTCCACCGACAAGCGCAAGATCTCTTGCGGTTGCGTTGAAGCAGCAAAAGGACTTCTCCCAACCACCTTCTCTGTCAACAGCCCAGCTCGCATCGTTTGCAGCTCCAACCCGCTCCCAAATCTTTGCGCCAAAATAATTTGAGAGGGACATACCGGAAACTTGAGTAACCACCATGCCTAGCAGTTGGGTGTTCACCGAACGGTACTCATACTCTTCGCTGCCGGGTTCACAAACCACCTTTAGGTTGTTTCGAAGCACGAAGTCGATATCGGTGGTGGCAAACATCTGAGCTACCGGATACCCCCAGCCGGCTGGACCAGATGGGTAATCCTCATCGATACCAATGCAGGACTGCATATCAAGAAGGTGCTTGATGGTTACCTGCTCGAGTCCCTCCACAAACTGATACTGCGGCAGGTATGTGGTTACCGGTTCTTGCTCTCTAATCAGACCGTCATCAATTAGGTTGCCGATTGCCATGCCAACCATCGTCTTACCGATGCTCATGGTGTTTATTTGCCTGTCCTGAGAGAAGTCCTCCGAGTAACTCTCGTAGGTAATGACACCATCTCGAATTACCAGCAAAGCCTTGGTTGCGGTCGCCCTGAGTAGGTCTTGAGTTATGTAGGTCTGACCTTCATATTCGAATGATTCAGGTAGCTGTTCTAGAACTGTAGAGACCTCGAACTCCGTGGGTAAAACCGAAGCCGGAATAACGTGGGTGGGCATTAGCTCCGGCTGCTCCGATGGAACGCTCTGGGCAAGCTGGTAGGCCGCCACCGGATTTGGGTAGCGAACCACCAAAGTGAGAGAAAAAGCGGCAACCGAAAGTGCTAGAGCTGGAATCAGAATCCAGAATGTAAAAAGCTTGAAGGTCTTCTTCATAAGAGGTGCGGAAGAGCTAAGGCTCTTGTTATCCGACTCCTCCTCTCGACCTATCGATCAAGGCAAAAACGTGTGCCAATGGTAACCCGCGAGCCACATAACCGCTAATTGATCACCTAAGCGCCCGATTGGTCACGGCAATTGACGCAGCTTGAAGTGCCGCGAGCAAAAAGAAGACCGTCCCGATGCCACCGAAAGCCAGGGCTCCGGCAATTGCCGGAACCACAACCTGTCCCAGGCGATTTGAAGTCAGCCGAATAGATATTGCGAGACCGCGGTGCTGCGGATCGGAAATCCGTGACACCCATGCCATGGTCGCAGGCTGACCAATCCCCATCGCAAAACCAGTGATCGCAATAACCACTGCGAGCAGATAGAACTCAGTAACAAAAGCAATTGCGATTGAACCAAGTAGTGTGATCAGCGCTCCGGCGTTGAGAATGAACTTCATGCCAAACCGGTCGTTTATCCGGCCTAGGACCACCCTCACACCCATGGACGAGATGGCGCGGATTGCGAGCAAGATTCCTATCTCGGTAGAACCAAAACCGAGCTGCCTACCAAGCAGTGGTAGGAAGATCAGCATCACGTCAACCACCGCAGTCGATGATCCCGCTACAAAGATTGCAGACTTATAGCCCCGAACGCTGAGCACCCGTCTTACCGCACTCGCGTTTAGATCGAGATCACCTTTCACAACCTCGGTCTTTGGGAACAACCCGATGACACTCAATACCGCACCGATAAAGAGTGCGATTGCAAACCACAGGGCCGCGTTCACCTCAACATCAGTGCCACCTCGGTCTGCCAAGACACCACCAAAGAACGGGCCTATGGCATGTCCGACGGAGGCGTAGAAAGTGAGCAATCCAAAGTTGCGCTCATACTTTGGATCGTCCGATCGGTTGGCGATCATCGTTTGACCGCCGAGCATCGCGAAAAGATGTCCGATGCCAAGCAGTGGCATCGCAATAAACAGAAAGGGTAGGGTCTCGATGAATATCAAGCCGAGTGTGACCAGCAGAGCTATGGCTGAGCCGACCACCAAAGCAGTTCCTGCCCGACCTTTATCTACCCACTTCCCCATCACTATTGCGAACACCAGTGGTGCCACCGCAAAGGCCGAGCCAACCAATCCAACCAGGACTGCATCGGCACCAAGATCGACTGCGCGATAAGTGATCATCGGCCTGACAACATAAACTCCGGCCTGAATAAAACCCGAGTTAAGCAGAACGAGCAACAGCCAACGACTGTTGCTCGAACCACTTAGCTTCATTTAGGCGGTTTTGTTTTTCCAGAGCGCGTAGAGCTTTGGAATCGCAATCACGATTGCCAGCAGGATGTAGACACCCAGCGAGAAAGGAGTTGCAATCAAGATGCTCGGGTCTCCAGACGATGCCTGAAGAGCTCGCCTGAACTCCTGCTCCGCCATCGGGCCCAGAATCACACCAAGAATCAAAGGCGTGACCGGATAACCAAACCTTCTAAACAGCAGACCTAGCAAACCAATTACCAGAGCAACCCAAATCTCCCAGGTATCGCCATTGAGCACGTACGCACCAACAAGGGCAAACAGCACAATGCCGCCGTAGAGGTATGGGGCTGGGATTAGAAGCATCTTGGCCCAAACACCAGCAAGTGGGAGGTTTAGAACCAGAAGCAAGAGGTTTCCGATGAACAAAGAAGCAATCAGAGTCCAAACCAAAACCGGCTGATCAGTGAAGAGGAGTGGACCAGGCTTGATGTCGAACTGCTGGAAAGCTGCAAGCATCACTGCCGCAGTGGCGCTGGTTGGAAGACCCAGTGCCAAAAGCGGAACCATAGCACCTGCTGCGTTCGCGTTGTTAGCAGCCTCAGGACCAGCTACACCCTCAATAGCACCCTTACCAAATTCATCATGCTTCTTTTTGGCAAGGCGCTTTTCCAAGCTGTAGCTCAGGAAGGTCGGTAGCTCAGAACCACCTGCTGGCAAAACACCAGTTGGGAAACCAATCGCGGTTCCACGAAGCCAAGGTCCCCAAGAGCGCTTGAAGTCTGACTTCGTCATGGTGGCAAAGCCCTTGAAGGCGTTTCTATCGATGGGGCTCAGTCGGCCATACAGCGCAACGTAGAGCACCTCACCGAGAGCAAACAGCGAAACAATCAAAACAACAGTCTCGATACCATCGGTCATCTTCGGAATGTCGAAGGTGAGGCGAGATGCACCCGTCTGCAGATCTAGACCAATCAAACCCAAGACCAGACCCATGCTCAGCGATAGCAGACCTCGAACCACTGACTGACCCAGCACCGCACCAACTGTTCCAAATGCCAGAACCATTAGGGCGAAGAAGTCTGCTGGTGTCATTCGAACACCAATCCAGGCAATGGTCGGTGATGCCATAGCGACGATTCCGGTAGCAATTGCACCGGCAACAAAGGAACCAATAGCCGCTGTCGCAAGTGCCGCTCCGGCACGACCGTTGCGAGCCATCTTGTTGCCCTCGATGGTGGTCATGACCGAGCCCGACTCACCTGGCGCATTCAGCAAGATTGATGTGGTGGATCCACCAAACATGGTTCCGTAGTAGATCGCACCAAACATAATCAGCGCTGCGGTTGGGTCAACCGTCAGAGTCACCGGCAGAAGCAGCGAGATGGCAAGTGCGGGACCAATTCCCGGCAGTACACCTACGAGTGTTCCCAATATGGTTCCGAGCAAACCAAACATCAGGTTGGTCAGCGTGAGTGAGGCTGCAAAGCCCTCCAAGAAATGCGAAAGATCCATTACCAACCACCGTCCTCGATGGTTTCACCCGCAGGCTGTAGGAAATCAAAGCCAAGCGGTAGGTAGAGCTGGAGTCCCTGCGTAAAGCCGATAAAGACGACCACGCTGACAATGACAGCGACGATAGCGAGAATCAGATTTCGCTTCACACCGATTGCTTTACCAACCAGGAAGTAGAGCACTGGACCCATGATCAAAAATCCAAGAATCTCAATCAACGCCGCATAGAGCGCGAGAGCTAGGACAACGATGCCGAATGGCTTCCAGTTTGCTTTTTCTAGCGGGGTGCCGGCCTCAATACCCTCCGGCTCTCCCTTGGCACCGCGCAGAACAAAAATCAGCTGCAGTGCAGAGAGGAAAAACATCAATCCACCAACCAGGTAGGCAAAGACCTTTGGTCCCACAAATCCAACTGCGTTGGACTCAACCATGTTGGTGGTGTCAACTAAAACAACGATTGAAGTAGCAAAGAGGA
>CAZQZY010000044.1:0-4591 GCA_964597935.1 uncultured Aquiluna sp. | reverse complement strand
GGCCCAGGCTGCGGCAGATAAGTTGAAGTCTGAAGGCGTTGAGATTTCAAAATTGGTCGTCTCCCCACTGCAGCGCACCAGAGAATCCGCCAAGCCAATCTCCAACCTTTACGGCATCGAGCCGGTGTTTGATGAGCGAGTGATCGAACCTTGGAATCTGTTCAGGGGCTTGCGAGTTGGCCCGAGGGCGCTTTTGAAGCGACCGAGCATCTTGCTGAATTTACACAACCCATCAAAGCCAAGCTGGGGAGAACCATTTGCCGAGATTGCTGGTCGGATGAACTCCGCAGCTTTAGATCACTGGTCGGATGTCGAGTCGGGCGACGTGGTGATTGTCTCGCACCAGCTACCAATTTGGATGGTTTATCGATCTGCCAACGGACTTGAACTGCCCCACAACCCGCGCGATCGTCGATGCTCACTTTCATCAATTACCTCCTTTGAGGTTATTGATGGAAAACTCAGGGAAGTTGCCTATCGTGAACCGGGAATTGAGTTTGCCAAGCAAGCGATCGATGGAGGAGCGGTTTGAAAAAGGAAACCGTTAGAAGAATCGCAATCACGTTGGTTGTGATGCTGGTTGCCTCATTTGTGATCACCTTGGCCGGTTGCACTCAAGACCCACTTGCGCAGCAGTATCGCGAAGGCTCCTCCAAAAACTACATCGCCGGAGATGGCACAGTCACCGAGTTCGCAAAAGCGGAACGACCTGGTTTTTCTGAGTGGGCGGGTGAGACTGAGAGTGGCCTCTCGCTTCGATCGGAATCGCTAATTGGATCCGTCGTGGTTATGAACTGGTGGTATGCGGCATGTGCGCCATGCCGTGCTGAGGCACCAGACCTAGCTGCTTTGAGCAAGGAGTTTGAAGACCAGGGTGTTCAGTTTGTGGGCGTGAATGTTCGTGACACCGCAGAAACTGCACTCGCCTTTGATCGCAAGTTCGGCATTACCTTCCCGTCAGTGATGGATGCTCAAAGCGGAGCTGTTTCACTTGCCTTCACCGGAGTTGTCTCTCCAGCCGCAGTGCCAACCACCTTGGTTATCGACAAAGAGGGCAAAGTTGCCTCCCGAATCCTTGGGCGCATCGACGCTTCGATTCTTAGAACCCTCATTGAGAGCGTGGTAGCGGAGTGAACCCAGGTCAGGTGATCCTAGAGGGCTCGCTACTTATTGCTATCCCGCTCAGTTTGCTCGCTGGAATTCTGACCTTCCTATCCCCATGTGTTTTGCCGCTGGTCCCCGGATACCTCGGTTATGTCTCTGGCTCGGCAGCACCCAAATCAAAAGTCTTGGCTGGTTCTGTTCTTTTTGTTCTTGGCTTCAGTGCAGTCTTTGTTTCACTTGGCGTCCTCGCTGGAACTGCGGGCCTTGTCTTTTTGGCGAGAAATCAGTGGATACAGATAATTCTCGGGGCACTGGTTGTCATCTTTGGGCTCGCGATGATCGGCCAGTTCTCGTTGCTGCAGCGCAGCATAAAGATGCCCTTCTCACCCAAGGTCGGCCTGGCAGGAGCGCCAATGTTGGGCGTGGTTTTCGCTCTGGGCTGGACTCCCTGCATTGGACCGACTCTGTCGGCGGTTTTAGTTTTGGCATCAGACAGCGGTGACCCGGTTCGAGGCGGCATTCTTGCAACCTTCTACTCGCTGGGAATCGGAATTCCATTCCTACTAATCGCAGCAGGATTTGGTTGGGCCAGCAGGTCTATCAGTTTTGTGAAGCAGCACATCAGGGCTTTCAACGTGTTTGGTGGAGTGATGTTGATTGTCATCGGATTGGCGATGGTCACTGGGATCTGGGGGCAATTCATGCTGTGGATGCAGGAGGTGACCAGTGAGTTCCAGCTTCCTATCTAAGTTGGCTTTTTGGCCGCGCTGGTTTTGGCGTCAGCTCACCTCCATGCGCACCGCACTGTTTCTACTCTTATTGCTTGCGGTTGCTGCGGTCCCAGGATCGCTTTATCCGCAGCGCAGCGCTGACCCAAATGGTGTTCGTTTTTACTATGACGAGCAACCTGAGTTTGCAGCTTTTCTAGACGCGCTTCAGCTCTTCGATGTCTACACCTCGGTCTGGTTCTCCGCTATCTACATCCTGCTGTTTGTGTCTTTGGTTGGTTGCGTATTACCAAGAACCAAGATTCACTGGCACGCGCTGAGGGCGAAACCTGTAAAGACTCCTGCAACTCTCACTCGCATGCCGGAGCACAGAGTGGTTGAGGGCATTGATCTTGAGCAGGCAGCACAGGTTCTAAAGAACAATAAGTTCAGGTTTGAGCGCCAGGGTAATTCGCTCAGTGCAGAGAAGGGCTACCTCAAAGAGACTGGCAACTTGGTTTTCCACTACTCGCTCATCGGAGTTCTGCTCGGGGTTGGATTGGGTGGCGGTTTCGCATTCTCTGGACAGCGAGTAATCGTCGAGGGTGACAGCTTCGTCAATGCACTTTCCTCCTACGACAGCTTCTCGCCTGGACCACTTTTCTACGAGGGGGAGCTTGAGCCATTCACGCTTCAGTTAGAGAAATTCACCGTTGTTTATGACCTGCAAAACCGCGCCAATATCGGGCAGCCGATCGACTTCATCGCAGACGTCGAACTGACTGACGGAGCCGGTTCCAGAACTGAGCAGATACGCGTGAATTATCCATTGGCTGTTCCAGGTGCGACGGTGTATCTAACCGGTAATGGCTTTGCTCCGGTAGTGACTGTCTTTGATGGCGAGGGCAATGTTGCCTATTCGGGACCTGTTGTCTTCTTGCCGCAGGATGGCAACATGACCTCGCTCGGTGTGATCAAGGTCCCGGATGCACTGCCTAAACAGATTGGCATCATTTCGTTCTTCTACCCAACCGCGGAGAAGTTGGAATCTGGAGCCTACGCCTCGATTTACCCAGACCCAATCGACCCATTGCTAACAATGAACGTCTACACCGGCGACCTGGGCCTCGATGGCGGAGTCCCGAGAAATGTTTATGCCCTCGACACTTCAAAGATGGATTTGGTTGCCGGTAGAAACGGCCCTGCCCCAGCTCTGGAGCTTCGTGTTGGCGAGACTGCCGAGCTTCCTGGTGGAATCGGTTCGGTTCGCTTTGATGGCCTACTCAGATTTGCCTCCGTCGACATCGCTCACAACCCGGGCGGTGTCTGGGTGCTGCTGTTCTCGCTGCTGGCTTTAGTGTCAGTGACCATCTCGCTGATGGTTCCGAGAAGGCGAGTTTGGTTTAGGGATTTGGGGGATGGGAAAATAGAGGTCGCTGCATTGGCTCGCGGCGATGATCCTGGATTGAGCGAACTGCTAGATCGCTTGGTCGGGGAGATCAAAGAAGGAAAGAAATGACACCGCAACTAAACGAGCCACTATCGCAAATCTCTCTGCTTTTTGTGACGGCATCGATGGCGTTTATGGCCCTTGCTCTGATGTTGTTCTCATTTCAGCTCGCTCAGCTGGGTAAGAGTGACACCGTCTCGCAGAAGCTAACCGCCACTGAGAAGGCCGCATTCTGGGTCACCGGAATCGGAACCGTGGTTTTGTCCATCGGTGTTGTGTTGCGAGGTGTCGCAGCGAACCGAGTGCCGTGGGCAAACATGTATGAGTTCTCGATCTCGGGTGCGCTATTGATCTTGATGGTCTACCTGACCTCGTTGAAGATAAAGGACATTCGCTTCATAGGCACATTCGTTGTCGGCTTTGTTCTAATCACTTTGTTCGCGGCGGTCTCGCTTTTCTACGTCGAGGTAAAGACCTTGATGCCAGCGCTGCAGAGCTACTGGTTGGTGATTCACGTTGTGGTTGCAGTCCTAGCCACAGCCTTCTTCACCATCGCTGCCGCCTTCCACCTCAGCTATCTGATCAAGGCTGGATCCAAGTCCAAGATCATGGCAGTCTTCCCAAGTCTCGAATCACTTGAGCGCTACGCCTACAGATTTAACGTGGTCGGTTTCGTACTTTGGAGCTTCACCCTGATTGCGGGTGCGATCTGGGCAGAGCGAGCCTGGCACCGCTATTGGGGTTGGGACACCAAGGAGGTTTGGACCTTCATCATCTGGGTGCTCTACGCCGGCTACCTCCACGCCATGGCAACCAGGGGCTGGAACGGCAAACGAGCAGCCTGGCTTGGTCTCATTGCATTCCTGTCGGTGATCTTTAACTTCACCATCGTGAACCTCTTCTTCAAGGGTCTTCACGTTTACTCAGGACTCTAGAAGCTCCAAGCAGCGTGCAATTCGATTGCGCCAGAATTCTTGGCGCTCTGGGCTCGCTGCGTATTTCTCAAGCAAATCTGGATCGACCTCGACCTTGGTTGGGCGAAGGACTGAATCAACTGGGCTCACCGGGGTCACAGCGATATCACCGGCAAGTAGGTTTAGGGTTCCCAGACCGCAGTCGAACTCGAGTTCATCGAGTGCGCAGGCCAGGTGAACACCCATGGCGAGACCTACCGATGTTTCAATCGCCGAGCTCACCACACTGCTCAAACCAATTTGTCTACTCAGTGAGAGAGCTGCCGCCACGCCTCCCAGCGGCTGCGCCTTGAGCATCACCAGGTCAGCGGCTCCAGCCGCCGCCACCGACAGTGGATCGGTTGATTTGCGAATCA
>CAZQZY010000043.1:0-5007 GCA_964597935.1 uncultured Aquiluna sp. | reverse complement strand
CGCGCGGCCTACACCACCTCGTATATGAAATTGTCGACAACTCTGTTGATGAAGCGCTCGCGGGATACTGCGACAACATCCAGGTTGTAATCACTAAAGAAGGCCACATCCGAGTCACCGACAACGGCCGTGGAATCCCGGTAGATATGCACCCGGTAGAGAAAAAGCCGGCTGTTGAAGTCGTGCTGACCGTGCTACACGCCGGAGGTAAGTTCGGAGGCGGCGGTTATGCAGTTTCTGGTGGTCTACACGGAGTCGGTGCTTCGGTTGTAAACGCACTATCCACCACGCTAAAAGTTGAGGTGCACCGCGAGGGCCACATCTGGCGCCAGAGCTACACCATCGGTGTGCCAGATGCGCCACTGGCCAAGGGCGAGAAGACCGATCGCACCGGAACCACCATCGAGTTTGTTCCTAGCGCCGAGATCTTTGAAACAGTCGAGTTTGACTACGAGACCCTGCGACAGAGATTCCAGCAGATGTGTTTCTTGAACAAGGGGCTAAGAATCTCGCTCCAAGATGAGCGTGATGGTCAGAATGACACTTACCACTACGAACGCGGTCTCTCTGACTATGTGGAGTACCTAAACGCAGCCAAGAAGGTAGAGGTTGTTCACGACGAGATCATCTCTATCGAGTCTGAGACCGAAGAGAAAAACCTCTCTGTCGAAATTGCGATGCAGTGGACCACCGGCTACAACGAGGGTGTTCACACCTACGCAAACACCATCAACACCCATGAGGGTGGTACCCACGAAGAAGGTTTCCGTGCCGCTCTCACCGGTCTATTGAACAAATACGCCCGTGAAAAGAGCCTTCTCAAGGAGAAGGACGACAACCTAACCGGTGACGATGTTCGCGAGGGATTGACCGCAGTTATCTCGGTGAAGCTGACCGAGCCTCAGTTTGAGGGTCAGACCAAGACCAAGCTTGGCAACACCGAGGCCAAGGCCTTCGTGCAGCGCGTGGTCAACGATCAGCTCGGCGACTGGTTTGAGCGCAATCCAAACCTCGCCAAAGAAATCGTAAAGAAGGCCATTCAGGCAGCTACTGCTCGTCTCGCAGCCCGTAAGGCCAGGGAAGCCACCAGACGAAAGGGACTCCTCGAGTCGGGCGGTATGCCTGGAAAGCTAAGGGATTGCTCTTCCAGAGATCCCAAGGTTTCCGAGATCTACATCGTTGAGGGAGACTCGGCAGGTGGCTCCGCCGTTCGCGGTCGCGACCCGGAGACCCAGGCAATCTTGCCGCTTCGCGGAAAGATTCTGAACGTTGAGAAGGCGAGACTGGACAAGGCGCTGGCAAACACCGAGGTGCAGGCTCTAATCACAGCCTTCGGTACCGGTATCGGCGAGGACTTTGATGTCGAAAAGATTCGCTACCACAAGTGCATCTTGATGGCGGATGCCGATGTCGACGGTCAGCACATCCGTACTCTGCTACTAACTCTGTTGTTCAGGTACATGAGACCTTTGATCGAGCACGGTTATGTTTACATGGCGCAGCCACCGCTGTACCGCATCAAGTGGTCGAACGCGGACCACGAGTATGTCTTCTCTGACGCCGAGCGTGACCAGAAGCTTGCTGAAGGCCAAGCAGCAGGTAAGAAGATCCCTAAGGAAAACGCGATTCAGCGCTACAAGGGACTTGGTGAGATGGACTACGACGAACTGTGGGAAACCACCATGAACCCAGCCACCAGAACTCTGCTTCAGGTGACCTTGGACGATGCCGCCCTTGCCGACGAGATCTTCTCAACCCTGATGGGTGAGGATGTCGAATCCCGCAGAAGCTTTATCCAGCGCAATGCCAAAGACGTTCGATTCTTGGACATCTAGGCCATAGGAGATTTGAAAAATGACTGAAAACCAGATCGACAAGATTGAACAGGTAGACCTCCAGGTCGAAATGCAGCGTAGTTACCTCGACTACGCGATGAGCGTCATCGTTGGTAGAGCGCTGCCAGACGTGCGCGATGGCCTAAAGCCAGTGCACCGCAGAGTGCTCTACGCGATGTATGACGGCGGTTACCGACCAGAGAAGCAGTTCTCCAAGTGCTCTCGTGTGGTGGGTGACGTAATGGGTCAGTTCCACCCCCACGGTGACGCTGCTATCTACGACACCTTGGTTCGCATGGTTCAGGACTGGAACCTGAGATACCCGCTGGTTGCCGGTCAGGGAAACTTCGGTTCACCCGGTAACGACCCAGCCGCTGCCCCTCGATACACCGAGTGCAAGATGGCACCACTTGCCATGGAGATGGTCAGGGACATCGACGAAGAAACCGTTGATTTCCAGGACAACTACGACGGTCGGACTCAAGAACCGACAATCCTGCCTTCAAGGTTCCCAAACCTATTGGTGAACGGTTCGATTGGTATCGCGGTTGGTATGGCAACCAACATTCCACCCCACAACCTTCGTGAGGTGGCTCAGGCAGCTCAGTTCACGCTGAAAAACCCAGGTCTCGAGGGCGAGGCTCTGGTTGAGGAGCTAATCAAGATCGTTAAGGGTCCGGATTTTCCAACCGGTGCCCAGATCCTTGGCCGCAAGGGTATCGAGGACGCCTATCGCACTGGCCGCGGCTCCATTACCATGCGAGCAGTTGTCAATGTTGAGGAGCTACAGGGCAGGACCTGCCTAGTTGTTACCGAACTTCCCTACCAGGTCAACCCAGACAACCTGGCCCTCAAGATTGCCGAATTAGTCAAAGAGGGCAAGCTAACTGGCATTGCAGACATCCGCGATGAGACTTCGGGTAGAACCGGTCAGCGCCTTGTGATCGTGCTCAAGCGCGATGCTGTTGCGCGTGTGGTTCTAAACAACCTCTACAAGTACACCCAGCTCCAGGAGAACTTCGGTGCCAACATGTTGGCATTGGTCGATGGTGTGCCAAGAACTCTTTCGATTGATGGATTCATCACCCACTGGGTGCGACACCAGATCGAAATCATCGTTCGCCGCACTCAGTTCAGGCTCCGCAAGGCCGAGGAACGCGCCCACATCCTTCGCGGCTACCTAAAAGCTCTTGACGCCCTGGATGAGGTAATTGCTCTGATCCGCAAGAGCCCAACCGTTGAGGATGCCCGCGATGGACTAATGAAGCTGCTTTCAATCGACGAGCTTCAGGCCAGAGCAATTCTGAACATGCAGCTACGTCAGCTTGCAGCACTAGAGCGCCAGAAAATCATCGACGAAGCTGCCGAGCTCGAGCGTCTGATTGGCGAGTACAACAAGATCATCGCCAGCGAAGAGCTTCAGCGTTCGATCGTGTCGGAGGAGCTCGAGGAAATTGTTGCTAAGTACGGTGATGACCGCCGCACCGCAATCATGCCGGGCTTTGACGGTGACGTAAGCATCGAGGACCTAATCCCTGAAGAGGAGATGGTCGTCACTCTGACCGCAGGCGGCTACATCAAGCGCACCAGAAGCGACAACTACCGCGTGCAGCACCGCGGTGGCAAGGGCGTGAAGGGTGCAACCCTTAGGGCTGACGATGTGGTTCAGAACTTCATTGTTTCAACCACCCACCACTGGTTGATGTTCTTCACAAACAAGGGTCGCGTCTACCGGTCCAAGGTTTACGAGGTGCAAGAGGGTGGCAGAGATGCCAAGGGTCAGCACGTAGCTAACCTGCTTGCTCTGCAGCCAGATGAGCGCGTGGTTGAGGTGCTAGACCTAAAGGACTACCAGCAGTCCCCATACCTAGTTCTCGCAACTAGGTCCGGTCTTGTGAAGAAGACGGCCCTCGAGCTCTACGACACCCCAAGAACCGGTGGAATCATCGCCATCAAGCTCCGCGAAAACGACGAACTGGTCAACGCGATGTTGGTGAGTGAGGAGAACGACCTCTTGCTGGTATCACGCAAGGGAATGTCGATCCGCTTCAGTGCCGGAAATGACTCGCTTCGACCAATGGGCCGCGACACCTCAGGTGTTATCGGTATGGCCTTCCGAAAGGGAGACGAGCTACTCAGTGCCAGCGTTATCGGCGAGGCCGGATTCGTATTCGTTGTAACCGAGGGTGGCTACGCAAAGCGCACCAGTGCTGATCAGTACCGCGTCCAGAAGCGAGGAGGCCTTGGAATCAAGGTCGCCAAGTTGGACGAAAAGCGCGGAGACCTGGTTGGTGCCCTGATTGTTGATGAGACCGATGAGGTTTTGGTGGTACTAGCTTCCGGAAAGGTCATAAGAACCAATGCGGATGAGGTCCCGGCCAAGGGCCGTGACACCATGGGGGTCGTATTCGCTCGCTTCGATGAGTCAGACTCTGTACTCTCGTTAGCTAGGAATACCGAGCGCAATCTAGAAAGCTCGGGGGATAACGAGTCCGAAGGAGTAACCGATGGCGTCGATGTTCAAGCGGAGTAGCGCTCCGAAGCAGCCGGTCAAGAAGGTAAGCCTCAAGCTGTACGCGATTGACGTTGTGTCGGCGGTGAAGGTGGGATTCTTTGTCTCACTGGCCCTCGCGATTGCAACCATTGTCGGTGCGCTATTGGTTTGGGCAGTGCTTTCTAACTCCGGCATCTTTGCCTCGGTTGGTGGGCTTCTCTCCTCAATCCTTGGTGAATCCACCCCGGTAAACCTGGAGTCTGACTTCTCACTCGGAAACGTGATGGGCACCGCAGTCTCGCTGGCACTACTAAACATCGTGCTCACAACCGCGCTAGCCGCGGTTTGGGCAGCGATTTTCAATGTGATCGGGAAGCTAGTCGGTGGAATCGCACTGACATTCACAAACAACTAAAAACTTTGGTTTGTCACTTTTGGCAATCTTTAGTAATGTTGTGATGCTCTACGGGCCTATAGCTCAGGTGGTTAGAGCGCTTCACTGATAATGAAGAGGTCGGAGGTTCAAGTCCTCCTAGGCCCACGGTGAGCTCTTCATCAGTAGGAGCACACTTTGGGGACTTAGCTCAGTTGGTAGAGCACCTGCTTTGCAAGCAGGGGGTCAGGGGTTCGACCCCCCTAGTCTCCACAAAGCAAAACCCCTCCTTCGGGAGGGGTTTT
>CAZQZY010000042.1:0-5181 GCA_964597935.1 uncultured Aquiluna sp. | reverse complement strand
CTTCGTGACCTGCGATTTTGTTCAGCATTGAACCTCCTAAGAATGGACTCTTGGCTACAGAGTAGCCCTGAGATTCGGCCGAAACAGCAGATTCTCGTAACGAAATTATCACGAAAAGACAAAAAAGAAACAAAAGCGACAAATCGCAGGACCACGACCACCCCATTTCTGGATTTGGAAGTCCTGCCGACCCAATAAACTCGGGCTATGCAGCACTATGACGTGGTGATTATTGGCGGTGGCCACAACGCCCTGGTATCGGCGGCCTACCTATCCAAAGCAGGCAAAAAAGTGCTTCTTCTAGAAAAGCTCGATTATCTAGGTGGTGCAGCCACATCGAGCTACACATTCGATGGCATCGACGCCAAGCTCTCCCGCTACAGCTACCTGGTGAGCCTGCTGCCGCAGCAGATCATTGATGACCTCGGACTGGAAATCAAACTAGCCCCAAGACGCTACTCCTCCTACACCCCTGTACCCGACTCAAGTCTGGGATTGCTTGTTGATAAAGAGAATGCGGCCGCAACCAAAGCGTCGTTTCAATCTGTTGGGGCGGCAGCTGATTATGAGACCTGGAATGAGTTCTATTCGAGAACCGAAGGGTTGGCGAAGAAGCTCTTTCCCACTGTTCTAAAACCCCTCAAGACTCGCTCGGAGGTAAAGGCCTTGGTGGGAGCAGACTTCGAGGATTTCTTTGAGCGGCCAATCGGTGAGGTGATTGCAGAGAACTTCAACTCAGATTTGGTTCGCGGTGTTGTGATGACAGATGCTCTAATCGGCACCTTCGCTGCCAACGAGGATTCAGGTCTTGATGCCAACCGTTGCTTCCTATATCACGTGATTGGTGGCGGAACCGGTGACTGGAACATCCCAGTAGGGGGTATGGGTCAGGTGTCTGGGTCGATAGCAAAGGCAGCCAAGCGATTCGGTGCTGAGCTGATGACCAATGCCGAAGTTATGTCGATTTCGACTGAGCGAGTTGTCACCTATTCCCAAGATGGTGAGACCCAGTCGGTAAGCGCAGATTATGTGCTGAGCGGTATAGCCAAGAACCAACTTGCAAAACTGCTGCCGGCGATTGAGCCAGAAAACGTGCAAGGCGCTCAGGTCAAGGTCAACATGCTGCTTCGCCGACTACCAAAGCTCAAAGATGAAAGCCTCTCTCCGGAGGCTGCCTTTGGCGGCACCTTCCACATCAACGAAAACTTCGGCCAGTTGGCAAATGCATATGACCAGGCAGCTGAGGGTAAATTGCCTGACCCTCTGCCATGTGAGATTTACTGTCACTCACTCACTGACCCAAGCATTCTGGGTCCTGAACTCCAGGCCTCGGGTGCACAAACCTTGACAGTGTTTGCTCTGCATGTGCCACACTCTCTGGTCGCTGAAATTGGTAATGATGTGCTCAGGGATCTGGCCCAAAATGCGGTACTCAAGTCACTTAACTCAGTGCTAGCAGAACCGATTGAAGACCTTATCTATAGAGCACCTACCGGTGAACTCTGCATAGAAACCAAGACCACGCAGGATCTAGAGGATGCACTCGGATTGCCTGGCGGCAACATCTTCCACTCTCCACTGAGTTGGCCGTTTGCAGAGGATGACGAAGATCTCTCAACCCCGGCAGCTCGCTGGGGCGTGGCTACCGGTTTAGATCACATTTACTTCTGCGGCTCAAGCGCCAGGCGCGGCGGAGCAGTCAGTGGCATCGCTGGCCACAATGCTGCGATGGCAGTTCTAGAAAGCTAGACCCAGACGTCCTCAACTGCCAGTAGCTCCTGCACTCTTGGCACGACCTGGGTGGCATAGAGCTCAATTGAATGCATCAGCTTCGAGTGCGAGAGTGGGCCATTGGAGTACTTCAAGTCGAAGCGCTCAGCACCCACAGCTCTGATCGCATAGGCGATCTTCTGGGCGACAGTCTCTACCGACCCCACGTATAGAGAACCATGATGCACCTCTTGCAAATAGTGAGCCTTGGTGGTTGGACCCCAACCGCGCTCTCGTCCAATGCGACCGAACATCGCTTCGTAGTGAGGCCAAAGTTCTTCGATTGCCTGCTCGTCTGTGTCGGCGATGTGACCTGGCGAGTGGATAGATATCGGAAGCTGGGACTTTCCAAACTTCTCTAGGGAGTCTTTATAAAGCCTTGCGAAAGGTGCGAACCTGGCAGGGTCACCACCGATGATTGCAAGTGCCATGGGGATGCCTAGTCTCGCGGCACGAACCACCGACTCCGGTGAACCACCAACTCCGACTCTCAGTGGAATCGCTCCCCGCTCTGTCTTTGGATAGACCTCTTGGTTTTGCAGTCCCGCCCTGGTCGTGCCAGTCCAAGTGACTGGCTGCTCCTTGAGAAGCTCAACTAAAAGCTCCAGCTTCTCCTCGAAAAGCACGTGGTAGTCGGAAAGCTCGTAGCCAAAAAGTGGGAACGATTCGATGAATGATCCTCGTCCTGCAGTTATCTCTGCCCGACCGTTTGAGAGTGCGTCAATAGTTGCAAAGCGCTGATAGACCCGAACCGGATCCTCGGATGAGAGAACCGTCACACCGGTGCCAAGTTTGATGTTCTTGGTGACGGTTGCGATTCCGGCCAAAACTGTGTCGGGTGCTGATACCGCAAAGTCATCGCGGTGATGCTCGCCAACATTGATTGAGTTCAAACCAAGCTCGTCTGCCAGCACCGCCTGGTCAACTAGATCGCGAATGACCTGTCCTGCTGACTTTGGCTTACCGCTGTCATCGACGGTCATGTCTCCGAAGGTGTCTAAACCGAACTTGATTTCGCTCATGTGGTTAGTCTAGGGGGTCTAGACAAATATGGCTAGTTTTCTGTTGCAGCCAATTGGCCACAGGCACCATCGATCTCTTTACCCCTGGTGTCTCGGAGTGTGGTTGGAATACCAGCATCCTCGAGAGTCTCTAGGAAAATCTGCATCTGCTCCTTGGTGGAGGAGGTCCAAACCGAACCTGGTGTTGGGTTCAGTGGAATTGGGTTGACATGCACCCATCCCCTGCCGCGCTCATTCAGCTTCTGTGCCAGAAGCTCTGCACGCCACTTGTGATCGTTCATGTCTTTGATCAGCGCGTATTCGATTGAAACCCGTCGGCCAGTTTTGTCGAAGTAGGCCTTGGCTGCATCCAGCGCTTCATCGACCTTCCACTTCGAGTTGACCGGAATTAGCTCATCTCGAAGCTGGTCATCAGGGGCATGGAGTGAAAGAGCAAAGGTAAGTGGCAGATCCTCTTGAGCAAGCTTTTCGATGCCCGGAACCAAACCAACTGTTGAGACAGTGATGTGTCTGGCACTCATGCCCAGACCATTTGGTTGAGGTTCGACCATGGTGCGAATCGCGCTCATGAGTTTGGGGTAGTTGGCAAGAGGTTCGCCCATGCCCATAAAGACGATGTTGCTTACTCGCTCGTCTTCATGACGCAATGGACCAAGTTCACCCGCGCGGATCGCCTCATTCGCACGCACCACCTGGTCGACAATCTCAGCGGCAGACATGTTTCTGGTGAGGCCAGCCTGACCCGTGGCGCAGAAAGGACAGTTCATGCCGCAGCCGGCCTGCGAAGAAATACAAAGTGTGATGCGGTTTGAGTAGCGCATCAAAACCGACTCAACCAAAGCTCCGTCATAGAGACGCCAAAGGAACTTGATGGTGTCACCCTTATCTGTCTTGAGCCGCTTGACCTCGGTTAGAAGCGGTGGCAAGACCTTCTTTACAAGCTCCTCGCGACCCTCTTTTGGAAGGTCAGTCATCTTCTCTGGGTCTTGGGTGTAGTGGGTGAAGTAGTGGGTGGAAATCTGCTTTGCCCTGAAGCCAGGGATACCAAGTTCTTTTATTCGCTCAGTGCGCTCTTCGATGGTTAGGTCTGCTAAATGAACTGGAGGCTTGCCGCGCTTGACTTCGTTGAACTGCAACAGCGGTTTGCCGCTGGCGTCTTTGCGCTGAGTCCAGCCCTCGGTGCGGGGCTTTACCTGACGAATCTCTGTCATTGGACTCCTAAGACCAGATAAGTCTAGGTTGTGGCGTCAATCACCCAGTCGAGATTTAGGCCCAGGATCTTTTGGTCCGCCGTAATCAAGGTGAGGTTATTCGATACTGCGACGGCCATTATTTGCCTATCAAATGGGTCTGGAACTGCGTCCGCGGAGAAGCGGCCGAACGCCTCAGCTGCATTACGGTCGAAATTCAGAAGTCCCACTCCGACCTCAATTAGAGAGTCGAAAACACCGGGCGCCAGCTTTAGTTTTCCAATTGATTGTTTGAAGCTGAGCTCTGCGATAGTCGGAGTAGAGAAGAAAACTTCGTAGCGCTCGAGAAGCCTTGTTGCCTGCTTGCCAATCCGCTTCCTATCACCCGTTAGCCAAACAAGTACCTGACTATCGAGAAGGTAGCCCCTACTCATCTTCCCAATCCGAGTACTTCAGACTCGCAAGAATCTCTTCGTCGACCTCTTCCCATGTTTGATCGGTTGTGATCTGGATCAGGCCTTGTAAACCGGAAAAGTCTCTCGGGCTATCGAGCAGCTCGCTAACTTGAACCAGTTTCATGATTACCCTCCCGTCCCGAGCGATTAGAACTTCCTCCCCCTGCTCAACGAGTCTGGCTAGCTTGGAAAAGTTAGTTTTTGCCTCATGCATGTTCACCTGAGTGGTCATAAACCTAACCTTAGTCCGCTTAGTCCACTAAGGGAATAGCGTGAGGCTGGGGATAACTGAGCGTAGGCTGGTCAGGTGCTAAGACGCCTAATTGAAATCTCTCGCCCGGTGCTGTGGATCAACACCATTGGCACCACAGTGGTGGGGATGTGGCTGGCTGGCTACCTCTGGGATTGGCGAGTACTACCGATTCTTATCTGGGTGACCTTCCCGTTCAATCTCTTGATCTATGGCATCAATGACATCTTTGACCAGGAAACCGACAACATAAACGCCCGCAAGGGCGGTTATGAGGGAGCTCACATCTTCCCAAATGAGGTCAAACCAATCTGGATCACCACGGTCTTGACCAATGTGCCATTTCTGATCTACTTCGCGGTCACGCTGCCATGGCAGGCAACCGCCTGGATGGTTGCCTACGCACTTTTCTTCACCTTCTACTCAGCACCGCCGCTGCGTTTCAAAGCCAGGAAATACCTGGACGCTCTTTCAAATACCGACTACGCCTTCCC
>CAZQZY010000041.1:1408-5274 GCA_964597935.1 uncultured Aquiluna sp. | reverse complement strand
AGAAGATTGTGCGAGCACGCTGGCGCTCTACAGCTGGCTAAAAAGCCTTTAGCTGAAAGTTGCTACGTCGAGTGCAATGCCAGGACCGAAAGTGGTCGAGACGGCACCCTTTAGTAGGTACTTACCCTTTGAGGTAGATGGCTTTAGACGAACAACCTCGTCCATAGCTGCGTTTAGGTTCTCTGCAAGCTGAGCCTGAGTGAAGCTTGCCTTACCGATGACAAAGTGCAGGTTTGACTGCTTGTCGATGCGGAAGTCGATACGACCACCCTTGATGTCGGTCACAGCCTTAGCGGTGTCCATGGTCACGGTTCCAGTCTTTGGGTTTGGCATTAGGTTACGAGGACCTAGCACCTTACCTAGACGACCGACCTTACCCATTAGGTCAGGGGTTGCAACTGCAGCGTCGAAGTCGGTCCAGCCGGCCTCAACCTTTGCAATCAGTTCGTCAGATCCAACCTCGTCGGCTCCAGCCTCACGAGCTGCGTCTGCTGCGGCACCGTTAGCAAACACGATTACGCGGGCGACCTTACCGGTTCCGTGTGGCAGCGAGACAGTGCCACGGATCATCTGGTCGGCCTTACGAGGGTCCACTCCAAGCTTGAGTGCAACCTCGACGGTTGAGTTGGTCTTCTTTCCAGCGGTCTCGATTGCTAGAGCTGCTGCCTCTTCGGCGTTGTACAGCTTGCCAGCTTCGATCTTTGCTGCGGCCTCCTGATAGGCCTTTGAGCGCTTTGCCATTCTGCTTTTCCTTACTTGGTCACAGTCCGTGGTTTGCCCGGGGAAGCGCCCCGATCCCACGACTTATTTGGTTTTGAGTTTTTTACTGCTCTACGGTGATGCCCATGGAGCGAGCGGTTCCAGCAATGATCTTTGCTGCTGCGTCGACGTCATTCGCGTTTAGGTCTGACATCTTGGTCTCAGCGATCTTGTAAAGCTGGTCCTTCGATAGCTTTGCAACCTTCACGGTGTGAGGGGTTGCGCTGCCCTTTGGAACTCCCGCAGCCTTCTTGATTAGCTCAGCAGCTGGTGGGGTCTTTAGTACGAAGGTGAATGAACGGTCTTCATACACGGTGATCTCAACCGGTACAACGTTGCCGCGCTGGTCTGCGGTGGCGTTGTTGTACTGGGTGCAGAACTCCATGATGTTTACACCGTGCTGACCTAGAGCAGGACCGATAGGAGGTGCTGGGTTAGCAGCGCCAGCCTGGATCTGAAGCTTGATCAGTCCGGTGACTTTCTTCTTGGGTGCCATTTGTCTTTTTCTTTCCTATTAGTTCAGTGGGCCGACCTGGTCAAAGGACAGCTCTACTGGTGTCTCGCGCTCGAAGAGCGATACCAAAACCGTGACCTTGCCAGACTCTGGCTTGATCTCGGAGATGGTTCCAGGTAGTCCGGCGAAGGAGCCATCCTTGATCAGGATGGACTCGCCGACCTGGAAGTCGATCTTTACCGGGATGCTCTTGCCCTTGGCCTTGCCTGCAGAGACCTGAGCCTTTGCGCTCTTGACCTCTTCTGTCTCCTCTGGAGTGAACAGTGGCTTTAGCATCTCGAATGCCTCGTTTGGACGAAGCGGGGTTGGGTGCTGGCTGTTGCCAACGAAGCCGGTTACGGCTGGGGTGTGACGAACAAGTGACCAGCTGTCCTCGTTCATGTCCATGCGAACTAGCACATAGCCAGGAATGCGAACCTTGGAAACCAGCTTGCGAGAGCCGTTGCGGATCTCGATGGTCTCCTCCATTGGAACCTCAACCTGGAAGACGTTGTCGCCACCGGCAAGCTGAGTCTTTCGGGTCTCGATGTTCTGCTTCACGCGACGCTCGTAGCCTGCGTAGGAGTGAACTACGTACCACTTGCCTGGCTGCTCGCGCAGCTCCTGGCGGAACTTGCGGTATGGGTCCTCGGAGTCCTCGGTAACTGCAGGTGCTGCAGCTACTGGAGGCTCTTCGATCTGGAAGCCCTCAAACTCCTCGACTGCCTCTTCGGCCGCAGCCTCGAGGTCAAGTGCGTCAAGATCGATGTTCTCGTTTACCGAGTCCTCGGCGAGCTCTACTGGCTCACCGCCATCACTGAAATTTAGGTCTGACACTTAGTCCTCTTTATTCTGAAAATACGAAAGTCACGACGTTTAGGAAGGCCCAGTCCAAGACGGAGATTAGGACCATGACTACGGCAACGAAGCCGAGTACTACGCCGGTGTAGTTGATGAGTTCCTTGCGCGTTGGCTTGGTGACCTTGGATAGCTCCTGGAGCACCTGGCGCACAAATAGCGAGGCACGCTGGAATGGGTTCTTGGCCTTCGCCGCATCCGCCTTCGCGATTTCGACGAGGTCTTCCGAAGCCTTCTCGTTCTCTTCTGCCATTTACTGACCTTCTTTCTGCGCAGGGCGGACAGGACTCGAACCTGCAACTTGCGGTTTTGGAGACCGCTGCTCTACCAATTGAACTACCGCCCTAAAGTTGCCATCGCCATCAACCGTGAACAGGCACGAGGCTTGGTTTCAAGTGCCACCTGAAGAAGACACACTTCTAGATTGGAAATCTATTTAGTGAATTTTCGCCAGATTAGTTTTCGGCAGATGTCAACTTGAGAAAGTTTAGGGCCAAAACCACAATCCCGCAACGAGAAATTCGCTAGCTGGCAAGCGAAACCAAGAGGTATCCTTGGGCTATGTCCAAATCCCGCATCTCAGCAAGAATCGCAGCCATTGCCGAAAGCGCAACCCTAAAGGTTGATGCCAAGGCTAAAGCCCTAAAGGCTGAGGGCAAAGACATTATTTCTTATGCAGCGGGAGAGCCGGATTTCCCAACCCCATCACACATCGTCGAGGCCGCAGTTGCCGCGGTGAGGGATCCAAAAAACCACCGTTACACCCCAGCTGCAGGTTTGCCTGAACTCAAGGACGCAATCGTCGAAAAGACGAAGCGCGACTCTGGCACCGAAGTTACCGCCAATCAGGTGACCGTGACCAATGGTGGCAAGCAGGCGGTTTACCAAGCATTCGCTGTGGTTGTTGACCAGGGTGATGAGGTCTTAGTTCCTTCGCCCTACTGGACCACCTATCCAGAGGCGATCAAGCTTGCGGGCGGCAAGCAGGTTGACGTCTTCGCAGGTAGCGACCAGGACTACAAGGTAACGGTTGACCAACTAGAAGCTCACTACACCGACAAGACCAAGGTTTTGCTGATGTGCTCACCTTCGAACCCAACCGGTTCGGTCTATTCCAAGGAAGAGCTTCAAGCCATCGGCGAGTGGGTTGCCTCGAAGGAGAACCTCTGGGTTATTTCAGATGAGATTTACCAAAACCTCACCTATGACGGTGTCTATGCTCACTCAATCACCGAGCTAGTGCCTGAGCTGGCGGACCGCACCATCATGGTGAACGGTGTCGCAAAAACCTATGCCATGACCGGTTGGAGACTGGGCTGGATGGTGTCACCGCTTGACGCAGCCAAGGCAGCGAACAACCTGCAGTCACACCTGACTTCAA
Source organism: uncultured Aquiluna sp. (assembly GCA_964597935.1). Taxonomy (GTDB): domain Bacteria; phylum Actinomycetota; class Actinomycetes; order Actinomycetales; family Microbacteriaceae; genus Aquiluna. The sequence goes on along the minus strand of CAZQZY010000041.1, from coordinate 1,783 downwards.
ACGTTTCAAATATCTCGCAGCGCGCGGCCTTGGCTGCACTCTCTGGGGATCAGCAACCAGTTCGTGACATGCTGGCAGCCTTTGACCGAAGAAGAAAAGTCGCTGTTGCCGAGATGAACAAGGTTCCTGGCTTTGTCACCCCTACGCCTCAGGGTGCGTTTTACGTCTACTCGGACGTGAGTGCGCTAATTGGCAAGGAGTTTGGTGGCGTGAAGATCAACAGTTCGTTGGACCTATGCGACTTCGCACTCGATGCGGCAGGGGTTGCCATGGTTCCGGGTGAGGCATTTGGCCCATCGGGATATGTCCGCATGAGCTACGCGCTCGGAGATGACCAGCTACTCGAAGGCATCCAGCGCTTGCAGAAACTATTTG
>CAZQZY010000041.1:0-1308 GCA_964597935.1 uncultured Aquiluna sp. | reverse complement strand
TCCTCGGGAAACTCCAGTGACTTGCCATAGCTCACGATTGGGTTAGTGAAGAAGCTGCCGCAGCTAACACTGTTCGGGTCTTCTGGTTTGACAACCATCCCCTTGGAGCTTCGCAGCTCCAAAACAACATCCCTAACCTGCTGCAGGGGAAGCTGCGAGCCATAGGGAGCACCAACATGGTTGGTGATTTGACCAGAGGCCATCGGCACCGACAAGCCACCTAACTTCTTGAGTTCAAATTCAACCCAGCCGATTACACCCTTGAGACCGTGCTTTAGCGCTGAGTCTCGGTAGGCAAACTCGAAAAAGCTGGCTGGCTTGATCTCAACCTCGTGAGTTTCGGCATCAAGAAATTCGATCTGGGTGATCACCTGTGAAACCTCTTGACCGTAACCCCCGACGTTTTGAACCGGGGTGGCACCAACACTTCCAGGGATTCCGCTCATGGCTTCGATGCCTGCGTAGTTGTTGGCTACTGCCCAGGCAACCAGCTCATCCCAACTCTCACCTGCCTGTACGCGGACCAAGATTTTCTCTTCGTCCTCGTGAACTATTTCACGACCCAGATTTGCCACCTGAATGATGTTCAATTCGGAGACGTCATCGGCAAAAACGGTGTTTGATCCGCCGGCGAGAATGTGGTGGGGTTCTTCGCTAAGCCAGGCTGCCTTCGCTGCCGCATAGAGCTCTGCAGCGCTCTCGCAGCGCTTCAGCGATTTTGGAGTGCCACCAACCTGCATCGTTGTGAGGGTTGATAGCGCTACCGGTTCTACAAAACTCAAAGTTGCACCCAAACCTGCGCTTTACCGAGCACATTGTTTTCCTCAAACGAGGTAGTCAAATCGATCCTTGCCTTGCGGGTCTCGGCATCGAGCTGGGCAACAGTGGCAACCACATTCACCACGGCACTGCCGTGCGGCGGCACAACTACCGGCTTGGTAAAGCGCACGCCGTAGTCGATGATCTTGCCGGCATCGCCGAGCCACGACACAACTGGCTGAACCGATACACCCATGGTCAGCATGCCGTGAGCTAGAACTCCGGGGAGTCCAACCGCTTGGGCTATGTCATCTCGGTAATGAATGGTGTTGAAATCGCCCGATGCTCCGGCATAGCGCACTAGCGAGTCTCTGGTGAACTTGTACTCTTTGGAAGCGACCTGCTGGCCTACCTCTAATTCCTCAAACTTTGGCATTACTCACCCCTCACTACAAGCGTGGAGATTGCGGTGCAGACCAGGGAGTCCTGGCTATCAAAAATCTTGGTTTCAAAGGTGACCATGTGGTTACCGCCGAGGCTCTTTACGCT
>CAZQZY010000040.1:0-5766 GCA_964597935.1 uncultured Aquiluna sp. | reverse complement strand
CGTGAGTCGTGCAAAGAGGCGCGGTTCGCCGAGGAAGCTACAAACTTCGACGAATCAATGCTTCTGACTTACCTAAATCAGAAACATTGAAAGGATTCACGTGGGTTCACTATCTGAATTTATGAGCAATGGGTCGTACACCCTTGTTTACAACATGCTCTCTCTTGGTATCGCGAGCATGCTATTCACCTCCATTTTCTTGTTCGTAGCGCGTGAGCGCGTTGCACCTCGTTACCGCATGGCCGTAATGGTCTCCGGTACCGTGACCGCAATCGCTGCCTACCACTACTTCAGAATGTTCGACGACTTCAAGCACGCATTCGGCCCAGAGGGCATGGGTGTAGTTGCTTACAACGTCGGATACCGTTACGTGGACTGGTTCCTAACCGTGCCACTGCTACTGGTTGAGACCGTTGCCGTATTGGCACTGGCCGCAACCGTACAGCGCAGCCTGCTAAACAAGTTGGTTCCTGCTGCTGCAGCGATGATCGCACTGGGTTACCCAGGTGACGCACAGCTGAACCTGCTTTACCAGGGTGACGCACCACTATGGGGCCTACTATCCACCATCCCATTCCTATACATCCTCTACGTACTCTTCGTAGAGCTAGGTAAGGGTCTTGCTGGCCAGTCCGAGGCTGTACAGCGCAAGATCAAGGAGCTACGTCTTCTTCTTCTAGCAACCTGGGGTGTTTACCCAATCTCGTTCATCTTCAACATGAACGCAACTGGATTCGACGAGGGCGGCTTCGTTCTTCGTGAGACCGGTTACACCATTGCTGACATCTTGGCCAAGTGTCTATTCGGCCTAGTGATCTTCACCATCGCTCGCATCAAGAGCGCTGAGGACGACGCTGAGTTCGCAAAGACCGAGTTCAAGAAGTAACTCAAAAATGCAGACAGCCACGGCCGGGGATAAAACCCCGGCCGTGTGCTTTCTAAGGGAGACAAAATGAAGAAGTTCAGAATTGACTGGGATGTAGTCCAGGCGCTCGTGCTCAGTTTGAGCTTGCCTGCAGCGCTCGTGTTTGGTGCTCTTTTCCCATCACTATTCGCAAACTACCGCTAGTTGGTTTTGCTGAAGCGAATGCTCTTATAAGCATCAAACCAAGCGACGCTTAGGTAGCTCGCGATCAGCAACAAAACCCAATCAACGCCCGAGATGGCACCAAGGTTGAAGGCCTCTCTGGCAAGCGGAAGTTCCACAATCGCAACCAACAGCACAAGCGCTGACCCAACTATCCATTTGACAGTTGGGTTTTTGCGCTTAAACAGAATTTGAACTGTTGGCATGGTCCAAGACCTATTGGTCAGAATCAAAAACACGTTGGCAAGAATCAGAAAGACAAAGTTGATGGTGCGGATCTGATCATCCTCGCGCCCTGCCATCCCAGCAGCCACGTATATCAACACCGCCACCAACAAAACCGAGAAGCCCTGAAGAAGCGCAATCAGCAGTGTGCCGCGGGCAAACAACCCCTCTGAAACCGGCCTTGGCTTTTGCTTCATTATCTTCGGATCTGCAGGCTCCGCTTGGAAAATCACGGTGCAGGCCGGATCAACCACCATCTCAATAAACGCCACCATTGCGGGTAACAGAACGATGGGCCAGTCAAACAAAAAGATCGGAATCATCGCCATCCCGAGAAGTGGAACGTGAATAGCGAGTATGTAGGCGAAGGCTTTTTTCAAAGACGAATAGATTGTTCTGCCGCGCTTGATGCCGGCAACTATCGATGCAAAGTTGTCGTCGGTCAGAATCAAATCTGATGCTTCACGAGCTACATCGGTGCCCCTAAGACCCATCGCAATTGAAATGTTGGCGAGTTTCAGGGCAGGAGCATCATTGATGCCATCGCCAGTCATTACAACGATCTCACCTGAGGATTTCAAAGCGTGAATCACCCTGAGCTTCTGACTCGGTGTCACGCGAGCACAGATGGTTAGATTCTTTGCCCGCTCGATTAGCTCAAGGTCAGAGAGCGAATCAATCTCTGCACCGGTGATTATGTGTTCGGTGGCAAGTCCCACCTCATTCGCGATCTCGCGGGCTGTGCCGGCGAAGTCGCCGGTCATCATCAGTACTCGAATCCCAGCCTCTTTGCACTCGGCGATGGCCTCAGGAACTCCCGGTCTGACTTGGTCTCTAAGCGCTACCAAGCCCATGAACTGCATTTCCAACTCAAGCTGATTTGCAGGGAGGGTCGTGCTTAGCGGAAGCCTTGCTCCAGCGACCGCAAGGATTCTTCGTCCTCCAACCGACAGCGCCTCGAGATCGTCGACGATGTTTTCAAGCGGCACGTTGCAGATTCGGGCCACTGCCTCGGGCGATCCTTTACACGCCAGCACCAGATGATCCTCTGCCCTCCAAACAATTGTCATGGCGGTTAGTTCGTGCTTGAGCGGATATTCGGTCTGGGCTGTCAACTTGCCTTTTAGCCCCAGCGAAGAGAAGGCTGCATCGACCGGATCGAATGATTCTTCAGGAGAGGCAAGCGCCCCAAAGAATCGCAGATCTGCTTCGCTTCCTGAGGGCAGGAGTTGATCAACCGACATCTGATTCATCGTGAGAGTGCCGGTCTTATCTGTGCAGATGACAGTTGCCGAACCTAAGGTCTCGATAACTGCAGAGCGTCTCGCCAAAACTTTTTCCTTGGACATTCGCCAGGCACCAAGGGCAAAGAAGAGAGTGAGCACGACCGGGAACTCTTCCGGAATCATCGCCATGGCTAGGGATAGCCCGGCGAGGATGCTCTCGGCTAACTCGCCTCGAGTCAGAAACACAACTAGGGCGACAAGAATCGAAGCGCTAATCGCTATGACAGCGATCACCCTCACCGCTTTATCAATCTGCCGTTGCACCGCAGTGCGCTGCGGTTTGATGTTCTTTAGTGAGACACCAATCTGACCAAGCGCCGTGTTACCTCCAGTTGCCTCGACTATTGCATCGGCACGACCTGAAACCACAGACGTTCCAGCTGAGGCAATCTCACCGGCAGATCTAATTACAGAGAGTGACTCCCCCGTCAGAGTCGACTCATCGATCCCGAGGTTGTTTGCCTCGAAGATGCGCGCATCGGCTGGGACCCGGTCACCTTCTGAAAGCCTGATTAGATCACCAACGACTAACTCGGAGGCTGAGCGACGAACCCACTCACCATCGCGCATCACCATCGCCATCGGAGCAGAGAGTGATTTGAGTGCCTGCAGTGCTTTCTCGGCCTTACCTTCTTGATAGGTAGTGGTGCCGATGATAAAGACAATCATCAGCGCCAACACCGAGGCCTCAAGAGGCTCTGAGATGACAAACGAGACTCCGGTTGCAATGCTCAAAAGGATCAGCATTGGCTCACTCAAAACTTTGAGTACACGCTTGATGGGTCCGGACTTGGCGGCAGCCTCTAGCTCGTTAGGCCCGCTCTCCAAGAGGCGAATTTTGGCCTCTTGTGTCGAGAGCCCTGCGGGAGGATTTAGTGCCACTTGCTCAACCTAGCACCTTAGTTTCTCACTGCCCCAAAGAAGGCGCTATCGAGCATTAGTCTTAGCCTGTGAGCAAGAAAATTGATCCTGCCCAATGGCGGGAATTCGTGGCTTCGCGCCGCACCACTCGAGACTTTCTACCAACCCCAGTCCCAGACGAGCTAATCGATACTGTGCTGCAGGATGCCATGACAGCACCTTCCTGGTCGAACACTCGTCCCTACCTGGTTGCCATTGCAAAGGGGGATGTCAGAGACCGAATAAGTGCCGAGTTTCTTAGGCGCTGGGATGCCGCCGATAAGGCTCTCGCTGGTGGCACCTGGGGCAAGATAAAGCTTTTCTTCACCAGGTTTGGGTTACCTGAATCTGATTACAAAATCGTTCGAAATTACCCAGCTGACCTAAAGCCACGTTCGGCACGAGTTGGCGCTGAACTCTACGGTCACATCGGAATCAAGCGCGATGATCGAAAAGCGCGAAGTGCGCAGTGGGCGAGGAACTACGAGTTCTTTGGTGCGCCAGTTTCTCTGTTCATCTTTACTCACTCGGGGCTCGGAGTTCACTCAATCTCTGATGCCGGTCTGTTCATGCAAAACCTTATGCTCTCAGCACACGCTCACGGTCTTGGTACCTGCGCACAAGGGGCAAGCGGAATGTGGGCACCACCGGTTCGCAAAGAGTTCAATGTTCCACCCCAATACAAACTGCTCTGCGGCATAGCGATTGGTTATCCATCAGATCACCACGTAAACAGCTTCAAGGCTGACCGCCTTGACATCAGCAACATCAAGCTGGAGGCAAAGTAATTGCTGAACATGCAGGATCCTGGATTTATAGATAATCCATACCCAGCACTAAAGGAACTTAGAAAACAAGGTCAGCCAATCTGGGACGAGAATCTCAATCTCTTTCTAGCCGCCACCCACAAAGATGCGAATGCAGTGTTGCGCAACCGAGCACTAGGTCGAATCTTCAAGCCAAAAGAACCGCAAGAAACCTGGGAGACTTTCAACTGGCTACACGCAGACTCGATTCTGGATTCCGAGCCACCAAAACACACCAGGCTTCGCTCGCTGGTGATGAAAGCCTTCAATCCCAAGAAGATTGAAAGCCTTCGTCCAGATGTTGAGCGGCTGACCAACATGCTGCTTGATGGGATTGAGCAGAAACTAAAAACCGATGGCAGGTTTGATCTGATTGCAGACTTTGCCGAGCCACTTCCGGTGAAGGTTATTGCCTCAATGCTTGGCTTCCCAGACAGTGACGAACACTTGCTCAGACCATGGTCGCAGGCGATCGTGAAGATGTATGAGGTGAGCCCGAGCGAGTCCGACAAGGCAGAGGCTGTGAAGGCATCTGAGGAATTTGCCGAATACGTTCACGGGCTGATGCTAGAGCGCAAACGAAACCCCGGCACTGATTTGATTACGGACTTAGCCTTGGTCGAAGAAGATGGCGAAAAGCTAAATGCTCACGAGTTGATTGCAACCTGCGTGCTGCTTCTAAATGCCGGCCACGAAGCTAGTGTCAATGGTTTTGGTAATGGCATGGTCGCAACCCTGAAAAACCCACAGCAGCTAGAACTTCTCAAGTCCAAACCAGATGAACTGGCTGCAACTGCCGTAGACGAGTTCTTGCGGTTTGATGCTCCGCTTCACCTATTCGAGCGAACTGCAACCGAAGACACTGAGGTTGGTGGCGTCAAGATTGAGGCTGGCCAAAAGATTGCTGCCCTGCTCGGAAGTGCTGGGCGAGACGAGACCGTGTTTGATAATCCAGACCAGCTCGACCTCACCCGTGATCCAAATCCTCATATCGGTTTTGGTGCAGGCATTCACTTCTGTATTGGGGCTCCGCTTGCGAGGATGGAAATGACAACATCGTTGCCAGCGTTAATCAAGCGCTACCCCAAGCTTGAGCTAACAGCTGAGCCCGTGAGAAGACCGACGTTTGTTTTGCGCGGTTACGAGAGCGTCTTTGTAACTGCTTAGCCCTTGGTTGAACCAAGAGTTAGTCCGGAAACGAACTGCTTTCTCAGGATAAAGAACACGATCAGGGTTGGGATGGCGGCGATCATCGCACCAGCTGCCAACAGGTTGTAGTCGGTGACAAACTCACCCTGCAACCTACCAAGCGCTGATGTAATCGGACGTTTATTGTCCGTCGACATCAATACCAATGCCCAGAAGAAATCGTTGTAGATCCAGGTGGTCATCAAAACCGCGAGCGAAGCTAGCGGTGGTCTAAGTAGCGGAAGCATCACCTTGAAGAAGTGGGTGAATACCG
>CAZQZY010000039.1:0-5816 GCA_964597935.1 uncultured Aquiluna sp. | reverse complement strand
GCCTTGTCGAGGTCGTTCAAAAGCTCGTGGTATCCACCCTCGTAGATGCGAAGTTTTTTGTCCTGCGCCGGGATAGTTTCGAACAGGCGAATCGAATTCAAGTGGTTGGTGGAGAGATCCTTGTCACCGTGTATCACCAGGGTTGGAACACTCCACTGGTCAATTCTTGACCAGACCATGTCTGAGATTTCCAGCACGGTCTTTGCCACCAAATTTCTCGCCTTGCCGTGATACATCTTGTCGTCTGCAGCAATCAGCTTGAGAAGTTCTAGGTCTCGAGTCAGGCACTCTTCACCCGGCCTGGGAAGTGGCATGTCCCCCTCCGGGTTGATTGCCGTTACCAGCTTCGAGAGCATGCGTTCCCAACGCTTTGATGGAGTCTGCATTGCGCTCGATGACAAAACCGCGGCAGTGATGCCAGTTGGGTTTGATACCACTGACCCAGCAGTCACAAGACCACCGAGCGAGTGGCCGAATAGAACCAATGGGAGGTCTGAGTTGATGGCATTCCGCGCTGAGAGGTGTAGCATCAAGGCTTCGTTGACGTCCACCAATCCCCTGACCCCGGCTGTTTCGCCGTGGCCGGGAAGATCTATGGCATAGACGTTGAATCCGCGGGCAACGAGCTTTGGAATTAGTTGGTTGTATTGCCAGACAAAGCGCTCGGCATACTCACCGAGTCCGTGCTGGAGCAAAAGATTTGCTTTCGGGTTTGGGCTGTCCCACAAGAAACCAGCCGCGATTGTTCCGGTGTCCCAAGATTTTGCTTTTGCCAGTGCCATGCTCAAAGCCTAAGACTGCAAAGTGAGCGCGGCAGTTTGAATCGCTATCTCTAACTCTTCGTTTGTAGGAATCACCAGAACTTTTATTCGAGAGTTTGCGGACGAAATCTCTCGCTCTAGCTTGGAACGCTCGCTGTTTTTCTTGGAGTCGAGTTCGATACCTAAGTGCTCCAGCCTTTCGGTAATCATCCTTCGCATAGCTGAGGAGTTCTCGCCAACCCCAGCGGTGAAAACTAGGGCATCGATTTCTCCAAGCTGCGCGATGTATGCCCCGATGTATTGCTTTGCGCGCAGCGCATAGACATCTAGTGCCTCAGTTGCAAGGTTGTCACCTGCTTCAGCACGGGCAAGAACATCTCGCAAATCTGAGTCCCCGGTCATGCCCTTGAGTCCCGCGTTTTTGTTCAAACTCTCATCGATCTCAGACAGGCGCAAACCTTGATTTGCCAGATAGAGCACTATGGCCGGATCGATGTCACCAGATCTAGTTCCCATCACGAGTCCTTGAAGCGGCGTCAGGCCCATCGAGGTGTTGATGGACTTTCCATTCTTCACCGCGCAGGCGGAGCCGCCATTTCCAAGGTGCAAGACAATTCCAGTGAAGGTTGGCTTGCCCAAAAATGCTGCGGCTCTGCGTGAGACATAGGAGTGTGAGCTGCCATGGAAGCCGTAGCGACGAATCCCATACCTCTGCTCCAGCTCACGGTCAATTGCGTAGCGATATGAAGCTGGTGGCATGGTTTGGTGAAAGGCGGTATCAAACACGGCCACCTGACCAAGCCCGGGGAAGGCTTGGATAGCGCCACGAATGCCCGCTAGGTTGCCTGGGTTATGCAATGGAGCCAAGGGAACCAACGACTCAATCTCGGCAAGAACTCGCTCATCGATTAGCACCGGTTGAGAAAACTTTGCTCCACCGTGGACCACGCGATGACCAATCGCCACCGGAGCAATGCCTGAGCTTTTCAGCTCACTCACCATTTGCTCAAAGGCTGCAGCGTGATCGGTAACTCGCTCAATCAAGCCGCTCAGCAGTGATTGATTTGAGTCAACGTCAACGACCTGATACTTCAACGAGCTTGAACCAGAGTTCACAACCAAGACCGGCTTCACTGGCTAGCTCCCGCCTGAATCGCAGTGATGGCGATGGTGTTCACGATGTCTTTGACCAAAGCCCCGCGAGATAGATCGTTGACCGGCTTTTTCAGACCCTGAAGAATCGGGCCGATTGCCAAAGCCCCCGAAGTTCTTTGCACTGCCTTATAGGTGTTGTTACCAGTGTTCAAATCTGGGAAGACAAATACCGTGGCTCGTCCTGCAACGGTGGACCCAGGGAGTTTGGTTTTAGCTACTCCGGCATCGACCGCGGCATCAAACTGAATTGGACCCTCAACCGAAAGTTCTGGTGCACGCTGACGAACCAAATTTGTTGCATTTCTAACGCGATCAACCTCGGCACCCGATCCGCTTTCGCCGGTTGAGTAGGACAGCATGGCCACATGCGGCTCGATGTTGAACGCCCTAGCGGTCTGAGCCGAAGAGATCGCAATATCCGCGAGCTGCTCCTCGGTTGGTTCTGGGATGACAGCGCAGTCACCGTAAACCACAACTCGATCGCGAAGCGCCATAAGAAAGACGCTTGACACCACCGATACCCCGGGTTTGGTTTTGATTATTTGGAAGGAAGGGGTGATCGTGTGTGCGGTAGTGTGGCAGGCTCCCGAGACCATGCCGTCTGCGATACCGAGCTGAACCAGCATGGTGCCAAAGAAGCTCTCGTCGAGCATGACCTCCTTGGCTTTTTCGTAAGTCATTCCCTTGTGCGAGCGAAGCGAGACGTATTCGGTAACGCATCTCTCGAAGTGCTCCGAGGTTGCAATCTCGATTAGCTGGGCTGAAGAAATATCAACATTCAGCGCTTTTGCTCTGTTCTGGATATCTGCTGGCTTTCCCAGAATGATCAGCTTGGCGATGCCCTTGGCCAAGACTTCGGCCGCAGCAGTGAGAACTCGATCGTCGTTACCCTCCGGAAGCACAATCGTCTTCCGGTCGGAGCGGGCTCGCTCGGCGAGCGAGTACTCAAACATCAGCGGGGTGATCGGTTCGGCACTAACCTCGGCAATCAACTGGGTCAGGGTTCCAAGCGGAACTGAGTCTTCAAACAACTTTCTGGCCCGAGAGATTTTGCCTGGGTCCGAGAGTGAAAGCGTGCCACGGGTTCGGATCACCTTCATGGTGGTGTCAAAGCTGCCGCCCGGACAGGCTATTACCGGCACGGTTGGCTTCACACCTCTGATCAATCTCGCAATTGATTCGGGCAGTTCAAACCCTCCATTTAGCACAATTCCGGTGAGCTTCGGGAAGGTGTCTGAGCTGTCTGCCATTACTAGCGGAAGTAGGACGTCAGTGCGATCGCTCGGTGCTACAACTACCGCATTTTCCTTAAGGCGAGCCAGCACGTTGACTTCGCTCATGGCAGCAACTACGACGTCCATTGCTTCATCTTGTAAGCGAGACACATCACCAAAAACTAATTCGCCAGAAACCGCATTCATTACCTGACTCATGCGCGGTGCAACAAGGTATGGATCCTCAGGCACTACCCAAACCGGGACACCGACCGGGAGTTTTGCTGCCACCTTTTGTCGGATGGACTCGCTATCAGCTCCAGCGCGATTTACCACCGCAGCTAGCAAAGTTGTGTTGGCCTCCGCTAGCTCCTGCATTGCTAAATCGGCAACTTGACCAACCTCTCCCGCATCACGCTCAGGTGCTTGCCCTAGGTTTTCCTCTCCCGAGAGGGAATTTCTACCCGATAGAACCAGCAGCATTGGAGCGGCGAGGTTGGTGGCGACTTTGGCGTTGAAGGAGAGCTCGGCCGGTGAGACGACATCGGTGTAGTCGGATCCGAGAATCACGACCGCTTCAACCTCACGCTCAATCTTTTTGAATCTCTCGAGAATCTGGCCCAGCGCTTTCTCGGGTGAAGCATGGACATCTTTGTAATTTGCGCCCACACAATCTTCGAGTGCTAGTTGACTGCCCGAGAGTTCGTGCAACATCTCGAGAACAGGATCCCTGGATTCCAGTTGCGGAGAAACTGCTCGGAAGACGCCGACCGATCCATACGCCCTTTTCATGGTGTCCAAAACACCTAGGGCGATTGCAGATTTGATGGTGTGACCCTCTACCGATGCCACATAAACGCTTCGAGCCATAACTAAAGGCTAACGCACCATGAATTAGCGGCCTAATGCGCTGGAAACAGTTGGGTTGGAAGCTACGCTGGAAGCAGTTGCTCCGTAGGAGCTGTTGTGCGCACAAGGAGGTTCGCATGTCAGTTGTTAGCGCTTCAGTATCGGCTTTCGAAATAACTCAGTCCGAGCACTGGGAGGTAATCAAATCCTCGGCACTCACGCTACGAGGTCACCAAATTCACGATGGCAGCATTCCCGAAAAATCAGTTCACAAGATTTGCTCGATCGCGGTAGCGGGGATCTCGGGTGCGCTTCGCGAACTAGCAACAGTGCTGACCCACGATGCTGAATACCTTCTCGCCTGTGCCGATGATTTTGACGCCTGGTCAAACTCTGGTTTTCCAGTACCTGATTTCTACAACTCTCTCGATAGGTTCCAACCCCAGCTGAGCCGTCACGATAAAACCGCACACCTCGTCGTATTTCCGATGTACACCCAAAACGGCTCCACCGATCGTTTGGTTGAGGCAGTGGTGCTAGAGGTGATCTGGCCGGAGTTTGTGGCAGAACTCGAGAAGAGCTTCACTAACCCTGCTTTCTTGCCGGTAAGGTTCCTGGACTTCACCCCCGGTTACCTAACTAACTCGGCAGTGATTTTCCCAGAGTCGGTATCGGTGACTCCAAGAGTTCCAGCCGGTGCTCCCGAGGGCACCGCGGCTGCACTACCAGATTTCAACTGGGGAGGCATCTTCGCCGACCGTGAGGCTGCAAGATTCAGAAAGGTAGTTGCTGCAGCCAGCGACATTACTCGGCTCGAGCTTCCATCGGGTGCTCAGCGATTACTTGATGACCAGAGGCTTTGTGAGCAGACCTTTGTGATGTGGGATCTGATCCATGACCGCACCCACATGCGCGGGGACCTGCCCTTCGACCCGTTCATGATCAAGCAGCGCATGCCCTTCTTCCTCTACGGACTTGAAGAACTCCGCTGTGATCTGACCGCATTCAGAGAGTCAGTAAAGCTTTCTCGCGATCCCAAGGTCGACGAGGAAACCAGGGACTTCGCTCAATTGGTGCAGTATGCGATTCTGTTTGATCGCATATTCCGATTCCCGCTGACCGGAACCCGAAAGCGCAACTACGACTCGGTTGCTGGGCAGCTACTGTTTGCATACCTACACAAACGCAAGGTGCTGCACTGGACCGACACCCAACTAGCAATCGACTGGGCTGAACTGCCTGACATGGTGGTCGCACTCTCTGATGAGATCAATCAGCTCTACTTCGACTCCATCGACAGACCAAAGGTCGTGCACTGGCTAAAGGCATACGAACTGGTATCGACCTGGCTCGCCCCGCACCCTGCTTCGGCTTGGCACAGGGGAGACTTGCCACTGAGTGGAACACCGTCCGAGCTAACCGACAAGGTATTGGATGACGAGTTCCCGCTCTCGATGTTCTATGAGGCGCTGGTGAAGAAGATGACTCCGGTGATTCAATCTACGATTGGCATTACCGGGAATGGCTAATTACCTGGTTAGGGAAGGCAAGAGTTGAAGCTTCACGATGAGAACTGGCGCGGGTTCGCCAGCGACAACTACTCAGGGGTTCACCCCGAGGTTTTGCAAGCGTTAGCCGAAGCCAACAACGGCCATCAAACTGCCTACGGTGACGATGTCTACACCGAGCGACTCAAGGCAGTTATCAAGGAGCAGTTCTCCGAAGATGCCGAGGTCTTCCCGGTATTCAACGGCACCGGTGCGAACGTGGTCGGCCTCACCTCGATGATGCCACGCTGGGGAGCGGTTATCTGTTCAAACCTCGCCCACATCCACAC
>CAZQZY010000038.1:0-5959 GCA_964597935.1 uncultured Aquiluna sp. | reverse complement strand
TCATTGGATTGGCTCATGTGGACAAAACTAACCGATAACCTTTTGACATGTTGCTATCAGACCGCGATATCCGAGCTCAGATCGAGGCCGGCCGAATCGGCCTAGATCCTTTGAACATGGAGCTCATCCAGCCTTCGAGCATGGATGTTCGTCTGGATCGCTTCTTCCGCTTGTTTGATAACCACAAATATCCGTTCATCGACCCTCGCGAGCAGCAGGACGACCTAACCCGCTTCGTTGAGGTGGCCTCTGATGAGCCATTCATCCTGCACCCGGGTGAGTTTGTGCTTGGCTCAACGTTTGAGTTTGTTTCACTGCCAGACGACATTGCCGCTCGCCTAGAAGGCAAGTCATCCCTGGGTCGCCTGGGATTGCTAACTCACTCCACTGCCGGTTTTGTTGACCCAGGTTTCCAGGGTCACGTGACGCTTGAGCTCTCAAACGTGGCAACCCTGCCTATCAAGCTCTGGCCAGGTATGAAGATTGGACAGCTGTGCTTCTTCCAGCTCTCATCGGCCAGTGAGAACCCATACGGCTCAGCCAAGTATGGCTCTCGTTATCAGGGACAGCGGGGGCCAACAGCTTCGCGCAGCTACCTCAACTTCCACATCTCGGATGTCGGGAACTCCCCGCTAGAGAAATAGGCTTCTGGCCTCGCTCAATACCTTGCCATTTACGTGCCTCAATGCGTAGCGGTCGGCTGCGATCTCGCACAGCCGCGCGACCTCAAAGCTAAACACCTTGGAAACTAAGAACCACGGCGCGATGGTGAGCGCCAAGGCACTCACCGCCTTCAGCACTTGGTGTTGCAGTCTGATGTGACCCAGTTCGTGCCACAGCACGGCTTCAAGTCTTACCTTGTCTAGCGCGAGTGCCGCGCTCGAGAGGTAGATCACGCCTGCTCGGGTGATTGCAAAATAGCCCGGAACTGCTAGCTCACGCACAGATACCCCCTCAAACAATGTGCCTGTGGGCTTGGATAGCTGATTGAGATCGAGGTTCCGTTCTCGGGCTTGAAAGTAGGGAGCGAGACGGAGATTTGTAATAGCGAGCAACACCCCGGCAAAGGCCAAGAGAATCCAGGGAGCAAAGCTAATCAGCAGGATTTCGCCGAGATCCTGCCCAGCTTGGAGGCTGAAGTAGCTTTGGAATACCGAGCTAAACGCAATCAAGACCGCCGCCAAGGCGGCCACGAAGCTAACCGTCAGCAGCACGAACCAAATCGCAATTCCTAAGTTTGGGTGCTTGGTGAATTTCCCACTCAGCGTCAGGGGGGCGGTTGTGGAGATGGCCAGAACTAGCTCCAAAAGGAGCACTAGACCCAGTAGTTCACTGTTCAAGTCGGCCCCTCTCGAGGTGAGTCTAGATGACTTAGGCTTTTGGATATGCGCCTATTGAGATCAATACTTTTGCTTCCGCTGCTCTTCGCTCTCTCGGCCTGTGGCTTGCTTGGTTCGACAACTTCAGATTCGAAATCTGGCGAGCTAACGACCAATGAGGTGATGTTTGCTCAGATGATGATCCCGCACCACCAGCAGGCGATTGAAATGTCTGAACTTGTGGCCGACCGCACTGATAACCCAGAGATCAACGCCCTAGCGCTTGAAATCATCGCCGCCCAAGACCCCGAGATCTCGCTCATGCAGACCTGGATTGATGAGTTCGGTGATGCGGGCATGGATCACGCCGGTCACTCGATGGGGGGCATGCTCACGGAGTCCGAACTCGAGGCCTTGAGAGCGGCGTCTGGAGTCGAATTTGAGAAGCTTTACCTTTCGGGGATGATCAAGCACCACGAGGGTGCCATTGACATGGCGGACATGCTTTCAAACTCCAACTACCCAGCGGCTCAAAAGCTACGGGCAGACATTATCGAGACCCAGACCGCCGAGATTGAATTGATGAAAAAGCTGTTGGAGCGTTACTGACCCAGTGCCTGTTTCAGCTGTTCCAGCTGCTTAGCTGATAGCCCACCGGCGAAGTGTGAGAACACTAGAGCCGGGTTCGACTGGTCCATCGCATCCAACAGCAGTCTGGCGGTGTGTTCCTCGCGAGACGAAGCAGACTTGAAGATCAAAGTTCGGCCGTTACCTGGCTCCCTCACAACCAAGCCCTTGTCGACCAAACGGCTGAGCACGGTGAGGATGGTCGTCACGGCAAGGGAGTCATCACCCAGCATCGCAAGAATTTGCTGAGAACTCAGCCCATCCGGCCTGTCCCACAGGCAGCTCAGCACTTCTGATTCGAGCTCACCCTGTTTGCGCTTTGACATGCGGACATTCTACGGGGTGTAGAGATTAGTTTTGTGGATCGGTTATCACAGGTAGCGATTCGGTCTTCGGCTCAGGCCCGGGACTGCGCTTGATGATGATCGCGATAGCTAATGCTGCAACCAGCACAATCACGCCACAGATAAACACCGTGATGCGCACACCGAAGTTCTCGGCGAACCAACCAATTGCAGGGGAGCCAATTGGGGTGCCGCCCATGAAGATCAGCAGGTAGATGCCCATGACACGGCCACGCAGCGTCGGCTCACAGTTGGTCTGCACAAACGAGTTGGCACCAATCAACATCATCAGTGCCATGCCACCGACCAGGGGAAGAATGGCGGCAAAGGTCCCGTAGGTGGGCATCCAGGCGGTAATCATTAGCAACAAGCCAAAGGCCATGCCGAACCGCATCACCCACTTCGGAACCCTCATGTGCTCGAGGCGAGCCGAAACCAAGACGCCGGTGAATGATCCCACCGCCAGGATGCTGCCCAGAATTCCGAACTCGGCAGGACCCTTGCCAAACTCCTGGGTCGCCATAACCGCCATGAATATCTGGAAGTTCAACCCGAAGGTGGTGGCGAAAAACACTGCGATCATGACTAGGCGAATCTCGGTGTGACCGAGAACGTAGTTAACGGCCTCCTTGAGCTTCGCCCCGCGCTCTGGCTTTACCGAAATAAACAATTCGTTTTTGCGAATCAGAATCAGACTCACGACCACCGCCACATAGGTGAAGGAGTTGATTACAAACGAAAGCCCAGTGCCAAACAGCACAATCAAAAAGCCCGAGGCCGCTGGCCCGATCAGTCTCCCAGCGTTGAAGTTAGCGCTGTTGAGGCTGATAGCGCTGGGAATGTCCTTTTGACCAACCAGCTCTGAGTTGAAACTCGTTCTAACCGGGGCGTCAAGGGCTGAGAAGACTCCGACCGTGAAGGCCAGGACAGCAACGTGCCAAACCTCAACCTGCTCGGTGATAACCAACAATCCCAGGGTTAGGGATCCGAGGCCTGCACCAATGTTGGTGATGATCAGCAGGGTTCGCTTATCGAAGCGGTCTGCCAAGACCCCGCCATACAGGCTCAACAGCAGTGAAGGAAGGAACTGGAGCGCGGTGATGATGCCGAGAAGCTGTGCCGAGTTGGTCAGCTCGAGAACTAGCCAGTCTTGAGCGATTCGCTGAGCCCAGGTTCCAATGTTCGATAGCACGTTGGCAGGGAAGAGAACCCGGTAATTGCGGTGCCTAAACGCTCGGAACGCACTCGGTTTAGACACCCGATAAGCGTAAACCCAAGAATGGGTAGTTGTTTACCTAGGCGTTTATTACCTGCGGTGTCGGGCTGACCCTTGCCAATAGCAAGATACCCACCACGAGAACCAGCATCAGACCAAGGATTCCGTAGACGGTGGCCTGAGCATTGCCAATTCCAGCACTCAACGCAATCGAAATCGCGGTGGTCCAAAGTAGTGGGCTCAGGAAGCTAACCGCCCTACCGGTTGTCATGTAGAGACCAAAGACCTCACCCTCGCGACCGGCAGGGGTGAATTTGGCGACAAACGATCTCGATGCTGCCTGCGCAGGACCAACGAACAGTGTTAGAGCCAACCCACCGATCCAGTAGGTGATTGGGCCAGCGCTGGCAAAGGCGAAGACCCCAAAACCAGCAATCGTTAGGCCAATCAAGGAGACCATGATGGTGCGCTTTCCGCCCCACTTGTCATCGAGGAAGCCACCGATAGCGGCACCAATGCCCGCCATTAGATTGGCTGCGATACCAAAGATGATCACCTCGGCAAGCTCGAAACCAAATGCCAGGGAGCCAAGAGCTCCACCGAATGCAAACACTCCAGAGAGGCCATCGCGATAGATGGCTGAGGAGATCAAAAACTTGAAGGTCTCAGGAGCCTGTTTGCGAAGTGACTTGAGCTGAGCCCAGAGCTTGAAATAGCTCTCAATAACGCTCTCTTTCTCAAGGTTTTCCTTGGCTTTGACCTCAGGAACGCGGACAAATAGCGGAATCGAGAACACTAGGAGCCAGATTGCGCTGAATAGGAACACGGCCCTGACATTCAGGGCATCCTCGGTTGGAATGCCGAACCAGGGTGTATCGGTCTGGACAAAGCCAACTAGCGAAACCAGCAGCAGGATGATGCCGCCCACGTAGCCAAGTCCCCAGGCAAAGCCGGAGACCTTACCGATGTTTTTCTCGGTGGAGACTTGCCGGAGCATTGCGTAGTAGTTGATGAAGGCAATCTCCTGCACAAAACCACCAAAGCTAAAGATGATTAGACCCAGCCACAGCATCTCTGGGGTTGGAGCAATAAAGAACAGCGAAGCCATAACACCCGACAGCACCAGGGTGTTGACCAGCAACCAAAACTTTCTTCGGCCCATCTCATCTGATCTGCGACCGAAGACCGGCGCTACCAAAGCCACGGCAATACCGGCGATGGTGGCAGCCAGACCCAGGGCTCTCGATGTGTCTTCCTCTGGGCCAAAGGCCGAGGAGGTGATGTAGATCGGGAAAATGAAGGTGGAGAAGATGGTGGGGAAGGGTTGCTCTGCCCAGTCCCAAAGGGCCCAGGCAAATGTTCCGCGAGACTTCTTGGTTGCAACGGCGCTGTCGGTCATGGCCTGAGATTACTCCTGAACCAGGAAATTCCCATGACCTAAATGCAAATTTTTATCTCACCGATAACCTTGCCGCCGCCCAATACCTGGAGTGAGTCTTCAGCCTCGATTGCCAAACGAGTTGGGCTATCGATTAGTCCGTGCTTGTGAAGCAGCGCGGCTGTGGTCTTGAGTGCTGCGCGCAGCGAACCATCGGCGAACTTGATCGCAAGTGCGTGACCAGATCTGGTAACGGCGGTGAAGACACCCTCAGCACCGAGTTTGGAGAAGATCCCATGCTTCATCAAAAGCGCATCTGGGGTTGTGGTGTCGCCGATGAGGTTCGGGTGAGTCAAACCGGCTTCGAATAGTTCTGGATCACGGGTTGGCAACTTGGTTAGAGCCCTAGCAAGACCAATAGTCGAGATAGCAAAGAGCGGAGCTCCGCAGCCGTCAACTGTGGTTTTCACGATCTGCTCCAGAGCTAGCTCCTCGATCAATGCCTTCACGCGCTGCTGAATCGGGTGCTCGGGTGAGAGATAGTCCGATGTGCTGAAGCCATTTAGCTTTGCGGTGGCGAGAAAACCCGCATGTTTGCCGGAGCAATTCATGAAGACCCGAGATTGCTCAGTGGCCAAGGCTTTGGACTCCGGATTCCAGGGCCATGCCTCAGGGCACCCCAGATCGGACTCAGAGTTGCCATGGCTAGCAAGCAGACCCTTGACCAGATCAATCTGTTCCTGGGTCGCATAGTGCGAGGCCATCGAGATAACGCTCTGTCTTGAGTCGGTCTTTAGGCCCAACTCGCGCATAACCATCGCCTGGATTGGCTTCAGGGCCGAGCGCGGATAAATCAAAGCAGCAGCATCTCCCACCACCTCCAGCACCTGACCATCTGGCGCAACTAAAGCCGCCGTGCCCAAGTGGAAAGACTCGTTCAGGCCATCTCGGCGAATGATGGCCAGCGGGGCTAAGCCGGCAGCGGTGAGCTCATGCATAGCAAACAGACTACTCAGAACCCAAAGTTGAGTCATTCACACTCAACTTTCAGGAATGGATTCTTGACATCTTGGTT
>CAZQZY010000037.1:0-5982 GCA_964597935.1 uncultured Aquiluna sp. | reverse complement strand
CGAGCCAGGTAGCCGTGCAGGTTCATCTGACCAAGACCAATGGCGTGGCTCTTGTGGTTACCGTCCGAGATCGAACGAACACTCTCGATGTTTGACATGTCAGATACAGCAGTGAGGGCGCGGATTGCAGTCTCAACGGTTAGACCTAGGTCTGGACCATCCATAGCCATGGCGATGTTCATCGAGCCAAGGTTGCAGGAGATGTCCTTACCAATCTGGTCGTAGGAGAGGTCTGCGTTGTAGGTGGTTGGGGTGTTCACCTGCAGAATCTCGGAGCAGAGGTTTGACATGTTGATGCGGCCCTGGATTGGGTTGGCCTTGTTTACGGTGTCCTCGTACATGACGTATGGGTAACCGGACTCGAACTGCAGCTCTGCGATTCGCTCGAATAGCTCACGAGCCTTGATCTTGGACTTGCGTACCCTGCCATCATCTACAAGTGTCTGATACATCTCAGTAATAGAAATGTCGCTCATTGGCTTGCCGTATAGACGCTCTACGTCATATGGAGAGAAGAGGTACATGTCCTCGTTGTTCTTTGCCAACTCAATGGTTACGTCAGGAATAACTACGCCAAGGCTAAGGGTCTTGATACGGATCTTCTCGTCAGCGTTCTCACGCTTGGTGTCGAGGAATCTCATGATGTCTGGGTGGTGAGCGTTTAGGTAAACGGCACCGGCACCCTGGCGGGCACCCAGCTGGTTTGCATAGGAGAAGCTGTCCTCTAGGAGCTTCATCACAGGGATGATGCCGGAGGACTGGCCCTCAATCTTCTTGATTGGAGCGCCGTACTCACGAACGTTTGAAAGGCTCAGTGCAACGCCACCACCGCGCTTTGAAAGCTGCAGCGCAGAGTTGATACCGCGAGCGATGGACTCCATGTTGTCTTCGATGCGAAGTAGGAAGCAGGAGACAAACTCACCGCGCTGCTTTTTGCCGCAGTTTAGGAAGGTTGGGGTAGCTGGCTGGAAACGACCGGAGATGATCTCCTCGACCAGGTGAATTGCCATGTTCTCGTCGCCAGCTGCCAGGGTGAGGGCAACCATTACAACGCGGTCCTCGAAGCGCTCTAGGTAGCGGGTGCCATCAAATGTCTTCAGTGCGTAGCCGGTGTAGAACTTGTAGGCACCCATGAATGCCTCGAAGCGGAACTTCTTGGAGTAGGCCAGGTCCTCTAGCTTCTGAATGAACTCGAAGGAGTACTGGTCCAGGATCTCCTTCTCGTAGTACTCGTTCTCTACTAGGTAGTCCAGGCGCTCCTTGAGGCTGTGGAAGAAGACGGTGTTCTGGTTTACGTGCTCGAGGAAGTACTTGCGAACCGCAAGCTTGTCCTTCTCCAGCTGCAACTTCTGGTCTGGTCCCCAGAGGTTGATCATCGCGTTCAGGTCTTGGTAGCTCAGCGCTGACTCAATACCGGACTTACCAATCAGGTTTCCCTGGTCGTCTGCAATTTCTACGAGTTGGTTTGCCACAGTCTGGCCAGCCTTTCCTTTACTTCGACTACATCTTCTGGTGTTCCAGTTATTTCAAAGCGGTAGAGAACCGGAACCCCGAGCTTTTGGGCGACTATGTCTCCCGCTCTACAGAAGTGCTCACCGAAGTTGGTGTTTCCCCCCGCGATTACCGCTTTGATATGTTTCCGGTTGTCCGGATTGTTCAGGTATTTGATTACCTGTTTTGGAACAGTCGATCCATCGTTTCCGCCGCCGTAGGTGGGGACTATCAGGACGCTGTCCTTGGGGTGAACAAACCGGGCTGCCTCTTCGGTCTTTAGAGGAATTCGGACCGCGTGGCCACCGAGTTTGTCCACAAAGCGCTTGGTGTTTTCAGAGACGCTCGAGAAGTAAACCAAATCGAACATCTCTGGCACATCACTTAGGCGCTTAGGGCTTGGATCTTGTCCATTCGGAAGCCGCTCCAGTGCTCATCACCGGCAACGACAACAGGAGCAGCGGTGTAACCCATGGTCTTGACCATTTCGAGCGCTACTGGATCCTGGCTCATGTCAACCACTTCGAACTCGATCTGGTTGCGCTGCAGCATGCGCTTAGTGCTGTCGCACTGCACACACGCTGGGAGCGTGTAAACGGTCACCGCCATTGGTGTCTCCTCCTGTTTCGGTGGGGGCAAAACCCCCGGTTTTTGATGAATTTTTGTGAAATTTATCGCTTTGAGCGGATTTACTACCCTAGCACTTAACCACTACATCTAGTGTCTCGTGTCGAAAAAATTCACTTATTTAGTTGTTGCTCGAACATTAACCCACAACTTGAACTTTAAGGCGTCTGATCTTTAGGCGTGTCGCAGACATTCACCCAAAATGTCCAAAAAGTTATTTTTACAAGTTGTCGAATTAGCACTTTTCGAGCTCCGAAATTCTCGCTGCACCCTCTGACAATGATCCGAATTGTTATCAAAAGCTTGGGCTGAGAGGCACCAGCGCTGGCAACTAGTGCTGGGGACGAGACTGCCAGGTCAGGATTTTGCCAAGTCGGACGTGGCAGTCAGACCTTGTTCTTCAACTAGGGGTGCTGCGGGAGCGACTATCCTTCTAGCCGTGGCTCTCTCTTTCCGACTTACCCCTGGAAGTCGGGTAATCGACTCCGGTGACCAACTAAATCGCAAGATGCTGGTTATCTACATCTTTATAGTTGCCTTCTCAATCAGCCTGATTCCTTACACCATCGATCCTTACCTACCTGCCTTCCCGCAAATAGGTGAGTTTTTCGGGGTGCCAAACGGCACGGTGCAGGCTTCGCTCGCGGGTGTGACTATCGGGTTAGCGTTTGGTCAATTGGTTTCCGGCCCCATGTCTGATGCTTTTGGTCGCAGGCCACTACTTCTGATGGCGATGTTTGGTTTTGCTGCCAGCGCTATCGCGCTGTTTTTCGTTACCGAGATCGAGTACTTCCTAATCCTTCGCTTTACCATGGGCTTTTTTGCAGCGAGCGCCGACGTTGTCTCCAGGGCAGTGGTTAGAGATTTGTTCCGCGGTCAGCCGATGCTGAAGATGCTCTCCAGGGTGTTCTTGATTCAGGGTCTGTCACCAATCATCGGACCCATTGTCGGTTCGCAGCTAGTCACCGTCTTTCCATGGCAATCAATCTTTCTCACATTCGGTTTCTTTGGCTTAGCCCTGGCTATCGCTTCGACCTTCTTTCTGGTTGAGACCCTCCCAAAGGCCCAGCGCCGATCAAGCACCCCGCTTGGTTTGGCTCGGGGTTATGTCTCGGTATTGAAAGACCGGGCCTATGTTGGCCTGTTGATTGTGAGCGCGCTGCAGCTCAGCGCGCTCTTTGGATACCTGAACACCGTCTCCTACCTGTATCAGGACACCTTCAAGCTCTCTCCAGCGGAGTTCGGTATTTGGTTTGCGGTTAACTCTGCAGCGCTATGGATGGGTGTTCAGTTCGGTGGCCTAATGGCCAAATACTTCAAGGCCCAGTGGATGCTGGTGGTTTACTCGGTCGCCGGGTCTTTGGCTGGCCTATACCTAATGTTTACCGCCGGTAGCAGCATCCTGATAGCCGAGATCGGATTCTTCATTCTGGTGTTTTTCTTCGGTGCTCCGGCCACTGGTATTCCGACGCTGGCGCTTCTGAATCACGGCTCAGAGGCAGGAACCGCTGCATCTCTTATGGGCGTTACCAACTTCACCATGACCAGCATCATGAGTGTGGTCTATGCATCGCTGAGCATCACCTCAACCTTTGATGTTGGCCTACTGATCTTTAGCTTCTTCGCTCTGTCAGTTTTGAGTCTGATTTTTATCGTTCGGCCCTGGACGCTGCCTGATTTGAGAAAGCCACTGGAGGCGGAGGAGGCGCATTGATCCGAGCGCTAACCCTAGATGATGCCGAGGCAACCCTGCGGGTTGCCAATACCCATGAGCTTCGGGTGGATCCAGAGTTTGAGGCCTACCCCCTGAGTGAAATGCCGCAGTGGTTCCAGGGTTATGGTGAGCCGGCATTTGTGTTTGGTCACCTGGACCCCGAGTTGGATGCAGTTCTTTTTATCCATACCGATTCCACCAAGAACACAGTCGATCTAGACCTCTTCACCGACTGCCCTCACCAGGTCGCCAGGGAACTGATGCAGTATGGATTGAATTGGACCAAAGAGCACAGACCTGGTTTCAAGATTCGCACCGCAGCTAACAAAAACGACACCGAGCTGCACCAGCTGTTTGCAGAGTTTGGTTTTGAGCACTACCGCGATTACTGGAAGCTGGTTTGGAGAAACCTGCCAACCGATTTCAAGTTGATAAACCCGCAACTTTCGATTCGTGCGGTCGATTTTGATGAGCACGCCGAGCTGATTCACAAGCTCGAGGTGGAGTCCTTCGCAGAGCACTTTGGTTATGTGGCAATAGATTTTCCGTCCTGGTTGAACCAGCGAAACTCCATTGAATCCAAAGACCCAAACGGCTTTCTCATCGCCTACTTCGATGGCAAACCTGCCGGATTCTTGATTGCTGATGATTCGAGGGCAGATCAAAATGGCGGTTGGGTGGACAAGCTTGGTGTGCTAGCCGAGTTCAGAGGAATCGGGATCGGTAAAGCGCTTTTGAATCAGGCTGCAAGCTACTACCGATCAAGGGGTTTTGACTCGGTTGCGTTAGGTGCCGATACCGGTAATGACTCGGGAGCGCTGGATCTTTACTTTGGACTTGGTTTTGAACCGATGCTGATTTGGCGGGCGGTTCAGCTACCGGCGTTGCGCTAGGTAAGCACCGAGGATTACTACCACCGCACCCAACGGCTCATACCAGTGCAGAGTCTCACCAAGCAGCAGCACTCCCCAGATGGTTGCCACCACCGGATTCGAGAAGGTAACCAGCGATGCGGTCGTGCTGCCGGCGCTCGCGATTACACCGTGGTAGAGCCGGTAAGCGAAACCAGATCCCAAGACTCCAAGGGCTAGCAACGCCCCAACTGTTTCAACTCTTGGCTCGGCAATAAATAGTGGTCCAGTCAAAAGATAGAAAGGCAGCAGCGTAATAGCCGCCATGCCGACCTGGCCTGCTGCCGAAGTGACCCCGTGCAGCCCCATTGGGGTGATGTGCTTCTTGATGTATGGCGTTCCAACGCCATACGAGACAGCGGCTAGGACCAGTGCCAGGATTGCAAGCGGGTCGTTTTCGCCAAAGCCCTCCCATACCCCAAGTGTGATTGCCACCCCAGCCAAACCAATGAGCAATCCCGTGGTTGCCAGAACTGTCACCTTCTCGGTGCGATAAATGGTCATGATTGCGAGCAGGGTAAACATCGGCATTGAAGCTCCGATGATCGCCGCCAGAATGCTTGTGGTGGACTGCTGAGCGTAGGAAAACAGTGCAAACGGAATCGCACTCATGAATAGGCCAGCCACCCAGAGGTGGAACCACTGCTTACCCTTTGGGAAGGTGAGTTTCATCACCAAGCCAAGCAGTGCCATCGAAGCAGCACCCAGGAAGGTGCGCCAAAACGCAACCCCGAAGTAGGTCGTTAGCTCAAGCGAAAGCTCGGTGAATAGAAAGCTCGAACCCCAAATCAGGGCCATCGGTATAAACAACCAGATCCAATGCGAGCGCACCCGCCAAGGTTACTCCCTAGTGCGAGGAAGGAGTGGTTTCGATCTCGCTTCTGTCTCCAGACCACAGGGTGTGGAATACCCCTGGCATGTCCACTCGCTTATAGGTGTGAGCACCGAAGAAGTCACGCTGTCCCTGAACCAAAGCTGCTGGAAGTCTTGGAGCGCGAAGTGCGTCGTAGTAGCTCAGCGAAGAAGCGAAGGCAGGAACCGGAATACCCGCGAGGCTTGCCTTTGCAACCACCTCGCGCCATGCGCTCACGGCCTCGGATACGGCATTGGCGAAGTAGGGATCGAGGATTAGGGACTCAAGTTGGGGGTTCTTGGCATATGCATCTGCGATGCGGTTCAAAAACTGCGCACGGATGATGCAACCTCCGCGCCAGATCTTGGAAACAGCACCGAGGTCGA
>CAZQZY010000036.1:0-6355 GCA_964597935.1 uncultured Aquiluna sp. | reverse complement strand
AAATCCTGCCCCCGCAACCAATTAGAAACAGCCCCTTCGGGGGCTGTTTTCTTTTCTGTGAACAACTTTTTTCGCGCGATGTGGTTTTTCCCTAACCTCACCACATGCCTCTATTGCTTCTTTTCCTGCTGACACTCAGTGGTTGCTCTGAAAGCTCCGAAGCAAAACTGATTGACAGCTACCTCGCTGACTCTGCAGCTGGAACGCAGTCAAACGCGCTAACTGGCCGCGCACTGATCGCTCAGCAGCAGGCTCTCGCTCTTGTTACTGAACTTGGGTGGTCTCAATCCGGCTCAGCCAAGTATTCGGAGCTTCGAGTAATCGAAGGCGGAGAAGTGCTGTTTTGCCTCGATGTTTCAGATGTCAGTTTTTTCGATACCGAAGGAAAGCGAGTCGAGCTATCCAGGTCAATCGAGCATCTTCTGATGAGGGCCAGGCTGCTTTCTTCGGGGCACGAAAAGAAGATTGAGAATCTTGAGGAGGTGGGCTCGTGTTAGTTGAACTTGCAATACTGATGGGTCTTGGCGGCGCCTGCGACGCAACCTTGGCGGCGCTTGGAATCTGCAGCTCACAATGTGATGATGCTGAGGTCCCGAATGGCTCATTCTCGCTGTGTGCAACTAAGGAAGAAAAGAGCACTTCTGCCAAGCCACAAGAAAAACCTATGCGGGAGTGCAAGTACTACGTCAATGGAACCATCGACGTGCCAACCCAAACGATTATTACCGCATGGGTGGAAGTCGGTTCTAGGCCCTGCATCGGAGATAAGCCCGTTGAGCCTAAGGTCGTTTACAAAACTATTACCGAACAGCTTGACGATATCTTCAGCGCTCGCGCGCAAGCACCCACCGCCTACACAGATGCCAGACCCAGGCCAGAGCCTTTTGAGCCCATCAGGCTTTGGGTAGAGGTCGAGACTCAGCAGCAGAATGGGTCACTTTTTGGAGAGCCAGCAAAGATTAGATTTCGTCCAGAGGCAACTCGATGGGATTTTTCCGAGGGAAGCGATGGCTATGGTCAATCGGTCACCATTGGATTCTCTCGTGAAGGCGAGAACTGGGCACAGGCCAAGGTGCGTTTCTCCGTTGACTATGAAACGGGAGGAAAGTGGACCTACAACGCCGCTGATTTTTGGCTCTCCAGCAATCGGATTGACTTTATCGTTTTCGACCCACCCCGAAGGACTCTTCTAGTTACCCCGGAAGGCTAAGGAAGTATTCAGGAATAATCCATAAAATCTCCAGAGTTGCTGCTTGATAATCAAGTGCAACGAAAGGCGATCGAAATGTCCAATCAGTGGAATCGTTCCTCAGACGCACAGTTTCTTGTAACTCCGACCTATCAGGCACCGAGTCCTGCGAAGCCTAAGAGGTCTGGAAGTCGAGTGTTTAGGCCTCTCGGAATTGCATTGCTTGCACTGAGCACCGCAGTAGTTGGCGGCATCATCGCATCGAGTGCATTTACGCTTTCTTATCTCACGCTTAGCCAGCCAGCACCGGTCGTGGTGAACAACACCCAACAGGTGAACTGGGTTACTGGAGCAGCAGCAAATGCATCTCCATCTGTAGTTACCCTCGCGGTAAGTTCTGACATGTCATCGGGTTCAGGCTCTGGAGTGATCCTCACTGAAGATGGCTACATCCTCACAAACGCCCATGTGGTAACCCTCAGCGGCTTGACCGAGGATGCTGAGATTGCGGTTCAGCTATCTACCGGTGAGGTCTACCGAGCCAAGTTAGTTGGATTTGATTCTGTCTATGACCTCGCGGTCATCAAGATCAGCGCCACTGGATTGAAGCCAATCGTGTTCGCAGACTCTGACAACCTCAACGTTGGTCAAGATGTCGTTGCCATCGGAGCCCCCCTGGGACTTGCATCGACCGTGACCCAGGGAATCATCTCCGCTTTAGACAGAACCATTCAGGTTGCTAGCTCAGAGGTGAACGGCGATAACAGTGGCCTGCAGTTTTGGACCGGAAATGGAAGCGCGCCAATTAGCCTCCAGGTAATTCAGACTGATGCGGCAATCAACCCGGGGAACTCTGGCGGCGCTCTGGTTAATAGCACGGGTGAGTTGATCGGTATCAACGTTGCAATTGCGACTGCTGGTGGCGGCGAATCCGGGAGCATCGGGGTTGGATTTGCAATTCCATCCAATACCGCAAATCGAATCGCGCAGGAAATTGTCAACACCGGAGCTGCTTCCCATGGTCTGCTGGGGGCTTTGGTGCGTGACAACTCGGAAGCTGATTCCTCCTTCTCCACAGGAGCACTGGTAGAGGATCTAACCGAGGGCGGTGCAGCGGAACGAGCAGGGATTCGCATCGGTGATGTGGTCGTGAAATTTGCTGGCAAGCGAGTCAATGGAGCCTCGGATCTCACGGCTCTGGTGCGGGCTCAGGCTGCTGGAGCAAAGGTTCAGGTCGAGGTATTGCGAGATGGTGTCGTGCTTTCACTCACCGCAACCTTGGGTGATGCCTCGGATCTAAAATAAGCCGCATGGAAACCCAACCAATGTCATCGACTCTGACCGAAGAGCAGGTCGAAATAGATAGTGGCGACCACGAGCGTTACTCGCACTACGTAAACAAAAACAAGATTGTTGAATCTGCCGTCATGGGCAGTGCGGTGGTTGCGCTATGTGGAAAGGTTTGGGTTCCATCGCGCGATCCACAGAAGTTCCCGGTTTGCCCAACCTGCAAAGAAATCTACGAAAACCTGCTCAAGGATTAGACGAACTCGGTTGGAATCGCCGGTTCACCTCGCGAGAGTCTCAGCGCGGTGGAGGGCAGCTCGGCAAGTGCTGATTTGTGGTGTTCCCTGGCTTGGGACAGCGTTGGCTTCGAAACCAACTGACCAGCTTGGATGTATTCGACCTGCAGTTCTCTGCCTGCAGCAGAATCCGAAATCAGCTCGCCGGTTGCAGTGGCACCGCTAAGTTCACGAACCGCTCTCTTTTTGCCACCGCGGGACGCTTTGTTCGCCGACTTCTTAGCCACCGCGTGCCAGTTTGCCCCATCAAAGTGTGAGACCAGCTTGTATACAAATCCTGCGGTTGGCGCTCCGGACCCGGTTACCAGGGAGGTGCCAACCCCGTAGTTATCAACGGGTGCTTGGGCCAGTGCGGCAATTGTGTATTCATCCAAGTCACTGGTCACCGTGATTTGAGTTTTTGTCGCGCCCAAGCTGTCCAAAAGCTTTCGCACTTCAATCGCTGATGCGACCAAGTCACCTGAGTCAAGTCGCACAGCATGAAGCTTTCCAGCTGTCAGCTCTACCGCTTTTCTCACGGCACGCTCAACATCGAAAGTGTCGACCAAGAGGGTTGTCGAGTTGCCAAGAGCGCTCAGTTGTGACTCAAATGCCTGATCCTCAGAGTCGTGCAACAGCGTGAAGGAGTGAGCGCTGGTTCCAAAAGTCGGAATCCCATACCGCATTCCTGCCTCTAGGTTGCTGGTGCCATCGAAACCAACCAGATAAGCAGCTCTCGCAGCGGCAACGGCGGCGGATTCATGCACTCGCCTGCCGCCCATCTCAATTAGCCTTCTGTTGCCGGCGGCACTGCGCATTCTCGCTCCTGCGGATGCCACAGCGGAATCAAAGTTGAGTATGGAGAGGATCACCGTCTCCAGCATTACCGCGTCGGCAAAGGAACCCTCGACAGTCAGGACGGGGGAGTGGGGGAAGAAGATCTCCCCTTCTCGGTAACCAGAGATGTCGCCTTGAAATTTGTAGCTCTCAAGAAACTTCAGTGTCTGTGAATTCACGACAGCATTTTTCTCGAGGTAATCAAGTTGATCCGGTGTGAACCTAAAGTCAGTGACTGCATCCAGCACTCGATCAATGCCGGCCAGGACCCCGAATCTTCTGCCAGCGGGTAGCGATCGAGTAAAGACTTCAAAGACACATGGGCGCGATGCCTTGCCTGAGTGCAGGGCAGCCTGAACCATGGTCAGCTCATAGCGATCGGTATAAAGTGCGACAGACACCACACCAGCCTAATCAGCCAAGGCTCCCAGCCCTAGACTTACCTCGTGGATCCAAGACCAATTGGTGTATTCGACTCGGGCGTCGGTGGCCTAACCGTAGCTCGAGCGATTATCGACCAGTTGCCGCATGAATCCATCGTCTACGTTGGCGATACCGCAAACTCTCCCTACGGCCCGAAGCCAATCTCTGAGGTTCGGGAACTAGCGCTTGGAGTCATGGATGAGCTTGTAGCATCTGGCGTAAAACTTCTGGTGATCGCATGCAATTCAGCATCGGCAGCGGTGCTGCGCGATGCCAGGGAGCGCTACACAGCCAAGCTTGGCGTGCCAGTGGTTGAAGTGATTCAGCCTGCTGCCCGAAGGGCGGTGGCCACCTCACGCAATCGCAAGGTCGGTGTTATCGGAACCGTGGCAACCATTACATCCGGTGCCTACGATGATGCATTCGCAGCAGCTGTCGACCTGGAGCTGCACACTCAGGCCTGCCCAAGTTTTGTTGACTTTGTCGAGCGGGGAATCACATCCGGACCCGAGGTTCTGAAGGCTGCAAGTGAGTATCTTGCGCCGCTAAAGGCTGCCGGCATTGACACCCTGGTTCTTGGCTGCACCCACTACCCGCTGCTTCAAGCGGCTATCTCCTATGTAATGGGCGACAAGGTCACTTTGGTTTCGTCAGCAGACGAAACCGCGAACGATGTCTTTAGAACTCTGACCGAGCATGACTTGCTCGCCCCCGATAGCGCAGTGGCAAACCACAAGTTCTTCTCGACTGGCGACGAGGCTCAATTCGCGAAGCTAGCCCGAAGGTTTTTAGGACCTGAGGTGCAGAGCGTTGAAAAACTTCACAAGTAACAAAGGAACCCATGTCTAGACCTGCCCAAAGAGCCAATGACCAACTCAGACCGGTCACCATTGAGCGCAACTTCACCATTCACGCCGAGGGCTCGGTCTTGGTCAGCTTTGGCAACACCAAGGTGCTCTGTAATGCTTCGTTTACACCCGGAGTTCCGAGGTTCAAGAAAGACTCCGGTGAAGGTTGGGTGACCGCCGAATACTCAATGCTTCCCCGCGCGACACACGACCGGAGTGACAGAGAGGCCGTCAAGGGCAAGATTGGTGGCCGCACTCACGAGATTTCAAGGTTGATCGGCCGTTCGCTGAGGGCCGTCATCGATTTCAAGGCACTCGGAGAAAACACAATCGTGATTGACTGCGATGTCATTCAGGCCGATGGCGGCACCAGGACCGCGGCTATCACCGGTGCATACGTCGCCCTCGTTGATGCCATTGAGTGGGCCAAGAAAAACGGCCACATCTCAAAAGATGCCAAGGCGATCATCGATTCAGTGGCCGCGGTTTCGGTTGGGGTGGTTGATGGCAATCCAGTCACCGACCTTGAGTATGTTGAGGACGTCAGGGCCGAGACTGACATGAACGTGGTTATCACTGGGCGCGGACTATTTGTCGAAGTTCAGGGAACCGCAGAAGGCGCACCTTTTTCAAAAGCGGAGCTGGACCAACTTCTCGATCTTGCAACCAAGGCAGGCGCAGAGCTAACACAAATTCAAAAGCAAGCACTGGCGGGATAGCCAATGAAGTTGGTTTTCGCTACTGGAAACGCGCACAAACTCTCCGAGGCGAGAGCGATTCTGTCCGGAGTCGGCATAGAGGTTGAATCCTACAAAGGCCCTGAGCCAAAAGAGTCAGGCACCAGCTTTCTGGAGAACGCCATGATCAAAGCTCGCGCCGCGTTTGAGGCAACTGGCTCGCCAGCGTTTGCCGATGATTCGGGCATCAGTGTCGAGGTGATGGGGGGAGCCCCCGGTATTTTCTCCGCCATTTGGTCAGGAGGCAGAGACGATAAAACCAACCGCGACCTGCTCCTTGCCCAGATGGCAGATATCGATGATCCTCATCGTGCGGCAAGTTTCGTCTGCACCATCGCCTATGTCTCTGAAACTGAAGAAATAAGTTTCACCGGAGTGTGGCCGGGTCGTTTGGCCAAGGAGTCCAGTGGAGCCAATGGATTTGGTTATGACCCTGTTTTTATCCCTGAGGGGTTTGAGGTTACCGCAGCCGAACTTGAGCCCGAGGTAAAGAATGCACTTTCTCACCGATTCATGGCGCTAACCCAAATGCAGGGCTATTTTTCCGAAAAATAGCGGTTGCTCTCGGCGAATTGTAAAAAATGTAAAGAGCATTTTTGTAAGCCGATACAGCATTGTTATCCGAATGTAACCGCTTCCAGTGGAAGTCTGGTTTCAGAAGCCAATAATCTAAAGTCACCCTCCAATCGTGAGGTTCGCCGTTTGGCGATTTCGAAAGGAAAAATATGTCAACACTACGTCGCCGCGCTGTTGCGTTTG
>CAZQZY010000035.1:0-6422 GCA_964597935.1 uncultured Aquiluna sp. | reverse complement strand
GCTCTGCCCAGACCCTTGGATGCCAGCATCAGACCGACGATGATTCCGGGGATCTCCATGATGGCAAGGAGTGTGGTGACATAGCCCTCGACCGAAACCTGCTGAGCTTCCAAGAAAATCAGGGCCGCGGTGAAGGTAACCAGCGATGTGGAGCCATAGTGGGCAGCAACCGCACCCCGGTTCACGGTGTCTAGCTTGGTTGCAAAACCCAGAAACTTGAATGCCAACCATGGAGTGAGCAATCCCAGGATCAAAGCCCCGATAATTGGAAGCCAAATCTCGTCAAAGCTTGATTGGGAGAGTGCGACACCACCTTTGATACCTATCCCCAGCAGGAGATAGATAGACAGTGCCTGGTAAACAGATTCGGGGAGACGCAGGTCAGACTTTACTGCCACCGCCAACAGTCCTAGCGCGAAGGCTAGGACCGGAGGCGAGGTAAGGTTCTGAAGCGCGACCTCCCAGATCATTAGGACTTAGTGCGCTTTCCGAACACGGGCTCGAGCTCAGCCATCTCCTTTTCGGTCGCGATCTCAAAGTGCTGTTTGTGATCGACCTCGGCTTCGTGACGGCCCTGTCCCTTGGTCTTGATCAGGGAGGCGATAACCGCGATTGCAATTACCGAAATGATCACTGCCAGCGACAGGGTGGTTGGAACCTTGTAGACATCGTGCAGCGCCATCTTGATACCAACCCAAACCAGAATCACCGATAGACCTACCTTTAGGTAGACAAAGCGGTGAATCAGGTCAGCCAGCAAGAAGTACATTGCTCTAAGACCCAAGACTGCGAAGGCGTTGGCGGTGAAGACGATAAACGGCTCATCGGTTACGGCGAAGATCGCAGGGATCGAATCAACGGCAAAGATGATGTCGGTGAACTCAACCAGTGCGAGGACAAGTAGCAACGGAGTGGCTACTAGGACGCCAGCCTTGCGAACCAGGAGCTTTTGTCCGTAGAACTTGTCTGCTGTTGGGATGAAGCGACGGAAAAGCTTGTAGAAGCGCATCTCGGTCGGGTCCATGTGCTCGTTGCGCTTGAGCATCATCTGGATACCGGTCCAGATTAGGAATGCTGCAAATAGGTAGAGGATCCAGCCAAAGCTCTTGATGAGCGAATACCCCAAAGCAATAAAGATTGCGCGGAAGACGAGCGCTCCAATAACTCCGAGGAATAGAACTCGGTGCTGGAACTGCCGCGGGACCGAGAATGCGGCAAAGATGATTGCCCAAACGAATACGTTGTCGACCGCTAATGATTTCTCGATAACAAAGCCAGCAAAGTACTGCTGTCCAAGCTCAGCCCCGTAGAGATACCAGATCAGTCCTCCGAAGGCCACGCCAAGGCTCACCCAGATAGCAGACCACCAGGCTGCCTCTTTGAGAGAGATCACCGATGCGTGTCTGTGTGCGAATAGGTCAATGGCAAGCATGCCGAGGATAAGGCCCAATACGGTGAGCCAGAGCCAAATAGGGACGTCCAAGATTCTCCTAGGTAGACGAATACTAGAAATAAATTTCTAATATTGAAATTTTATTCCAGGTTTCCTGAGAATTACTTGAATTCACCCAAATATCTGATCAAGTCGCCGACCGTCTTATCCGCGCTGGTGAGGTGTCGAAGCGGTGCTGCCCGGTTAATCTCGTAGTGATTGCGTCTGCCATCGCGGGATTTGGTGAGGTATCCACCGGCTACTAGATCGGCCAATACATTCACAACAGATCGAGTGGTAACGCCGAGAATCGTTGCCAACTCCTCAATTCTGTAATCGGGGTTGGCATCAAGGGCGATTAGGACATGGGCATGATGCCCTAGAAAGGTCCACTTTTTGCTCACTTGCTCGCTCCTTCAGTGATTACTTTGCCAGATTAAGTGCAAATGCGGGTCGAACACTCGACCCGCATTCACAGAATGAGCTAGACCAAGGTCAGCAGGTACCAGCTCACAGCCGTTACCAATGAGGCGACAAGCAGGTTTAGGTTCATCTTCAGGGTGTATTTGGTTTCACCTCTTGCGGCGTGAACCCAGATTGCGCCAACCATGGTGAGAGCCAAACCAACTGCTGCGGCTACCGCAAACCAGATAGCCCACTCGAATCCGAGTAGGTAACCGATTGGGGCAACAACCACACCAGCTGCACCAAGGATTTCAAGCCAGGCAATCAGCCTTACGACACCAAATGGAATCTTTTCGATCCAGCCAAAACCTGCCTGAAGCAAGGCTTCCTTGGATGAGGTGGCCTTGAACATTCCCGCCTTGTAGAAGGAGAAGGCCGTGAATGCCGATACTGCAAAGCCGGCGATGATGATGAAGATATCCATTTGGTTCCTTTTGTCTAGAGGGGCTAGATAATTCTTGACAACCCTACATTATTTTTTCTTGGTTTGATACTCTTTGAAAATGGAAATCAAAGCAGAGTGCGAACGCAAGGCGGGAGCCTGGCGGGTTCGCGTCCCGGAGTTGGACAATCTGCTCATCTCCAGCAAGCGTCTAGACCTGGCAACAGAACAGATCAAGGACCTGGTTCACGAGTATCAGGGTGTTGATCGCTGTGACGTAATCGTCAAGGTTGAGACCTCAATGCCGGGCATTATGTGTGATCTTGAGCAAGCCCAGGAGAAAATGCGGGAGGCCAGCCGTTTGCAGGAAGAGGCATCCCGCGAAATCAGAGATGTAGTTTCTCGCCTTCGTAATGAGGGCCTCAGCATGCGAGACATCGGTGTACTGCTTCGAATTTCTCCGCAACGAGTAGCCCAGCTGGTGGAGACCGCCTAAAAAGGATTAGCTCCCAGCTGCTTAGTAATCTCAAAAGCAACCTCGATGTTGGCAATTGTGTCGGCGTGGGTGTGGATGGGGGACTCGGTTTTACCCTCTGAAACATATCGGGCAAACTCAGTCGCTTGATAACTCAACCCCTCATGACCCTGAACCGGTGAGGTGTCTTTGATCGAGGACTCTGAGAAGTAAAACTCCTTATCCCTTACCCGAATACCCGATGGAGCCAGGAAAGGCTCATCGATTAGCACCAGCCCTCTCTCAAACGAGCAGGATGCGGTGATGGGTAGCGATGCAATTCCCGACATGACCAGGTTGGCCCTCGCTCCCGAGGCATACTCCAGCGTCACGTGAGACTCGGCATCCATGCCCGTTTCGGTTACCGTTCCCCTAGCTGAGATTGAAGTGGGGTTTCCCAGAAACTGCTGGGCAATAGCGATGGGGTAGATGCCCATGTCGAATGCAATTCCGCCGCCACCCTTTTGCCAGAGTCTTGGAATTGCTCGATTATCTGTGGCGAAGGCGGCGCTGAGTAGTTCGGGTTTGCCCAGGTGCCCAGATTCCAGCAATTCCCGAATCAGGTAGGACTGAGGCAGATAGCGAGTCCACATCGCCTCCATGGCGAGCAGGCCTTTTGACTTCGCAAACGCGAGCAACTCGCGAGCTTCGCTGGGCAAATAGGTGATTGGCTTCTCGATCAGGACATGTTTGTTTGCTTTGAGTGCAAGCATTGCGTGCTCAAAGTGGTCGCTCATGTGGCTTGCGATGTAGACCGCATCAACTTCTGGGTGGTTTACCAGCTCCTCATAGTTTTGAAGCTTCAGGGGGATTGAAAACTCTGCGCTCACGGCCTCGGCTAAGCCGGGGGTTCTAGATGCAACCGCATGGATTCTTTGAGCTGTGTGCTTCTGAACCGCAGCAATAAAAACTTTTGCGATTCCACCCGGTCCGATGATTCCCCAGCGGAGGCTGGGAACCGAGCCGGGATCAGTCATTGCTGGGAATCTAAGGTCCATGTTCCAAAGTCTATGGCGGTATTCTTAGCTAGCCCGATGGGCAGTTAGAGAAAATGTCAGCGAAGTCAATTACCTCATCGATTCCGATCACACAGCCGATTCGGATTCCGTTTGACCGCACCTCTAAGAAATACAAACCTGCCGCCGCATTGGCTTATCTGGGACTTCTTACCATCCTGTCTCCAGACGCTATTCGCTACACCATCGGTTGGGTCGGTTGGTCAGTGGTTGTTATTGCACTCGCAATCTGGACAATCGTGGCACTTGCCATCAAGAGTCCGGCGAAAACCCTCACCCGCATGCCAATTCCACTACTGGGCCTGATGGGGCTGATGCTGCTGAGTCTTCTTTGGTCGCAGTATCGCGAGATGACACTACTCACCCTTGGGTTGCAGATAACCGCAACGCTCTTTGCGATTTTCCTAGCCAATCAGTTCAGTTGGCGACAGCTACTGCACATCATGAGTAACGCGGTGAGATTTTTACTGGTTGCATCGTTAGCCATTGAGCTTTTGGCAGCAGTAATCGGACCAATCAAGCCTTTCTTCCCCAACTACCAAGGAGACGAACCACCCCACGCTAGCTATCTGTGGGTGCAGGGCAACCTGCTGCAGTTCGAGCGCATTCAGGGCGTGATGGGGAACGCCAACCTGCTGGCTTTCACAGCGGTATTAGGCATGCTGCTATTTCTGATCGAGCTGATAGTTACCGATAGATCGAAGTGGTTACCGGGTGTTTCTTTGGGCCTTGCGGCAGCAATGGCATATCTTGCCCAAAGCGCCGGTATGACCGTTGCGATGGGGTTGATCGCATTTGCAGCACTGGTTGCGATCTTCGCCGAGGGACGGCCGAAACCAACCCGCCACCGTATTTATCGAGTGGCAATTGCGTTCCTGTCTGTCTTGATTGTTCTGGGTGTAGTCCTCAGAGAGGTTGTGTTTGATCTTCTCGACCGATCACCCGATGCAACCGGACGATTCTCTATTTGGGAGAAGGTTTGGGGCCTGATTACCGAGAAACCAATAGAGGGTTGGGGCTGGATCGGCTACTGGATCCCTGGGGTTGAGCCATTTGAGGGTCTGGTTGAGATCAATGGCGTTCCGATGTATCAGGCTCACAATGCCTATTTGGACATCTGGATGCAGCTTGGAATCCTGGGGTTAGTGCTACTGCTTTGGCTGATGATTGCGGTGTTTGCAAGGTTGTGGGCGGTAGCTGTGAGACACACCAACCCGCTCTACCTATACCCACTCTTTGTGTTTTTGGTGATTGCATCACAGTCTCTGAGCGAGTCCCGGCTTTTGATTGAAGCGGGCTGGGTGTTGCTGGTGCTTCTCGCCACCAAATCCAGAGAGCCGTTTGTCGAGCTCGAACCATTGGGTAGAACTCCAAAGCGCCTCAAGCTGCTTCGCTTGCCGCTTCGGGTATTGGGTCGCTAGCGCCTAGCTTGGACCAATCCGGTGTAGATGCCAACCATCTTGGCGGTTAGTCGGGATTGCAGTAGCCAACCAGGATCCGAGGAGTCGCGTTTGGCATTCCCAGAGGAAATGTCGGTGTGGGCTTGGCGCATAGCTGCTGCCAACGCCTCGATGCTCTCGTCGTCGGTAACCCAGTAGTGCCCGGCTTTTAGTTCGGAGGCGACTCGCTTGTCACAACACAGTGCTGGTGTACCAAAGGCCGCCGCTTCAAACACGGTCATGCCCTGTGTTTCAAAACCAATCGAGGTCTGCAGAACCACATCTGAATCGGCAAACGCCTGCATCATCTGATCGCGATCGACTCGGCCAAAGAAGCTGACTCGATCTGAAATGCGCAGGGTTCTGGCGAGACTTTTAGCAGGCCTCTCCAGCGGCCCGGTGCCGTAGATGTGAAGCTCAGCATCCAGGCCAGCCTTTTTGAAAGCACGAATTGTCTGCAGCAAGCGCTTTTCGCGCAGGAACCTGCCCGCCCAGATAAATCGGATCGGCTGGCCTGGCAGCGGAGTCTTTCTAGAAATGTTTGCCACCGAGTCGTCATCCACGCCGTTTGGCATTACTTCAACCTTTGAGGCAATGCCCTTCCCCTTGATGGTTTCTGCAAAGTGTTTGCTGGGGACCAAAACCAGGTCGGCATTCGGGTAGGTAAGAGCCATGTACTCCCAGCCGTTTGTGACATTGGTTCTTGGCAGGCCAGTGTTCGTCGTGTACAAACGGGCAGCAAAGTTAAACAACCGTGCGTTTAGACGCTTGCCCAGGATTCGCTCCAGAACGACATCAATGTTGGTGTGGGCGTGGTGGATTAGTGGAATGTTGTAATCCCTGGCTAATTTCAAGGCAATGGCTGCGGTTGCAAAGTCCCCCTGCAGGTGAATGATGTCGATTTTGCGTCTTTCAAACTCTCGCTTGGCAACCTGGTAAGCACGCTGCACGTTAAACATGGTTGCGTATTCACCATCGGGTGAGACTTTGCGAGAGGGCAGGATGATGGTCTTGTCGCTGGGCTCGGCCTTGGAGCTCTTGGAAGAAAAGATTGTCACCTCAACCCCCATGCGCTCGAGATACTTGCGCTGGAGTCTTACCGAGGTTTGTAGTCCACCGAGGCTCATCGGGTGCAGATCTGTGAAGATCGCTACGTGCATCAGCCCACCTAAAT
>CAZQZY010000034.1:0-6622 GCA_964597935.1 uncultured Aquiluna sp. | reverse complement strand
TTTACCGCTGACTCAACGTCTTGGTCTGAGGTGACGTCCATGCGAATGGTTTTGGCACCGAGAGATTTTGGGGCCTCGAGGGCGGACTCATCTTTATCGGTGGAGTAGACAATCCAGCCGCGAGACAGCAGCTCTTTACTTAGGTCAAGTCCAAAACCTGAACCTGCTCCGGTGATGATGGCAACATTGCTCATGTTGCTATCTAACCACTGGGCTGCCAGCACCATGCTCACGATTGAGCAACATGGCAGAATGTGACAATGACTTCACACACTTCAGTTGCAACTCTGCACACCAACCACGGCGACATCAAGATCAACCTTTTTGGTCTGCACGCCCCAAAGACCGTAGCTAACTTCGAGGGCCTCGCCACCGGCGAGATCGACTGGAAGGACCCACGCACCGGTGAGGTGCAGAGCGGCAAGAGCCTCTACGAAGGCGTAATCTTCCACCGCGTTATCGAGGGTTTCATGATTCAGGGCGGAGACCCAACCGGAACCGGAATGGGTGGCCCTGGCTACCAGTTTGGTGATGAGATTCACCCAGAGCTCACTTTCCAGGAGCCATACAAGCTGGCCATGGCTAACGCCGGCCCTGGCACCAATGGTTCGCAGTTCTTTATCACCGTTGCTCCGACCACCTGGCTTCAGGGTCGTCACACCGTGTTCGGTGAGGTTGCTGACGAAGACAGCCGCAAGATTGTCGACAAGATTGGCACCGTAGCCACCGATGGTCGCGACAGACCGTTGGATGATGTTGTGATCAACAGCATCTCTATCGAAAAGGCCTAATGCGTCGCCTCAGGGGCACCCAAGCACCAATCACCAGCGCCTTGCTGGTGCTGAATGGATTGATTTGGCTCGGACAGATATCTCCACTGGGATATCTGTTCACCAATCAGTTTTTCTTCGCTCCGCTGTTCGCACCTTTTGAACCATGGCGCATGCTCACCTCTGGGTTCGTGCACGACTGGAACGGCCCCTGGCACATTCTGCTCAACTCCTACGCCATCTGGATCTTTGGTCGCCAGTTAGAGCCATTGCTTGGGCAGCTTAGATTCCTGCTGCTGTATCTGACCTCAATCATCGGTGGCTCCGTTGCGGTGCTGTGGCTTTCTGACCCAGCGATTCCAGTGGTAGGGGCATCGGGTGCACTGTTTGGTTTGATGGGTGCCTATTTCATCGTGCTGCGCAGCCTGGGCGGAAATCCTTCCCAGATCTTTGCGTTGATAGCCATCAACTTCTCGATGGGGTTCTTTGTTTCAGGTATTTCCTGGGAGGGTCACCTCGGTGGCCTGATTACCGGCTTGTTGGTTGCCCTGGTTTACGCCTCAAATAGAAAACCAGGCTTTAGCCTCCAGCGAGGCTTTGGCCTGGTTCTAATTTGGGTTGGTTTGGTAGCGGCAACGCTACTGAAAATCAATCAGTGGTTCTAATTACTTCCACTTGGTGGTCATAACAAAGCCCACCATTGCGATACCAAAACCAATCAGGATGTTCCAGTTGGATAGGTCGATTGGAGTTGCGCTTCCAAGTGGGTAGCGGGCGCTTGAAATGTAGAAGGTAAGAATCCAGATCAGTCCGGCAATCATGAATCCAAACATGGTCGCTTTGTACCAAGTTGGGTTCTCTGCCTCTTCGTCACCCACTACAACTGGGCGAACTGGAGCTTCGGACTTTGGCTTGCGTCTTGAACGTGATTCAGGCATGCGAAGAAGTTTACCTATCAGGGCTGGTTTAGGCTATTTATCAAATGGTCCGGATTCTTGTTCTCGATAACTACGACAGCTTTGTCTATACCCTCAACGGCTACCTTCAGCAGCTTGGGGCACAGACTGAAGTCGTTAGGAACGATGCTGTCTCCGAGGAAGAGCTTCCTGATCTAATTGCAAGGTTTGATGCGGTTCTCATTTCACCGGGGCCCGGGACTCCAGCTGAGGCTGGACTTTCAATCCCAACCGTGAAGCTAGCGCTTGAGAAGAACTACCCGGTATTTGGCGTATGCCTGGGGCATCAGGCCATTGCCGAGGCCATGGGTGCAACGGTTCAGAGTGCTCCAGAGCTCATGCACGGCAAGGTTTCGAAGATTAACCACCAAGAGAGCACGATCTTTAGGGGATTACCCCAGGGTTTCAATGCCACCCGCTACCACTCGCTCGCAGTTGTCAGGGAGACGGTCCCAGAAGATCTGATTGTCACCGGCGAGACTGAGTCGGGTGTGATCATGGGGCTGCAGCACAAAACCAAACCAATTTACGGAGTCCAGTTTCACCCAGAGTCAGTAATGACCGAGGGTGGTTACCTGATGCTCGCCAACTGGCTTGAGACTCTAGGACTAAAAGGCGCAGTCGACAAGGCTAAACAGCTAAGCCCAAGAATCGCTAACTAACCGTTGGTGGTTGCCGTCGGAGACGGAGTCGGGGTTGGGCTTGGTGAAGGCGTGCTTCCACCAACACACTGCACGTAAAGCACCATGTTCTGCATCTGAGCCGCTTCACCAGGAAGAATCGACTGCTCGATAACTATGCTGCCCGGAGTGCCAGTGCAGGATGCCGAATCGATGATCTCGATCGAAACCGTGTAGCCGATGGTTGCCGCGGTCAGAATGTTTCTGGCTTCCAAAACCGAGAGGTTTCTCACGTCTGGAACCAGTACCTTGCCGTTTGACAGCGTGAGGTTTACCACGCTTCCAAGCGGTAGTCGCTGACCAACCGCTGGGTCGGAAGCGATGACGACACCCTCAGGCACAGTTGCCGAGGAAACCACCGTGATGGTGCCGATGGTAAGACCCTGACCCTCGATCAGTGCAACCGCCTGTGCTTCGGCGATGTTCAAGACGTTTGGAACAACTACCTCGGTTGCACCACTCGAGACATACAAAGTCACAGGGGTGTTAGCCAACACGTTGGTGCCAGCAACCGGCTCCTGTCTAATCACAACACCTTCCGGCACCGTGTCGCTCTTCTCGTAGACGCGAAGCACGAGTAGCTCCTGGCCAACCAGGGTGTTATAGGCATCGTCATACAGGGAGCCTTCAACATTGAGCACCGTGATGCCGCCTTGGTTCACACTTGGGTTAGAAGCGCCACCGAGTGAGAACAGCCAAACCAAAAGGCCAACCAAGATCACCGCAACACCGGTACCGAGACCCCACAGCACACCGGCATTCAGCTTGGCGGTTTCGGTAACCACGGTCTCGCTCGGCGCGGTTTGGAGCGACCCGAAAATCTCATCAACAGCGCTCTGCTCTCCAGTCTGAACAGATGCTTGGCTGGAAATAACCTCGGTCGGCTCCGCCGCCATGACCTGAGTCCTTGGGGCTGTGCTGACTGCGGCGCTCGCTGCCAGTAGGTGCTCGCGGAATTCTGCAGCTGACTGGAATCTGTCTTCCTTGTTCTTGCTCATGGAGCGAAGCACAACAGCATCGAGTTCCGCGGAAACATTTGGGTTGAACTGCGAAGGTGGGGTGGCAACCTCAGAAACGTGCTGATAGGCAACCGAGACCGCGCTCTCACCCTGGAAAGGTGGACGTCCCGCTAGCAGTTCGTAAAGAATTACTCCGGTTGAGTAGAGATCGGTCCTAGCATCAACCGACTCACCGCGGGCCTGCTCGGGAGAGAAGTACTGAGCGGTGCCGACGATGCCGGCGGTTGCTGCCTGAGTTGCTGAGTTATCGGAAACCGCTCTCGCGATACCGAAGTCCATCACCTTCACCTGGTCGCCATCCACGACCATCACGTTGGCTGGCTTGATATCGCGGTGAACAACGCCTGCAGCGTGAGAGACCTCTAGCGCAGTGAGGATGCCAGAGACGAATCGGACCGACTTGGCAATCTCGAGATTGCCCTGGTGGATTAGTTCGCGCAGGAGCTGGCCACGAACAAGCTCCATAACGATGAACGGGGTTTTGCGAGTCTGACCATTTTCATCAATGGTCTCTTCTTCACCTGCGTCATAGACGCGAACGATGGTTGGGTGAGCCATTCGAGCACTGGCTTGCGCCTCCTGGCGAAAGCGAGATTCAAAATTGGCGTCGTTTGCCAGATCTGACTTGAGCAGCTTGATTGCGATGGTGCGGCCTAGGCGAGTGTCATAACCCTCAAAGACCTCGGCCATGCCCCCGCGGCCAACAAGTGCACCGAGCCGGTAGCGTCCCGCTATCAGTCTCTCGTTTTCGTTCACTACTTATCTTTCTGCCCTGGAAAAGTTTAGTTTTATCTTTCAGTTATTCCGTTATGACTCGATAACCATCTGTTTACTGATCCCCCGTCGTAGAAGGTGATGTCGTCTCTCCCTCGATTACCGTTCCAGACTCGGACCCGGGGTTCGCCGGATCCTCAGGAATCTCAACTGGGAGGTTAGACACTTCACCTACGTAGTAAGTGACATCAACCACCGTTCCACGATCGATGTTCCCGGTAGGGCTGACCGCGTAAACGGTTCTTACTCTCGGGTCGGTTCCCGGGATCAGCTCGCCCGGAATCGCGTTGACCTTCATTCCCAGCTCGGTCAATCTTGCCGTCACATCCGAGAGGTTTTGGCCAATGATGTCTGAGCGCAAAATCAAAACGACCGGGGACTCAGTGGGTTCCGCTGAAACTGAGCTGGATTCGGTGCTCGGCTCCTCGGTAACCGAGGATGTCGGGCTAGGAGAAGGTATTGAATCGGTGTCCGGTTCCGACAGAATTGCGACAATCACAACTATCGCGGTTACCAACAGCAAACCCAGGGTGGCCAACCATGGCCAAACAATCGGAGCCTTTGGTAGTGGCGCAGTGTCGGTTGGGATCACCTCGGTAGCCGCAGTCTCATCCTTGCCAACTGTGTAGCTTGGCGAGCTGTATCCGGGTCTGCGCTTTTCACGCAGTAGTGCCTCTGCTCGGATCGCCAGAGAACTAGCCGACTCTGGGCGCTGATTAGGTTTTTTCGCCAGGCAAGAGAGCACAAGGTTTTGGACCCTTGGATCGATATCCTCCGGCAGCGCTGGAGGCATCTCGTTGATGTGTGCCATGGCAATTGCCATCTGGTTCTCACCACTGAATGGGCGCTTGCCGGCCAGTGCCTCATAGGCAACCACACCAAGTGAATATAGGTCGGTTGCAGGTGTCGATGGTTTACCCGTTGCCTGCTCCGGAGCAAGGTATTGGACCGTGCCCATAACCTGACCGGTCTTGGTCAGTGGCACCTGGTCACCAACTCTGGCGATGCCAAAGTCAGTTATTTTCACCTTGCCCTCAGGAGTAATCAGCAGATTGCCCGGCTTGATGTCTCTATGGATCAGACCGCGAGAGTGAGCTGCCGACAGGGCCCGGGCGGTCTGGGCAATGATGTCCAGCACCTTTTCTTCGCTGAGTCGTTTCTCTCGCTCAATCAGTCGAGACATCGACTCACCGGGCACCAACTCCATCACCAGGTATGCGCTACCGGTGTCCTCGCCGTAGTCATAAACGTTGGCAATTCCCTCGTGTTCGACAAGTGCTGCGGACTTCGCTTCGGAGCGGAATCTTTCAAGGAAGAGTGGATCTCCGAGGTACTCCTCTTTGAGGATCTTGATGGCAACTTGACGAAGAATTAGTTCGTCCTCAGCCTGCCAAACCTCTCCCATGCCACCGATTGCAATTCGGAGTTTTAGGCGATAGCGATCACCGTAGAGTTGCCCTACTGCTGGCTTCACTTCTCCAACACCGCCTTCATTACTGCCCTGGCGATCGGAGCCGCAATCTGGTTTCCGGTTCCGTTTTGGCCGATGCCGCCACCGTCTTCAACCACAACAGCCACCGCCACCTTTGGTGCTTCTGCTGGAGCAAAGCCAGTGAACCAAAGCGTGTAGGGATCAGTGGGGCCATTCTGGGCAGTGCCAGTCTTACCAGCAACCGCATAGCCTGAGATACCAGCTCTGGTTCCGGCACCGACCTCAACCGAGTCCACCATCATGCGGGTTAGGTATCCGGCGGTTAGTCGAGACATCGGAACCGACAAAACCTTCGGCTCTGGATCCTGAAGAACGTTTAGGTTTGCTGCCACCACCATGTCAACCAACTGCGGTTGCATCATCACACCCTGGTTGGCAATTGCTGCCGAGACCATTGCCATCTGCAGCGGTGAAACTCGAACATCAAACTGACCAAACCCGGTCAGGGCAGTTTGGGGAATGTCTGGATTCTCCGGGTAGTAGCTAGGGGTCACTTTGAGTGGAATAGACAGCT
This sequence comes from uncultured Aquiluna sp., assembly GCA_964597935.1. Taxonomy (GTDB): domain Bacteria; phylum Actinomycetota; class Actinomycetes; order Actinomycetales; family Microbacteriaceae; genus Aquiluna. Next base: position 417 of record CAZQZY010000034.1, on the reverse strand, counting down.
CGGTGCCAAAGCCCATCAGTTCAGCCATGGCTCGGATCCGGTCATCACCGAGTTCGGTAGCCAACATGGCAAACGGAATATTGCACGACTTGATTAGCGCGACCTCTAGCGTCACGATGTCACCAGCCCCGCAACTTGAACCACCCGAGTTTCTGATTTCGGTGGTGGTTCCGGGGAGGGTGTAGCTCTTGAGATTTCTGAACTGGGTACCGGTCGTGAACTGACCCGACTCAAGCGCTGCGGCGGTAACGATTAGTTTGAATACCGATCCCGGGTGGTAGAGATCTCCGGCAATCGCCTTGTTTATAAGCGGTTGATCTTCGTCCTGCTCATAGACGGTGTAGGCATCATTCACAGGTGCATAGAGGTGGCCTGCCAACTGATTGGCATCGAAGCTTGGTTTTGAAACCATTGCCA
>CAZQZY010000033.1:0-6919 GCA_964597935.1 uncultured Aquiluna sp. | reverse complement strand
CAGTGGTGGATAACAATCGCAATCCTGCTTCGTGAGCTTGGCATCACGGTGTATCGCCTGGTGGTTGCCAAGCGGAAGGTGATTGCGGCTTCCTCCGGAGGAAAGTTCAAAACGGTGCTGCAGATCATTGCAATCTCGCTTGCGATTGCCCCCTTTGACTTCTTAGGCAGCTGGTACCAAACCTTTGTCTACCTTGTCTTGGTATTCACTGTGGTTATCACCTGGTACACCGGAATCAGCTACCTCCGTCCACGAAAATGAACCTCATCGAGCTAGCCCACATCAAGGGTCTCTATCTCTGCTCAGCCGAGTCGCTAACCTCCGGTCGGGTCGCAACTGAGATAGCCAAGACGCCGGGAGCATCAAGGGTGTTTTTAGGTTCATTTGTGGTCTACTCAGATGCCAGCAAATCTGCAATGCTCGACATCCCCAAAACCATGATCGGTCGGGAGACCGCGGTAAGCGAGTCGGTGGCTAAAGCCATGAGTCAAAACTCCAGAGCGCGGTTTGCCGAGGCCAACGAGATTGAGATAGCCGACGTAGTTTCCGTTGCGACTACCGGTGTTGCGGGGCCGGAACCGGTTGGGGCGAAGGCAGTCGGCCTAGTCTTGATTTCCATCACTTCTCGCCGCGGCACTCTTTGCCGTGAATATCACTTCAGCGGAAGTAGAGATGACATCACAGCTGCGGCGACAGAGGCCGCGCTTGGGCTGTTGCGGGAAGAGTTGGAGCAAATCTGAGGTTTAGCTTCAGGAAACATTCAGAAGCGCAATTTAGGTTTTCTGTTGTAAACCGATAGGTTATTTGCTTGGAGGAACCTTGGTACTAGTAAGACAAGAAATCGGTGACGTTCTGAGAACTCACCGACTTCGTCGTGGACAGACACTCCGTCAGGTGGCGGCTCGTGCTTCCGTGGCCCTGGGGTACCTATCCGAGGTGGAGCGCGGTCAAAAAGAGGTTTCCTCTGAAATCTTGGCCTCGGTTGCCGACGCGTTGGAAGTTCCGCTGTCAGTTGTAATGCGCGAGGTTTCTGACCGAGTTGCCGCAATTGAGGGCATTTACCTCGATGACACCTACATCCCTGACACAGTGCCAGACGCATTTGTTGCTGAGGCATCACTGATCTCTAGGTAGTGAAGCTAAGTCAATTCCACAACCTTCTCCGGGACGAGTTCGGTGAGGGACTATCTAATGTGCTGCTTCGAGACACTAGGCTCACAGAGTTTGCTGATCTAACTCCGCTGCAACTGCTCGAGGCAGGTGAGGAACCACGCCTGGTGTGGCTTGCCATCTGTAAAAACCAAGGGGTTCCCAAAGAACGTTGGCTTGGTAAAAACAAGCCAAAAAGACACGCCGAATAATGCCATTCGAAATTTTGTTCGAATGGCATTAGTCTTTCCACAAGACAAAAAGTTTCAAGGTTCTCCACAGTAAAGGGTTCCCGAGAGCTAAATGTCGGAGGCAAAGGTTAGGTTCTTTGCAAATGCTCCATCCAGCGAGAAGAGGACAGAATGCCAAGTGCTTCAGACAGAGAAAAGGCACTAGAGACCGCTCTAGCGCAGATTGATCGCCAATTCGGCAAAGGCTCGGTCATGAGGCTGGGTACCGAGGAGCGGGCACCAATTGAATCTATTCCTACCGGCTCTATCGCACTCGACGTAGCCCTAGGTATTGGTGGCCTTCCGAAGGGCCGAATCGTAGAAATTTATGGCCCAGAGTCATCGGGAAAGACCACTGTGGCTCTGCACGCTATTGCCAACGCCCAACGTAACGGTGGCATTGCGGCGTTTATTGATGCCGAGCACGCACTTGACCCCGAGTACGCCAAGAAGCTTGGCGTCGATGTCGATGCTCTGCTGGTCTCTCAGCCGGACACCGGTGAGCAGGCGCTTGAGATTACCGACATGCTTATTCGTTCAGGATCCATCGACATCATCGTTATTGACTCGGTCGCAGCTCTGGTCCCCAGGGCAGAGATCGAGGGCGAAATGGGAGATGCCCACGTTGGCTTGCAGGCGAGGCTGATGTCCCAAGCGCTTCGCAAACTCACCGGTGCGCTCAGCAACACCAAGACCACTGCAATCTTTATCAACCAGCTTCGCGAGAAGGTCGGTGTCTTCTTTGGCTCGCCAGAGACCACCTCTGGTGGTAAGGCCTTGAAGTTCTACGCATCGGTTCGTCTAGACATTCGTCGAATTGAGACCCTGAAGGACGGTCAGGATGCGGTGGGAAACCGCGCCCGAGTTAAGGTCGTGAAGAACAAGTTGGCTGCCCCGTTTAAGCAGGCAGAGTTTGACATCATGTTCGGCGAAGGTATTTCTCGCGAGGGTAGCCTGATCGACTTTGGTGTGGAGCACGATATCGTCAAAAAATCTGGCGCGTGGTACACCTTCGATGGTGATCAACTCGGGCAGGGTAAAGAGAATTCGCGTAACTACCTAAAGGAAAACCCTGAGGTGGCAAACAGTATCGAACAAAAGATCAAGGTGAAGCTCGGCATTGGCGTGCCACGCGCAGTCGCAGATTTACCTGCCGAAGCGCCTGCCGCCAAGGCCGCAAACGAATAAATAGCATGTCCGACGAAAAGCTGGTGCAGCGAGCAAAGAATGTTTTGCTGCATCAGCTTTCTCGTTCTATGAAGACCGAGCACCAACTCCGCCAAGTTCTGGCTAAACGTGAGATACCGCAGGAGGTGGCGGATTCGGTAATACTTCGCTTCACCGAGGCTCAGCTAATCGATGATGGGGCGTTCGCCCGGGCGTTCGTAGCGAGTCGGATTGCCTGCGGCGGGAAATCCAGAGCCACAATTCGGCGAGAGCTAAAGCAGCGGGGAGTGGCGGATGATTTGGCCGCCGAGGCTCTCGAGGGCCTGGACCGAGAAGCAGAGGCTGAACTTGCCCTAAATCTGGCGAAAAAGCGGATGAATGCACTGGCTAGCTACGACCGTGAAGTTCGGTATCGACGGTTGCAAGGTTTTCTCGCCCGCCGAGGATTCGACTCGGAGATCATTCGCAGGACCCTGTCAGAGGTAATGCCTTCGGGGTAAAATCTCCAAGCTATGACACTTACCTACGAAGTCCGCACCTACGGGTGTCAGATGAACGTTCACGATTCAGAGCGGATCTCGGGGCTTTTGGAGGACGCCGGTTATCTCAAGGCCGATGGTGGAGACCCTGATCTAGTCGTTTTCAATACCTGCGCAGTCCGTGAGAATGCGGACAACAAACTCTATGGAAATCTTGGCCTCTTGCTCCCAAAGAAAGAGGAAAACCCCAATCTTCAGATCGCAGTGGGAGGCTGTCTCGCCCAAAAGGATCAAGACACGATCATTAAGCGCGCACCTTGGGTGGATGTCGTTTTCGGCACCCACAACATGGGGTCTCTCCCGACCCTGCTAGAGCGGTCGCGCCACAACCGTGAAGCTCAAGTAGAGATTCTCGAGTCACTCGAGGTTTTTCCGTCGACCTTGCCCACCAAACGTGACTCTGCTTATGCCGGATGGGTCTCCATTTCTGTTGGTTGCAATAACACCTGCACCTTTTGCATCGTGCCTTCGCTTCGAGGTAAAGAGAAAGACCGACGCCCAGGGGAGATTCTGGCTGAAGTTCAAGCTCTTGTTGACGATGGTGCCGTTGAAGTGACCCTTCTGGGACAAAACGTCAACACTTATGGCGTTGAGTTTGGAGACAAGGGAGCCTTCGCCAAGCTACTCAGAGCTTGCGGTCAGATCGAGGGTTTGGAGCGCGTCCGTTTTACCTCACCTCACCCGGCAGCCTTTACGGATGATGTGATCATGGCTATGGCTGAAACGCCTAATGTCATGCCGCAGCTACACATGCCACTGCAGTCTGGATCCGATCGCATTCTCAAGGAGATGCGACGTAGTTATCGATCGGAAAAGTACTTAGGCATCCTTGAGCGAGTTCGCGAAGCTATTCCTGGAGCTGCAATTACCACCGACATCATTGTTGGTTTCCCAGGAGAGACTGAAGAGGATTTCGAGCAGACCATGGAAGTAGTGCGTAAGTCGCGCTTTAGCGCCGCATTCACCTTCCAGTACTCGAAGCGCCCTGGCACGCCGGCCGCTGAGATGGATGGTCAGTTACCAAAAGAAATTGTTCAGGACCGTTACGAACGATTGCTCGCCTTGGTCAATCAGATTGCTTGGGAAGAGAATCAAAACCTTATCGGGCAGCAAGTTGAGGTGTTGGTGGCCACTGGTGAGGGTCGAAAGGATGCCCACACCAATCGCCTCTCGGGCCGAGGACGGGATAATCGCCTTGTGCATTTTGAGGTTCCAGCGGGGGCTGAAGTTCCGAGACCTGGCGATCTGGTGACTGTGACTGTGACGCAGGCAGCGCCGTACCACCTGGTTGCTGATGCCGCACCGGGTAACGCCTACCGGGTCCGCCGCACCAGGGGAGGCGACGCACATGATCGGCGCCAGCTAGAAAGCTGCGGAGCCCCGACGCCTGGATCTGGCAAGGTATCGCTGGGAATTCCGGTTAGAAACTCCCGTGTCCTTTGATCTAATCTCACTAGTCGGACCAACAGCGTCTGGAAAGACAGACTTAGCTATGGGCATAGCGAGAGCTATGCAGGGCGAAGGACTCAAGGTTGAGATTGTCAATTCGGACGCTATGCAGCTCTACTCTCACATGGACATCGGCACCGCAAAACTAAGTGCCGACCAGCGTGCCGAGATACCTCATCATCTGTTCGACGTGATAACTCCGGAACAGGAGATGACGGCCGTTGAGTACAAACAGCTGGCTCGGAGCACAATCGAGGAGATCATCTCGAGAGGGGCGGTACCTTTAGTCGTCGGGGGCAGCATGTTCTACATAGCTGCCGCTCTTGACGAACTGGATTTTGCTCCGACCGACTTAGCTGTTCGCTCGCGCTTGGAGGCGGAGGCTGAAGAACTTGGATCAACTGCTCTCCACGATCGTTTAGCCACCTTAGATCCGATCACGGCAGAGAGAATCCCACCTCAGAACCTCAGGCGCGTGATTCGCGCCCTTGAAGTCATCGAGATAACTGGGAATCCCTATCAATCCGCATTACCTGAACCCAAGAGCTATCGTCCAACGCTGCAGTTTGGCATCACCTCGGATCGCGAGATTTTGCGCGAGCGATTCTCCAAACGTGTGGAGCAAATGTGGACAATGGGGCTGATTGAGGAGGCAATGTGGTTGCGAGAAAACTTCAGACTCTCAAGAACCGCCCGAGTGGCCATTGGGTATCAACAGGCCTTTGACCAGCTTGACGGCGCACTGGCGGAGGAGGAGGCCAAGGAGCAAACCAAAATTCTCACCAATCGTTATGCGCGGAGACAGTTGTCTTGGTTCAACCGTGACGCCAGAATCCATTGGTTGGCTGATTCCCCAAATCGCTTAGACGAAGCGCTGCAGCGAATTAGGCTTGAGCGATGAACGTTTCATTCATCAAGGGACAAGGCACTGGCAACGACTTCGTGCTACTGCATGACCCTGAGGGGGCTCTGCAGCTCTCTGATGATGAAATTCGGGCCATGTGTAATCGCCACTTCGGTATCGGGGCAGACGGGGTCATAATCGCCACTCACACCTCAGCATCCGATGAGGTCAGGCATTTGCTTGATGAGGAGCCGGGGGCACTTTGGTTTATGGACTACCGCAATGCTGATGGTTCTAAGGGTGAGATGTGTGGCAATGGTGCTCGTGTTTTTGCCCGCTACCTGCTCACTGGTGGACATGCTTCGCTGACTGATGGCAGCACACTTCCCATCGCCACTCGCGCCGGAATCAAGGACATCACTGCTACGGTCAATGGTTTTGCCGTTGATCTTGGCCGCTGGAAAGTCAAAAGCGACGAAGTCCTCGTGCATGCTGCCGGCCTAAGGGTGCCAAGACCTGGGCTACACCTCACAATCGGAAACCCTCATGTTGTAGTTGCCCTAGCAACTCTGGAGGAGCTCCAAGAGCTTGATCTAAGCATGCCTCCGGTGTTGGAGCCACCATTGCCCAGTGGTGCGAATGTGGAGTTTGTGGTTCTCGATGACCCGCTGATTACAGAAGGGGTCGCCGGCCTAACCATGCGCGTTCATGAGCGTGGCGTGGGGGAGACGCAGAGTTGCGGTACCGGCATTGCCGCTGCTGCCATAGCAATTCGTGAGTACGCGGGCAACACCCAGAACTACTGGAAGGTTAGGGTTCCAGGAGGGCAGGTCGCGGTTCGAATCTTTCTAACCGAAGATGGCGAACATGCCGGGATCAGCGGTCCAGCCGAGTTGAGCTTTAGCGGCTCTTGGCCTCGTTAGTAACTCTGATAACGCGATAGCCCTTGTCTTGATCTGGTCGGCTGACTTGCATCTCTGGAAACTCTTGGGCTAACCATTTTTCAAACGACTCCGCACCGAGCTGCTTCTGCACTACCAGATATGCGCTGGCTCCGGGTTCGAGGCGAGGTAACCAGGACTTCATTAGGCCGTGAAGCACCGATTTGCCGACCCGAATTGGCGGGTTTGACCAGATTCCACTAAACCTCAAGTCGCTGGGAATCAGCTCTGCTTCGACAGCGCGAATGTTGTCTAAGTTGTTGGTCTTTGCATTCTCTGCAGTAAGCCGAAGACTTCTCTGGTTCACATCGAGCGCCCAGACAGTTGTGAGGGGCTTATGTTTCGCAATTGCTAGCGAAATCGGTCCCCAGCCGCAGCCAATATCTAGGACATTGCCCTTGACTGGAAACTCTTCGTAGGAGCGCAGGAGAATCTCTGTTCCACGGTCTAACTTCTGCACGCTGAAGGTGCCGGACTCCGATTTAGCTTGGAAGTTGATGCCACCGACCTCGAAAGAAAGATCGTGTGCCTTTGCCGCTGAGTCTGGCTGCTGACTGAAATAGTGCTCTTGCGACATTGAATAAACCTATTACAGCCTAG
>CAZQZY010000032.1:0-7017 GCA_964597935.1 uncultured Aquiluna sp. | reverse complement strand
TCTGAGATGGCTGCGGCAGGGTCACCGTTAGGCCAAGGGCCTGAAGTGAGGCCGCGGCATCTTCAAGTGATAGTCCCTTCACATTTGGCACACTCACTCGACCACCGGATGAGACATACAGCTTGATGATCGAACCCTTGATGGCGGTCGAGCCGATGGCTGGCTTGGTGTATGCAATGGTCCCTGGTGGGGCAGAGGAGGGAACTTCGTTGGCCATTAGTTGAACGTTAAACCCATCCGCGATCAGCTGAGCCTTAGCACTCTCGGGTGTGAAGGTTGCGATGTTTGACACCACGAGTTCGGTCGGGTTGACGTACTTGGGGTCGGCGGCCGGGAATGGATCTCCGCCATACTTGGCGTTGACCTTTGCCATGATTCGCTTCCAGACCGCGTGGCGAACGCTGGAGACCGCTAGACCGTCAACGCTCTTTCCAGTTTGAGTGGTTAGCCCAGAAACGTTTCCAACCCAGGTTGCGGTTGCAACCTTGGAAGAGTAGCCCGCCATCCAGGTGTGAATGCGGTTGTCTGTGGTTCCAGTCTTGCCAGCAAGTGGAGTGCCATCATTTGGGTTGGCTGCAGTACCGGTACCGCCAGTCATTACAGCTCGCAGACCATGGGTCATAGCCGCAGCGATATCTGGCGTCACAGCTTGCGAGCAAGCAGTTTGCGGAATTGGAATTGATTCACCCGTTTTGCGCAGCACCACCTTATCGATGCCGACCGGGGAGCAGTAGATACCGTTGTTACCCAGTGCTGCGTAGGCGGCCGCCATGGTGAGTGGTGCAATTTCGTTGGTGCCAAGAATTGTGGATGGGTAGTACAAAAGCTCGGTTCCATCTGCGCGGTGAACGCCAAAGGCCATCGCGGTGTCGCGGATAGCACAGAGGTCAACCTTGGATGCCATGGCGGCAAAGGCTGTGTTCTGTGAGGTGACGATGGCTCGGGCCACCGTAATTTCATTTACGGTCTTGTCGCCCGAGTTGTTTACCTCCCAGAAGCCGCCCACGCTTCCGCAGCTCGCTCGGAATTCGTTGGCTACATCCCAGATCTTGACCTTGTCGACCTCACCATTTTGATCAACGTCTTCACCATTGAAGATTCGACCGTCGACTCGGTCGCCAAGTGAGTTGCCGTTCTTGAGCCACTCGGCAATTGTGAAGATCTTGTAGGTGGATCCCGGCTGGAAACCAGATGAACCACCGAATGGTTTGTCGGTGTTGAAGTTCACGCTGGTGCGACCAGGTGCCGGGGCATCACTTTGGTCAAAGTATCTGTTCTGCGCCATTGCGATGATTCGACCGGTTCCGGTTTCAACAGAGACCGACGCGGTTCCAAACGCCCACTCGTTCTCCGGCGGCAGTAGCTCCATGGTTGCGTCAAAGGCAGCCTGTTGCAAGTCGAGATCCAAGGTGGTGTAAATCTCCAGACCACCGCGGCGGAGTAGTAGTTCACGATCCTCAGAGGTAACGCCGAACTCACTTGAGTTTCTAATAGTCCAAACCGTGAAGTCACAGAAGAACGCAGTGGTCTGGTTCGCTTCGCAGCCCTGCTTTGACTTAGTGATCTTGGTTTGGACTGGGGCGTTCTTGTAGGAATCGGCCTGCTCCTGCGAGATGTAACCCTCATCGGCCATAGCCTGAATCACATAGTTTCTTCTGCCGATTCCACGCTCGATGTTGTCAGCCTCGTCAGGCTTGTAATCGTTTGGTGACTTCAGCATCGCTGCTAGGTACGCGGCCTGGGGGACAGTAAGGTTTTTGGCACTGGTGCCGAAGTAATACTGAGAAGCGGTCTCAACTCCGTTGATTTGGTTACCCAAGAAGACCAAGTTCAGGTATCCAGCAAGAATGTCCTTCTTCGAAACCTGGTTTTCAAGAGCAATCGCTAGTCGAATCTCCTTCAGCTTGCGCTCTACCGTCACCTCGGTGGCTGCTGCGATTGCCTCGGCATCGCCGGAGAGATTTGCTGCTTCAACCTGTGACTGTCGCACGTACTGCATGGTGATCGTTGATGCACCAGGACCCTCACCAAAGGTGGCGAGGTTGGTCAAAGTAGCTCTGAAAAGCGAGATGATGTCAACGCCGCCGTGCTGATAAAACCTTGGGTCTTCAACAGCAATTACGGCGTTGATTAGGTTTGGTGAAATCTCCTCGAATGGCACCTCAACACGGTTCTCGTGGAAGAAGGTGGCAATCTTCTCCGGCTTGCCATCGCGCAGGGCATAGATGTTCGAGGCTTGGGATGCATTTACCGGTTTGATGTATGCGGGAAGCGATTCAAACGCACTTACTCCGGCCGTGCCGACCGCTCCAGCAACTGCAATCGCCGGGGCCAGAATTGCAACTGAAAGCACGCCCGCAATTGCGCTCAGTAGGCCAAACTTAAAAAAGTTAGCTGCAGAAGAGGGGCGCTTGGCGGACATAGACTCTAGGTTACCTTTTGCTGTCTGAAATGGAGCTGAAAATGACCAAGTGGGAATACATAACCACACCGCTGCTACTGCACAAAGAGACCCAGATTCTCAACACCTGGGGAGCGCAGGGTTGGGAGTTGGTTCAGGTAACCACCGGTCCTCAGGGTGGCCTCATAGCATTCTTCAAGCGAGAGGTTGCCTAAATGTCAATCGAGCAGAGAATTTCGGATCTCGGACTCTCACTACCTCCGGTGGCAACCCCGGCCGGTGCGTATGTGCCAGCCGTTGTCTCAGGCAACCTGGTCTTCACCGCAGGTCAGATTCCGCTGGTTGATGGTCAGTTGATGGCAACCGGCAAGGTTGGAGCAGAAATTTCACCTGACTACGCCAAGGAGATTGCTGCCCGCTGCGCACTCAATGCACTAGCAGCGGTCAAGAGCGTTATCGGCGATCTTAACCGAGTAACCCGGGTGGTGAAGGTGGTTGGATTTGTGGCATCAACTCCTGACTTCACTGGACAGCCAGGCGTATTGAATGGGGCATCAGAGCTTTTGGGTCAGGTTTTTGGCGATGCCGGAAAGCACGCCAGATCTGCGGTTGGTGTTGCATCCCTGCCACTTGATGCACCGGTCGAGGTTGAGCTGGTAGTGGAGTTCAAGTAGGTCTAAATGACAAAACCGCCGACCAGTTGGTCGGCGGTTTTGCTTTTCACTACTTAGTCGTTAGCACCTGCATTTATGCGACCGGTGATGGTGTCCATCACGGAGGTGTCTGCCAAGGTTGTGACATCACCGATTGGGCGATCCTCGGCCACGTCTCTTAGCAGGCGACGCATGATCTTGCCGGAGCGGGTCTTCGGTAGCTCACTCACCACAAAGATCGTTCTGGGCTTAGCGATCGGTCCAATTTCTTTGGCAACGTGGTCGCGCAGAATCTTGGAGGTGTCGGCATCGCTACCAACTTCATCGGCACTGCTTCGTCTCAGAATCACGAAGGCAACCACCGCTTGTCCGGTGGTCTCATCCTTCGCCCCAACCACAGCTGCTTCGGCAACATACGGGTGCGAAACCAAAGCTGATTCGATCTCAGCGGTTGAGAGTCGGTGACCGGAGACGTTCATCACATCGTCAACTCGACCAAGTAGCCACAGGTCGCCATCCTCGTCGAGTTTGGCGCCATCGCCCGCGAAGTACTTACCCTCAAAACGTGACCAATAGGTCTCTTGGTAGCGCTCTGGGTCACCCCAGATGCCGCGCAGCATCGAAGGCCATGGCTCGGTGATGGTGAGGTAGCCACCGTGGCCAGCCCCTACCTTCTTGCCATCGTCGTCGATCACTGCCATCTCGATACCGGGTAGCGGAACCTGAGCACTACCTGGTTTGGTTGCGGTCACACCGGGGAGCGGTGAAATCATGATGGCGCCGGTCTCGGTCTGCCACCAGGTGTCAACAATCGGAGCCTTGTTCGAGCCGATTACCTCGCGATACCACATCCAGGCCTCAGGGTTGATTGGTTCACCAACGCTACCCAAGACTCGAATTGAGCTCAGGTCGTAGTGGGTGGTTACCGAGCGGCCGATCTTCATAAAACTTCGGATTGCAGTTGGAGCGGTGTAGAGAATTGAGACGTGGTACTTCTGAACAATGTCCCACCATCTGCCCCAGTCTGGTGAGTCCGGGGTGCCCTCGTAAATCACCTGGGTGGCACCGTTCGCCAGTGGTCCATAGGCAACATACGAGTGACCAGTAATCCAACCGACGTCAGCGGTGCACCAGTAGATGTCTTGACCTGGGTGCAGATCAAAAACGTTCCTGTGGGTATAGCTTGCCTGAGTTAGGTAACCACCCGAGGTGTGCAGGATGCCCTTTGGCTTTCCAGTAGTTCCAGAGGTGTAGAGGATGAAAAGTGGGTGCTCAGCGTTGAAACCCTGAGCGACGTGCTCGGTGTCAACCACATTGAGCTCTTCTTCCCACCAAAGGTCGCGACCCTGAGTCCAGTCGACATCGTTGCCGGTGCGCTTTACCACGAGCACGTGCTCAACGCTCTGGCACTTGCCACCTGAGAGCGCTTCGTCAACGGCTGGCTTGAGCGGAGAGGCCTTACCCTTTCGGAAACCACCGTCGGCAGTGATAACCAGCTTTGCTTCCGCATCCTCAATTCGAGCCGCGAGTGAGTCGGCTGAGAAGCCACCGAATACCACCGAGTGGACGGCACCGATGCGAGCCACAGCCTGCATCGCGATGATTGCCTCTGGAATCATCGGCATGTAGATCGCGACCCGATCTCCAGCCTGAATCCCAAGCTTGGTCAGAACATTGGCTGCCTTCTTTACCTCGATTAGCAGGTCTAGGTAGGTGTAAACCTTTTGATCGCCGGGTTCGCCTTCAAAAAACAGCGCTACGCGCTTTCCCCAGCCAGCCTCAACATGCCGATCGAGACAGTTGTAGCTGACGTTTAGTTCACCGTCATGAAACCACTTTGCAAATGGTGCATTGGACCAGTCCAATACTTGGGTGAATGGTTTGTGCCAGTGAAGTTCATTGGCTTGGTCTGCCCAAAACTGGAGCCGATCAGTTTTGGCTTTCTCGTAAAGCTCTGGCTTTGCAATCGCATTCGCCACGAACTCTGAACTTGGTGCGAAACGCCTTGTTTCGTGCAGCAAATTCTCTATTTCAGGTGCAACAGACATCATTGTCCTCCAGGTGTTGACTCGTTCATAATGCCAGAAATTCGAATCTGGACCCAATAAAGAACCCGAGTCTCAAATCAGCAAGATTTATCGAATTCCCCAAAAGGGGGACAAAACCTACGTTTTTCCGCATAGAATCGGGGGGCTGGCTAGTTCAGCTCGCGGTGCAACGTCCCCCCATGTTTGCACCGCCCGGCGGCAGGTTTCCCCCAAACCTGCCGCCCCTTTTCTTTTCCACAGTTTTCTCTCTGGTTCTAATTCGTTGCTGTTTCGCAAACACCATTGGATGCATGCAGCTGCCAGCAGAACTTGAATCCCTCTTCACCCAAGGGGTGACCGAGGTAATGTTTGTCGGCGCTCGCAACTGCTACTTGGATAAAAGTGGCGTCCTTAGTGCGGTTCAGTCCCCGCTTTCAGATGACTCGGAGTTCGGCGAATTGCTGATTGAGCTGGCGCTTGAGGCAGGCGCGCGACTCGATATCGCCAAGCCCCTTGCCGATTTCAGGGTCGCGAATTACCGGCTGAGCGCTCAGCTAAAAAGCGCCGTGGCCGATCGGCCATGCCTGACAATTCGCAAACATCCAAAGACAGCAATCACCCTGGACCATCTCATGGCTGCAGGTTTTCTCACTCGAGAGCAAGCTGATTTTTTGGTTGAGGTTTTGCGACAAGGTAAAACGCTATTGATCTCCGGTCCAACCTCGGCTGGGAAAACTACGTTACTTGGGGCGCTGATTCGTGCGAGTGAACAGCGTGTTGTGCTTGTTGAGCAAACTCCCGAGCTCGTGCTTGACCCACCTTCGATTCGACTAACAGAGCGGCCCAACAACCAGCAGGGCGTTGGGCTGATTTCGCAATCTGAACTGCTCACCGCCGCCTTGAGAATGCGACCTGACCGTCTGGCTATCGGAGAGGTGAGAGGGGCAGAGTTTGTAGCTCTGCTGCAAGCTGTAAACAATGGCCATCCGGCGCTTGCCACCATTCACTCGAGGAGCATCGAAGACTTAGCCTCCAGACTCATCCTGCTTGGTCAATTGGCTTCCGTTTCCGCTGAATTGGTGGCAACACTTTGCCAAGCCATTGACTTTGTGATTCAGGTAGAGAACCTGGCCGGTCATCGCAAGTTGTCGAAGATCGGCAAGTTCATATCAGAGCCCGACTTTGGGGTGGTTGAAATTGAAGTTTGACCAGTTCGAGAGTTTGCTCAAGGCCGGTGTGGATACCAAAACAGCCATAGCTCTGCTGGATCTTGAATCCGAGGAGCAGTACGAGCTGATCGAGTTTGCAATCTCCTGCGGGGCTGGCCTGGTCGAGACAGCACAGATTCTGGCTGACCTTGAACAGATCGATGAGCAGACAAAAGCCGAGGTGACCCAAGCGCAACAGATTCCGCAGTCCACCAGGCAATTGATGCTGTGGCTGCCTTGGCTTGGACTCGGCCTAGCCGAAATAGCGGGGCTTGGTGCTCTGAAAGCGGTTCTTTCTCCGATGGGACTTCTGTTCCTGCTCGGCGCTGCTGCTCTCAGTTATCTGGGCTCTTGGCTCACAAAGCGGATGACCGCGAGCGCTCTGAGTGCTATGGCCAGACCTAAGCAACCTTTGCTGCGACTAGCAGTGGCAATTGAGGCTGGGGTAGCGCTAAGCGATGCACTCTCACTTGCCGGTCTCACAAACGATGAGAAGGTTATTGGCTTTGCCAAAGCGACCGGGGTCAGCCTCAGAGAGTTGATTCGAGTTCAGCTAAGGACGGACCTCCTGAACTGGCGCACTAATTGCCTCAGTGCCGCAAAGATCCTCTCCGTGAAGTTGATGGTTCCGCTCGGACTCACGACCCTTCCCGCGTTTTTGCTGCTCACCGTTGCACCAGTTTTGCTTGGGGCACTATCAAAAGGAGAAACATGAACATATATAAAGA
>CAZQZY010000031.1:0-7476 GCA_964597935.1 uncultured Aquiluna sp. | reverse complement strand
CGGTTCTATTTTGTGCTTGCAGCGCTTGGGCTGATTACGGCCTGGTGGCTGAACGCACTGGCGGTATTTGAGCAGGCCGACTACCTCAAGGCTTGGTTCGGGTCGAGCGTTGATTTAGTGCTCTCGGTGGATTTGAGCATTGTTGCCATCACCGCAGCGGGTTTCATGATTTATGAGGCTAGGCGCCTGAAGATGAAGCGGGTTTGGCTTTACTTCCTGGTCTCCGGAATAACCGCGCTTGCCTTCACCCTGCCGCTGTTTATGGCATTCCGAGAGCGCAAACTCAGAGAACATCGTCTGGCCGGCGGAAAGTTGGAGCGCTTCGAGTTTGATGCCCACATCGTCGATATCTGGGTTCCGAAAGGAGTTCATGCCAAAACACCGGTTTTGGTGATGCACGACGGTCGCAACATCTTCGACGAAAAAGACTCCTTCACCGGCAAGACCTGGGAAGTTTTGACCGCGATTCGCGACGAGGTAAGGGGAGAACAGCCCCTGGTTATCGCAGTGTGGGGTCAGTCTGATGAAACCAGGCTCCGTGAACTCGCCCCCCAAGAAATCCTTGATGCCCACCCCGAGTTCTGGGATTCGCTGCCACAAGACTTTCAAAAACTGCGCGGGCCAGGATTCGGAGACTCATATGTCTCGCTGTTGGCGGATGCGATTCTGCCTTTTGCGCTGGAGCGCTACGGAATCGAACATGACCCCAACCGCACAGCCGTGATGGGAGCGTCGATGGGTGGTTTGATCTCGCTATATGCACTGGCCAAGCGGCCCGGCCACTTCGGAACTGCAATCGGCTTCTCCACTCACTGGCCATTTGGCCGGGAGGTGATGGTTGATGAGCTAACTGCGATGCTGCCGCCCGCTGGCACTCACAGAATCTGGACCGACCACGGTGATCTAGAACTAGATGCCTACTACGCCCCATTTCACGCCAGGGCAAAGGAACTTTTGCACCAAAAGGGTTACCAGTCAGCCGATGAGTTGGTGGCAAACCACTACCCATACACCGGTCACCACGAGAGCTACTGGTCTAGAAGGGTGGCAGATGCTCTGAACTGGTGGCTTCGAGCTCCGGGTCTATACGAGCCCCTGACATAAACCGAACCACATCCCGATCAACCATCACATCTCGCATGGTGATGGCCCGAGTGAGATACAGCCCATCCAGAGACCTGACTCTGGAGAGAGCAACATAGGTTTGCCCTGGCGAAAAGGCCCCGCGCCCCATGTCGATTTGCACCTCGTCGTAGGTTTGGCCCTGGGACTTGTGAACCGTTACCGCCCAGGCGAGTCGCAACGGAATCTGCTTGAACTCAGCCAGGGTGATTGGAACCAACACCTCCTTCACCTTGCCGGATGCCTCATCGAAGTCCTCTTCAACCTCGTAGCGCACCTTCTCCCAGGTTGCGGGACCAACCTCAAACTCCTCGCCATCAACCTCAACCACCACGATGCCTGATTTCTTGAGGTCTACGACATGGCCGATGGTGCCATTTACCCAGCGCTTTCCGCCGGTGCCATCGTCGTTTTTGATAAACATCACCTGCGCGCCAACTTTGAGGTAGAGCTCGGTCTCGGCAGGCAGCACACGGCCAAAAGCGTTGGCTGCGCCTTCGGAGTAGGTGGCTCGGAAGAGCTTTGGCTCCCCTGGAATCAAGCTCATGCGCTGGGCATTCACCGAATTCACGGTCTCGTTGATGGTTGCCAGCTTGATTACATCCGGATGCGGTGGGAAACGATTCCCGGCTCGGTTGATGTGGTCAAGCATCTCCTGGGTGACCGAGCCATCGCGGATTGCATTCAAAATCTCTTTGAACTGAATGTCTGACTGCCTGAAAATCTCGCTGAGTTCAAAGCGTTCCAGCCCTGCATCTCTGAAGACATGGGCATCGAAGAACCAAATGGATTGGTAGTTCTCTGCCATGTAGGCGCGCTCCTGGGGGTCGCGCGGAGGAACCGGTGCCAACTGATAGGGGTCACCAAACATCACAACCTGCGCTCCACCAAACGGCAGGTTTCTTCTGCCCCGGGCAATGCGCAGCGCACGGTCGATGGCATCCATCAGATCGGCCGAGACCATGGATACCTCATCGATTACCAGCATGTCCAAAGCCTTGAGAACATCCCTGGTTCTGCGCGAGAGGTGCTTACCGATATCTACTTCGCCGAGGAGACCAAGCGGGAATGTGAAGAGCGAGTGGATTGTCACCCCACCCACATTCAATGCCGCGACTCCTGTTGGTGCACACACCGCGAAAGACTTCTCGGTGTTGGCAACCAGATGGGAGAGCAGGGTCGATTTGCCAGTGCCCGCTCGGCCGGTCACAAACACATGGGCGTCGGTCTGTTCGATGTAGTCAAAAAGATTGCGCTGTTCTTCACTGAGCTCAATGATCATGAGCGCTCGCTTAGCTTGCGCAGCATCTCGTTGTAATCATTGAGATCTTGGTTACCTGAGCGATCCGAGGCACGATCGAGGCGCTTACGCTCGCGGTCATCCGAGCGCGACCACTGGAAAACCACGTAGAGGGTGATCAAGATGGTTGGGATCTCTCCCACACCCCACGCAAAGGCACCACCGATAGCTTGATCAGATAGTGGGTCGTCTCCCCAGGTTCGACCCATGGATCCAAACCAATCGGCTAGCAGCAGGCTCTTCTCATTCATCAGACCCAGTCCGAAGAAGGCGTGGAAGGCCATGGTGCCAATCAGCAGCATGAGCTTGAGTGGGTAACCCGGCTTGTGTGGTTGGGGATCAACACCGATTAGCGACTGCACAAACAGGTAGCCGGTGATCAAAAAGTGCACAATCATCCACTGGTGGCCAAGATGCTGCTCGGTCGCCCATCTAAACGCTGGGGTGTAGTAGAACAGCACCAGCGAAATCGCGAAGTTAAAGCCGGCAAACAATGGATGAGAGATCAGCCAGGCATACGGGGTGTGAACCGCCCACAGCACCCACTCACGTAAGCCTCTAGAGCCATCTTTTCTTGCCGCAGCAACCCTGGATAGCAGGGTAACGGGGGCGCCAGGTACCAATAGCACCGGCACAAACATCGAGAGCATCATGTGGCCGACCATGTGAACCGAAAACAGGTACTCGCCATAGGCGTTTGGAGCACCACAGGTCACGTAGAACAACAGGGTCATGCCGCCCAGCCAGGAGGCGGTTCGACCGAACGACCACTTATCTCCGCGTGCCCTGAGCTTGAACACACCGATCAAATAGAGCGAAATACCAAAAAGAACGACCGTTGCCCAAAGTGGGTCGACATCCCAGACCGTGAACCAGGAGCTTGCCGTGAGCTCCGGTGGCAGTGGATCACCGGTCAGCAGCTGCGCCGGAGTTGGTGGCACGAACTCGGCATCAGAGATTGGAGTTGCAGTTCTAGCCAGTGCGGTGCCAAGGCCAAAGGCAAGGCCCATGACAACAAGCTCAAAGGCAACCAACCTCCAAAAACCCTTCGAGCGCTCGGCGAACTTACCTGCCAGTATCACTCGATGGCGAGCGCCGAAGAGCCCAAGGGATACCAGCAGAACCGCCTTGCCAACCAACATCAAGCCGTACTGGCTAAGTAGGTCACTCGGCTCGTAGAGCCGCACATACCCTGCGGTCAGACCCGATATAGAGACGATGATGAAACTGATCAGTGCGAGGGTCGAATACCTTCTAGTTAGCTCCCCTGAGCGTTCGGAGTTTGAGAAGAACACCGCGTAGAGCGCGAAGAGCCCTCCCAACCAAACCGACACTCCCACCAGGTGCATGAGCATCGAGTTCACCGCAACCGCGTGACCGACATCACTTGAGGCGTGACCAGACTCAGCCAACGGATAGAGCGCAGCAATAGCAAGTGCGGCGTTGATTGCCACCCAGAGCTGTGATCCCAGCGCGATGGTCGTGAGACTCAACACCATTGCAAACACCAGGTTCCATGCCAACAAGGTCCCTAACTCGATTTGAGTGGCAAAAAGCCATAGGCCTTCGGAAAACTCTTGCCCGAAAGAAATCTGGGTTCCTGAGGCGGAGAGGTAGGTGAGGACAAAGTAGGCACTGCCTGAAATCAACCAAAGTGCGGAGCCCCAAGCCGCGACCGGGCGCAGCTCATCTCGTTCTGCTTTGTTGGCCGCATAGGCCGAGAAAACCAGGGTTCCAACGGTGACCGCCATGGATAGGTTCATGACTAGTTTGGCAATGGGTGAACCCCAGCGAACGACCGGTCCGGGGTCAGAGAAGGGTAGTGGCAGGGTTGCGCCACCAAAGATCAGTCCGATGTAGACGCTGATAACCGCGCCAAGGGCGATAAGGGCTATACCAAGGAGTGACCGTCTAGCGAGGTTCTTTGTCAATTACCTAAACCTCGGGAAAAACCTTGGAGTTTTGGCTGCATAGGCCGCATAACCGGGGTATTTCTGCTTCAGCAGGTATTCCTCGAAGTTGGCCTTGATATGCAATTGGATGTAGAGCATCAGGAAAATCAAAATCTGCGGCCAGTAACCGGCATCCAAAACCACACCAAAACCAAGCAACAGCAGCCCGAGGTAAATCGGGTGCCGAACAAAGGCATAGAGTCCGGTGACCACCAGTTCGCCATCCTCTTTTGGCACCGGGTTTGCGGTAAGTGACTTACCAAGTTTTAGAAAGCTAGCAATCAAAATTGCAATACCGACGGCCATAATCGCTAGCCCGAGATAACTGATTAGATCGCTGATCGCTCCATAGGGAGAATCCATGCGTGGCGCCGTGAATAGAAGGCCTAGCAGGAGTAGCTGACCGGCCACATAGATGTACCCACGAGCGCGATTATTCACCCCTCAACCCTACCTTTTGGATAAGACAAAGGCGGTGGTCCGAAGACCACCGCCTCTATCGTTTGGCTTATTTACTTAACAGCAGCCTTTAGCTTGCTACCTGCAGATACCTTTACGGTGTTTGCAGCTGCAATCTGGATGGTTGCGCCGGTCTGTGGGTTGCGTCCGGTGCGTGCTGCACGACGGCCCTTGTCAACGGTTAGGTAACCAGGAATGGTGACCTTGTCACCCTTCTTGATTGATGCGCCGATGGTCTCAAACATTGCGTCGATAACACGGCCAACAGCGGCCTGTGACTCGCCGGTGTGCTTTGCGACTGCTGCTACGAGCTCGCTCTTGTTCATTTTGGTCCTCCTGGACGTCTAGGGACAGGAATGTCTCAATCAACCTATAGCCCTAGATAGCAAGTCAACGCTCATACCTCGGCGTGTTGCGGGCGAGTTTTCCTTGAATTCACGCGGATTTTTGGACTTTCTTGGGGTAACCGAACCAAAAATGGCAAATCCCTCGACATCCCCGCTTGCCCAATAACCACGCGGAATAGAGTTAGTGAGACCCAAAAGAACCGAGATTTGAAATCGCAAACGTACTCTCACAGGAGCGGGCCAGGGCTCTAGCCCTCCAATCTCTTGGGATCCACAGGCCCGTGGATTCGATTCAGGATGCCCTGAAAACCCTGCACCTATTTCAGATTGATTCGGTCAATGTCTTTACCCGAGCCCACCTAATGCCGGCATTCTCTCGCGTTGGTGCCTACTCATTGGACGAGTTTGAGCGGCTGGCGTTCGGGGCCGGATCCATTCCAGAGTTTCGCGAGTACTGGGCTCACTGCGCAGCATTGATTGCCCCTGAGGACTGGGGTTTATTCGAGTTCCGACGAAACGAGTATCGCCAGCGGGAAAAGGTAAAGGCTCTGCTCTCGCCAAAACACCAGCTCACAAACTGGATTAGGGGCGAACTCAAACAAAACGGCCCAATGACCATCGCTCAGTTTGAGCATGATTCAAACAAGCGCACCGGCAACTGGTGGGGTTGGTCAGAGGTGAAGTTGATCCTGGAGCGGCTCTTCTTCGCAGGTGAAATGGTGAGTGCCGGCCGCAAGAACTTTTCCCGCCTCTATGCCCTTCCCGAGCAGGTCGATATGCCGCATTTAGGTCTTGGTGAGGCGGACCAGAAGCTTGAGCTGCTGCGCCGTTCGGCACAGGCCCTGGGCATCGCGACCGAAGGAGAGCTCGCCGATTACTTCCGCTTCACCAAAACTGAGGCCAAGGCTTCTTTCAAGTCTCTGTTGCAATCGGGGGAACTAGTTGAAGTCCGGGTCGAGGGGTGGCAGGAGCCGAACTACGCTCTGGCAAAAACCCTAGAAACCAAAGTCAGCCTTGATTACTCGCGCCCACTGAGGCTTTTCAACCCGTTCGATCCACTCACTTGGCACCGTGATCGAACCAGAAGGCTTTTTGATTTTGACTACCTGATCGAGATCTACACACCGGAACCCAAACGCAAGTATGGGTATTACACGCTTCCGATCCTCTACAAGGATCGACTGGTTGGGCGGGCAGACCTAAAGCACGATCGAAAGTCCGGGGAGCTCAGAGTTTTGTCGCTTTGGAAAGAGCTTTGGGTAGGTAAATCACTAGAGAAAGAGATGGCTCCGCATTTGCAGGCTGAGTTTGAGCTAGCCAAGAAGTTTGTTGGTGCAGAAAAACTAATCCCGCCATCGAGAGGCAATTGGTCTCTCTAGGCGGGATCAGATTTAGAACTGATTACCAGCTGGACTTGGTCACACCTGGAAGCTCACCTGCGTGAGCCATGTCACGGAAGCGAACACGGCTGATGCCGAACTTGGAGAGCACACCGCGTGGGCGGCCATCGATTAGGTCACGGCTGCGAACGCGAACTGGGCTCGCGTTGCGAGGCAGCTTCTGAAGGCCCAGACGAGCCTCCTCGCGCTGCTCAGCGGTGGAGTTGGGGTCAACTAGCGCCTTCTTTAGGGCTAGGCGCTTCTCTGCGTAGCGCTCAACAACAACCTTGCGCTGCTCGTTACGAGCAATCTTGCTCTTCTTTGCCATTCTTAGCGCTCCTCGCGGAATTCAACGTGCTTGCGCACTACTGGGTCGTACTTCTTTAGAACGATGCGGTCTGGGTCATTGCGACGGTTCTTCTTGGTCACGTAGGTGAAGCCAGTTCCGGCGGTTGACTTGAGCTTGATGATTGGACGGATGTCCTTGTCCTTGGCCATCTATAACTCCTTAGATCTTCTCGCCGCGAGCTACTAGCTCAGCAACTACGGACTCGATGCCGCGAGCGTCAATTACCTTGATGCCGCGAGCTGACAGGTTAAGGGTTACCTTGCGACCCATGGATGGGACGAAGTAAGTCTTCTTCTGGATGTTTGGGTCAAAGCGACGCTTGGTCTTGTTCTGAGCGTGCGACACACTGTGACCGAACTGCGGACCCGTCTGGGTGACCTGGCAGTAGGCAGCCATTTTTCCTCCTTGGGGCGCGATGACCCGAAGCATAATTTTGGGATTGTTGGGGACAGGCCCCACGCAACCCCCCAAGTTTAGGAGAGGGGCACCCGCAAAAGCAAGTCCCGATTAGAAAAAATCAACTGGACACGCCACATTCGGCACAAGTTCCAAACAACTCGATGCTGTG
>CAZQZY010000030.1:0-7853 GCA_964597935.1 uncultured Aquiluna sp. | reverse complement strand
TGTCCATAGTTCAGAAACTCCCGCTCACCAGCTTCTTTGAAGTCGGCCTCTGTAACTCGCTCCTTGATAGCGACCGAGCGCTTGACCAGCTCCTCAATCAAGTCCGATTTGGGGTCAATCGCTGAGGGGTCCTCCAGGGCATCCAGAATCCAGGGGTCTGCGATGAACCCATACTTGGCAACTTCAGCCATGCCGGCAATCAGATCGTTCTTTGGCAGAGTCTCTAAGGTGTCTAGGTCAATGATGACCTTATGCGGGAGGTGAAATGCCCCAACTAGGTTTTTGCCCTCGCTCGTGTTGACACCGGTCTTTCCGCCAACGGCAGCATCCACCATGCCAAGTAGAGTCGTTGGAATTAGTACGCTTCTAACGCCGCGGAGCCAAGTTGCGGCAACGAAGCCAGCCAGGTCTGTGGTGGCTCCACCACCCAATCCGATAACTGCATCATTGCGGTGAAAATCAGCTTGCCCCATGATTCCCCAGCAAAAGGCGGCGACCTCGATTCGCTTTGCATCCTCGCCATTGGGTACCTCGGCAAGAATCGCCTCGAACCCGGCACTCTGGAGTCGCTCTCGAATAGCTTCGGCGGTAGCGCTGAGGGCCTGTGGGTGAACAATCAAGACTTTCTTGACGCCATCCAAAGCGGCTGGAATTTCGTCAAGCAGTCCCCTGCCAACAATTGATCTCATTTACCTAGGCCATCCGTAATCTCGTGAATCAGTTTCTTGATCGGCCTGCCTCCGGTGAAGACAGTCTGTTTTGCCAAGGCTTTGTAAGTCTCCAGCCTGGCGTCATAAATCTCTTGCCAACGATCTGGATTATCGCGAAGCAGTGGTCGTTTGTGCATGTTTACCTTGCCGATTACATGCTCGGCAGATGTGTCGAGAAAGATCACGTGGTGTTTTGCGATCATCTCTTGGTTCTCACCTCGCAAGATTGCTCCGCCGCCGGTTGCAACAACCGCGGGTTGCTCCAAGGCAGCTCTCAGGTACTGGGTTTCTAGATCCCGGAAAAACTCTTCGCCATGCTCTTCAAAGAGCGTGGCAATCGGTCCATACTTACCTGCGATTTGCTTATCTGTGTCGATAAAGAGCAGGCCCAACTCTTTTGCTAGCTTCTTCCCTAACGTCGTCTTACCAGAACCCATCGGTCCGATCAAAACAATAGCCCCAGCCATTTATGGCCTGACAATGCGCGAGCGCATCACCTCTGGGATGCTGTCGAGGTAAGTGTTGATGTTGCGCTTGGTCTCGGCAACCGAGTCGCCACCAAACTTTTCCAAAACGCTGTTGGCAATCACAAGCGCAACCATCGCCTCAACAACCACACCTGCTGCGGGCACCGCGCAAACGTCGCTGCGCTGGTGGTGGGCGGTCGTCGCTTCACCCGTTGCGGTGTCTAGAGTCTTCAGGGCCCTGGGAACGGTCGAGATTGGCTTCATGCCGGCGCGAACGCGAATGATCTCGCCGTTTGACATACCACCTTCGATGCCACCGGCTCGGTCGGTAATGCGCGATACCTCGCCATCCTCACGCACTATTTCATCGTGAGCCACCGAGCCGCGACGCTTAGTGGTTTCCAGGCCATCCCCGATCTCCACCGATTTCATTGCCTGGATACCCATCACGGCTGCAGCCAACTGTGCGTCGAGTCTGCGATCCCAGTGCACGTAGCTACCAAGCCCCGGAGGGCAACCGTAGACCAAGGTCTCTGTTACACCACCGATGGTGTCTCCCTGAGAGTGGCAGAGATCAATCTCGGCAACCATGGCATCGGATGCAGCCTTATCAAAGCATCGAACCGGGTCGGTATCCAGTGCTTCGATGTCTGCTGGACGAGGTAGTGATTCTGAAGTATTAGCCACTGGACCAATTGCCACTGTGTGAGTGACCAGTTCAATTCCTAGTTCGCGAAGGAAATTCTGTGCAACGCGCCCTAGCGCGACCCTGGTTGCGGTCTCGCGAGCACTGGCTCGCTCAAGAACCGGGCGTGCATCGTCAAACCCGTACTTTTGCATACCGGTGAAATCCGCGTGCCCGGGCCTTGGCCTGGTCAGGTGAGCTGCTCTTGCGCCGGTTAGTTCTGCTTCTGATACTGGGGCCGCACTCATTACGGTTTCCCACTTTGGCCATTCGGTGTTAGCTATGCGAAGCGCAATGGGTCCACCTTGGCTCAACCCAAACCTAACGCCGGCAGAGAGGGTTACCTCATCCTGCTCAAACTTCATGCGGGCTCCACGGCCATAACCGAGGCGTCGGCGCCCGAGCGCATCCTGGATGTCTTCTCTAAGAATTGGAACACCGGCGGGAAGTCCCTCGATCATGCCAATAAGTTCTGGGCCGTGGGATTCACCTGCAGTGAGAAAGCGCAACATTTCTCTATTTTGCCATCTCGAGGGCTTTGCGAGCCGCCAGAACCAGTTTCGCCTCGTCCTTCAGCGGTTCGTCAAGTTCAAGTTGGTGGAACAATCGCTGTTGCCCGATAGCTTGCCAGAGCAGCATCTCTAGACCTGAGATTCGATTTTTCTCTGGAAAGTGCAGTGCGAGTTTGGTCGGCCAGGGGTGGTAGATGACATCCAGTAGTAAGCCTTTGTAATCAATCTTTAGCTGATCGTCTAGAGCTCCTGCCACTACTGTGCTGATCACGGCAGGTTGACTCAGTGCGGTGTGGAGCTTGTCGATCACAGAGATTTCAAACTCCCCCGCCAGGGATTTCGCTTTCTCTTTGCTTCTGCCCCAAACCGAAACGTTCTTGCCAGCCTCTAGCATCGCGACAATTGCGCTTCGAGCCGTAGCACCGGTTCCTAGCACTGCCACAGAGCTGAACTTCTTACCCAAAAGCGCTTGCTGAATACCAAAGACATCGGTGTTGTAGCCATCCCAACCCGATTCGGTTCGTATTAGCGTGTTGACCGCCTGGGCCTGAATCGCCACAAAGTCGGCTCTTGCTGCGGCGTCTAAGGCTTGCTCTTTTAGCGGCATCGTGAGGCTTAGCCCGCGCCAGGAATCATCCAGCTGAGCAAGATGCGATTTTAGATCGGTCGCAAGCTCGAATGCCTGATAGCTGTGGTCTTCACCCAGCTCACGAAAAATGGCGGAGTGGATCAGTGGAGACTTTGAATGGCTAATCGGTGAGCCAAGCACCGCAAACTTACTCATTCCAGTCCGGATTATCTCTAAGCCACTGGCGGTAGCGCTCCGCAGCCTTCTCATGCTCCGCAAGAGTCTCGCTGAACACGGTCTCACCAGTCTTGAGGTTGATGGCAACAAAGAAGAGCCAGTTGCCGTCGGCAGGTCGAAGAGCTGCTTCAATCGCTAGCGACCCTGGGTTGCCAACCGGTCCGACCGGTACACCTTTGTAGATGTAGGTATTGAAAGGGTTGCTGGCGTCCTTCACTCCATCCGTGAAGTTGGACTGCTCACCTTTGTAGCGATACTTCACGCTCGGATCAGACTGCAACAGCATTCCCTTTTCGAGACGGTTCGCAAAGACTCGAGAAATTTTGAAGAAGTCTTCCTTGTGCTTGCCCTCTGCCTGGATCAAAGCTGCCAACGAGAGCAGATCATGTGAATCCTTTAGCTCCAAACCAAAACTTTGAAGCTCTGCCTCCATGCGATCCACCATCGTGGCGATCACTTTCGCTGCGGTGACATTCGGATCAAAGGTATAGGTCGCTGGGAAGAGATACCCCTCGAGGCTCGGTGCTCTTTTATCTACTCGGTCGAGCTGAGTCTCCAGCGCTGCATAGAGCTCAGCCTCATCCAAACCCAGAGCTTCGGAGACCAACGGAACTATCTGTTGAATCCTCATGCCCTCTGGAATAGTCACCTGATTGACCACGCGGTTTTTACCCTCGATAAGAATCCTTAGGGCTTGAGCACCGGAAATCTTGGTTGGGAACTTGTAGGTGCCGGGATAGATGGTGAAGTCGGCGTTTAGCATCTCGCGGTAAACGGCATCGAAGCTCTTTACGATGTCGGCTTCCAGCATCTTTCTTGCCACCGCGGCTCCATCGTCCCCCTCGACTATGGTGATGGTGGTATCTGGTCCAGCCTCCTGGTTGTAATCCTCAATCACAAACCTGGAGAGATAGTTTTTTATTGAGTCATAGCTAAAGGCCACGGCTATGCCACCGCCAACCAAGAGTGCGATGACGGTGATGATGGAAATGAGGAGATTTCTTCTACCTCGTATTTGCTGGTCAGTCATCTAGCTCACCAATAGTCTTTCCCGAAAGCCTGCCATCTCGCTCGCTCTGCAGCGCAAACTCAAGGATCAGCGCTGCGGCCTGAGCATCAACGATGCCACGTGATTGCTTTGAGTTTTTGCCACCCTCGCGAAGCCTTGACTGCGCAGATTTAGTCGTGAGGCGCTCGTCAATCATCCGCACCTCAAACTCAGCTCCGAGTCGGTTCGCGAACTCGACAGAGTTTTGAGTAGAAGCGGTGAAGGATCCGGTAAGAGAGAGTGGAAGTCCGACATAGATGGCCTCAACTCCCCTGGCACGAGCAAGTTCAAGGACTTGGTTTGCCGCAGACTCTCCGGCGGGAATGACCTCAAGTGGTAGTACAAGTGAACCCTCTGAGATGGCAAGCCCGACTCGGCTTTGACCGACATCGACTGCCAACTTTCTCATCGGACTAGACCGACAGCGATCGCTATTGCACTCTTGAGCTTTGAGGCGTCGGTTCCGCCACCTTGCGCTAGGTCGGCCTTACCGCCACCGCCACCACCGAGTTCAGAAGCGGCAGCTTTCGCTAGATCGCCAGCCTTCACTCCCTTATCGATTGCCTGCTGACCACAAGCGACCATCACGGTTGGGCGACCTTCAAGTGCTGTTCCGAGGATTACCACGGAGTCATGTCCTAGCTGATCCCTAACCGCTGTAACCAAATTGCGCAGACTATCCGCGTTGAGGCCCTCGATCTCAGCCTTGACAACCCTCAGACCGGCGATTGGCTGAGCGCTGGCGATGAGCTCGGGAAGCTTGGATAGGGCAGCCTGAGCCTCAAGCTCCGCAATCCTGCGGTTTGCAACTCGCAGCTCCTCAAGCGCATCGGCAATCTTGGTTTCCACCTCGGTAGCAGGAGCCTTGATCGTGGCCGCAAGCCTTCTGACCAGATCTCGCTCCCTAGTTAGGTTGCGAAGAGCATCGATGCCAACCAGGGCTTCGATTCGTCTGGCTCCTGAACCAACCGATGATTCGTTGCTGATTGAAACTAAACCGATCTGGCTGGAGCGTGAAACGTGGGTTCCACCGCAGAGCTCCCTAGACCAAGGTCCGCCCACCTGCACGACGCGAACAGATTCGTCATAGGTTTCGCCAAACAGGGCGATAGCGCCCCAGTCTTTGGCTTCAGGCAGAGTCATGAACTGCGCCGAAACGGCTAGGTCTGAACGAATGGCGAGGTTCGATACTTCTTCGATCTCGCTCTTGGTCGCATCAGAGAGAGCTTCACCCCACGCAAAGTCGAGGCGCATATAGCCGGGCTTGTTGAAAGAACCCGACTGCAGTGCCTCGGGGCCCAACACCTGTCGCAGTGCTGCGTGAACAACGTGAGTAGCTGAGTGGGCCTGACAAGCGCCGAGTCGCCACTGCGGGTCAACAATCGTTTGCGCGATTGTGCCAACGGTAACCTCACCGCTGAGCACTCGAACCTTGTGAGAGAACAGGCCCTTTACTGGTTTTTGAACATCCAAAACCTCCAGCTCAAAGCCGTCTCCACGGATGATGCCGGCGTCTGCAGCCTGGCCACCAGACTCTGCGTAGAGAGAGGTTTTATCGATGAACAGCTCACCCAACTCGCCCTCCACAAGAGCGGAGCTAACTTCACCGTCACGGATTAGCCCAAGGACCCGACCTTCGGTTTCAAGGGTTTCGTAACCGAGGAACTGGGTCTCACCCTTTTGCCTAAACTCGCTGTAAACCTGCAGACCTGCAGCGCCAACCTTTTTGCTCTTGGCATCTTCTTTGGCGCGTTGTTTCTGCTCGGTCATGAGTGCGTTGAACTTGTCACGATCAACACTCAGACCGTTTTCCTCTGCAATCTCCTGGGTTAGATCGATTGGGAAGCCGTAGGTGTCGTGAAGCAGGAATGCAACTTCACCGCTCAGAACATTCTTAGCCTCGGCGATGGCCTGGTCTAGCACTACGGTGCCAGCCTCCAGGGTTCTTCGGAAACCTGCTTCTTCGGCCAGAGCAGAGCGCAACACTCGTGGGAAACTTTCCTCGAGCTCGGGATAAGCCTCCACCATCGCATTCTTTGACGCGGTGAAAAGTCTTTCAAAGCTTGGCTCGGATACTCCGATAAGGCGGAGCGCTCTGATTGAGCGGCGGAGCAGGCGACGAAGAATGTAACCACGACCTTCGTTTGATGGCGAAACCCCGTCAGACATCAGCATCAGTGCCGAGCGGATGTGGTCGGCCACCACACGCATTCGAACATCATCCTGCTCGTTTGCACCGTACTGCTTGCCGCTTAGCTCGGCTGCGATGTCAATCAATGGCCGAACCTGGTCGATCTCGTAGATGTTCTCAACGCCCTGGAGTAGAAACGCGACGCGCTCAAGCCCCATTCCGGTGTCAATGTTCTTCTTCGGCAGCTCACCCAGAATCTCGTAGTGATCCTTGGTTCCGCCATCGGCTCGCTCGTACTGCATGAACACGAGGTTCCAGATTTCGATGTAGCGATCTTCATCGGCCTCCGGGCCACCTTCCGCCCCATACTCTGGGCCTCGGTCGAAGTAGATCTCGGAGCAAGGGCCGGCTGGGCCGCGCTGTCCGGTGGACCAGTAGTTATCGCGCATGCCGCGCTTTTGAATTCTTTCGCGAGGCACGGATGAGTGCTTCAGCCAGAACTCAATGGCCTCATCATCGTCTTGGTAGACGGTCACCCACAGCTTCTCCGGGTCAAAACCTAAACCGCCATCTTCAAGCTTGGAGGTCAACAGCTCCCAGGCAAACCCAATTGCCTCTTCCTTGAAGTAGTCACCAAAAGAAAAGTTTCCATTCATCTGGAAGAAGGTGCCGTGACGGGTGGTCTTGCCGACCTCATCGATGTCCAGTGTGCGGACGCACTTCTGAACGCTGGTGGCGCGGGGGTAAGGAGCCGGCAGCACTCCGGTCATGTAGGGAATGAATGGCACCATGCCGGCAACCACGAACATCAGAGTTGGGTCTTGGGAAATCAGTGGTGCACTGGGAACAACGGTGTGGCCCTTGCGCTCAAAGAACTCAAGCCACCGCCGTTTGATTTCGGCAGTCTTCATGGATTATCTACTTCGCGGTGGTGGTGGTGCGCTTCGCTGCAGGTTTCTTAGCAGCCGGCTTCTTTGTTGCAGGCTTTGCCGCGGTGGTGCGGACGGGCTTTGCGACAGGAGCTTCAAGCTCGGCCTCGCGCTCCAGGTATCCCTCTTTCACCGCAGTGGCGAACTCTTTGGCAGCCTCGATTGCCTCGTCGAGTGCGACCTGAGCCTTGGGGTTGTCACGAAGCTGAATCACGGTGATAGCACCTAGCGAAATTCCAGCTACGAACCAGCCAAGCTTGGACATGATTACCTCCGCTTTCCAAGGGTCTTTAGAACACCTTGAGTGACACCAAACAGTTTAGTTAGCGGTGCTCCGACCGAGGCCGTGAAAACAGCCACCAGTGAGTTGATGTTCTCGGTGACCTGCTCAACATCCTCAGTGATCTGGTCAATCCGCTTGAGCTGCTTATTCGCCTCGGTCAATGTGACGCGGGCTTCAGCGAGCATGGGCTCGAGCTCCTGATTGAAAGTGCTTACGGTTCTGGCTGTCTCATCGACCAGCTTGGCGACCTTGATCAGCACGAAGCCGATAAACAAAATGAGCA
>CAZQZY010000029.1:0-8547 GCA_964597935.1 uncultured Aquiluna sp. | reverse complement strand
ATTGCCTGCAAAACCAGGGTCTTTCCAGCCTTTGGTGGGGAGACGATCAGACCACGCTGACCCTTACCAATCGGAGACACTAGGTCAATGATTCGGGTTGAGAGCTTCTTCGGGTCGGTCTCTAGGCGCAATCTTGTGTCTGGGTAGAGCGGGGTCAGCTTGCCAAACTCAACGCGAGTGGCTGCCTCCTCCATGGTCTGACCGTTGATGCTCTCAACGCGAACCAGCGCGTTGAACTTCTGGCGTTGGTTATTGTCAGACTCACGTGGCTGACGGATCGATCCAACTACTGCATCACCCTTGCGCAGGCCGTACTTCTTTACCTGACCCAGAGAGACATAAACATCGTTTGGACCAGGTAGATAGCCGGAGGTGCGCAAGAACGCGTAGTTGTCTAGGACATCCAAGATTCCAGCAACTGGAATCAGAACATCGTCCTCAGAAATCTCTGGCTCAGCCTCATCCTGGCCACCGCCACGGCGACGGTCGCGATCGCGGAAACGGCCTCGGCGGTTTCTTCCGCCGCGGCGGTCGTCATCGCGGTCCTCGCGTGGACCACGGTCCTGACGGTCCTGGTTTGACTCACCCTCGGAGCGCTCTTCGCCACCCTCGCGGTTTTGACGGTCACGGTTGCGGTCACCACGGTTCTGGCGGTCTTCACGTGGGCCACGGTCCTCGCGTGGTGCACGCTCCTCGCGAGCTGGTCGCTCGCTATTTACCTCGGCCTTAGCCTCGGTCTTAGCCTCGCTAGGTGCAGCATCTTCTTTCTTGGTGCTGCGGCGACGGGTGTTGGTCTTGGCCTCAGTTGCGGCCTCAGTCTTTGGTGCGGAAGCCTCGGCGGTTGCGCTGGTAGCGCGGCGAACGCGTCTTACTGGCTTTTCCTGCTGGATTTCATCCATGTATGGTTACTCGTTTCTTTGCGGCACAGATTGCCGGATTTGAAGAATTTCTTTGAGAGAAGCAGTGGCGGGCTTAGTTGCCTGATCCAGACTGCGTGTCAACACTAGCACCTTTGTAATCAACCGCAAGCGTTAGTGAAGTCCAGTGTGGAAAGTTTTGCTTGGCAATCTCGATTGCCGCCAGTCGGTCCTGTGGGGAGGACTCGAGGACCAGCACCGATGGTCCCGCTCCAGAAACCACGGCTGGATGCCCGGCTTCACGCAGCAGTGCCACCAGCTTTGAAGTTTCTGGCATGGCACTCGCGCGATAGTTCTGGTGGAGCCGGTCCTCGGTGGCTGCAAATAGCAGCTCTGGGCTCTGAGTCATCGCAGCAACCAAAAGGGCCGACCTCGAAAGATTGAATACGGCATCGGTGTGCGGGACCGATTCTGGCTGAAGCGATCTTGCCAGCTTGGTTGACATCTGGTGCGGTGGGACAAACACCAGAGGAGAGATTCCGCGATGTGCAATCAACTTCTTGTGGTGCGGGCCAGTCTCGTCTTTCCAGGCAATAGTTAGACCACCAAAAAGCGCGGGTGCAACATTGTCTGGGTGTCCCTCAATATCGGTGGCGAACTCAAGAAGCTCTTGCTCGCTGAAGGATCTCTTACTGCTGAGTAATCCAGCAGCCAGCATCACACCACCGGCAACCGCTGCTCCAGATGAGCCCATGCCGCGACCGTGAGGGATCTGGTTGTGGCAGGTCAACTTCAAACCGGGCAGCTGCTCGCCAACCTTTTGAAAGACGTGCTGGATGGTCTTGAAAATCAAGTTGCTGGAATCGGTTGGCACCTCACCAGCGCCCTCGCCATGCACCTCAATCTCCAGGCCTGATGAGAGAGTCTCAGCCTGGTAGTCGTCATAGAAGCTCAACGCCATCCCGAGGGTGTCAAAACCTGGCCCCAGGTTTGCGCTGGTTGCGGGGATTCTGACC
Source organism: uncultured Aquiluna sp. (assembly GCA_964597935.1). Classification (GTDB taxonomy): domain Bacteria; phylum Actinomycetota; class Actinomycetes; order Actinomycetales; family Microbacteriaceae; genus Aquiluna. Next base: position 6,674 of record CAZQZY010000029.1, on the reverse strand, counting down.
TTTACGATCACTTGTTCCGCTCCAAACCTAAAATGTCAGCAACAGCTGAGGCGGTTGGAGCAACGCGCTTTGGCTTGATCTGGCGCCCACGTTCGTCCTTGAGTGCCCAGTCTGGGTCCTTCAGGCCATGCCCGGTCACGGTGATGACAATCGAGTTCACCTTCGGAAGCTGGCCCAATCGAGCCGCTTTGTAGAGGCCAGCTGCGCCAGTAGCACTGGATGGCTCAACAAAGACTCCTGCTTCCTGTGAAAGGAATCGGTGCATCCAAAGAATTTCTTTGTCGCTCACGGCACCAAATGCACCATCGGTGTCGCGCTTCGCTTCTTGAGCCAGATCCCAGGACGCCGGGTTACCGATGCGAATCGCGGTTGCGATGGTCTCTGGTTTCTTGACCGGGGACCCTTGAATAAACGGAGCGCTGCCTTCTGCCTGGATGCCCCACAGCTTTGGCAGGGTTTGGATGCGACCCATGTCGCGCTCCTCGCGATAACCCAGGTGATAGGCGGAAATGTTTCCTGCGTTTCCAAGCGGCATCGCGTGCAGGTCAGGCGCGTAACCAAGGGCATCAAACACCTCGAAAGCTGCGGTCTTTTGACCTTGCAACCGATCTGGGTTCACTGAGTTCACCAGGAAAACTGGGTAGCCCTCGCTAAGTTCGCGAGCAAGTCTGAGGCAATCATCAAAGTTTCCCTTGACCTGCAAAATCTGTGCTTTGTGTGCAACAGCCTGGGATAGTTTGCCCCAGGAAATCTTTCCCGCAGGCACCAACACCACAGACTGCATTCCCGCCTTGACGGCATAAGCGGCGGCGGCGGCGGAGGTGTTTCCGGTTGACGCTGCGATTACCGCCTGCGCTCCCTTCCCCTTGGCCTTGGAAACTGCGGTTGTCATGCCGCGATCCTTGAACGAACCGGTTGGGTTCATACCCTCGAACTTCAGGTGCACGGAGCCAACATCCAGCAACTTGGCGAGCGCCGGAGCTTCAATCAGTGGAGTGCCGCCCTCCCCCAAGGTGACGATCGGGTCCGACTCGGTAAATGGAAGTCTGTCGAAATACTCGCGGATAACCCCGCGCCACTGATGAGCCATTAGATTCCCTCCACTCGAATAACCGAGCTGACTTGCTGCACGGACTTATTGCCGCGCAGAGCGCTGACCACTTGCTCCAGAGCCTGCTCTGATGCTCGGTGAGTCATCACGGTGAGCAGGGCTGAACCGTTGACGGATGAGCTCTGGCTCACCGTCTCGACACTCACGCCGTGCTCTGCGAAAACCGAAGCGATCGCAGCCAAAACACCTGGCTCGTCGCTGACCGCCAAGGTGATCTGGTACCTGGTCTGGATGCGCTGCACCGGTAGTGCCTCCAAGTTGGCGTGGACCGAGTCAGCTAAGCCAGGACCTCCAGCTAGGTGGCGCTTCGCTGCCGAAACCAGGTCACCCAAAACGGCCGAGGCGGTCTGTGGACCACCTGCTCCAGCACCATAGAACATCAGTCGGCCCGCCGACTCAGCCTCAACGAACACCGCGTTGTATGCGCCGCGGACCGCAGCCAGCGGGTGGTCAAGTGGAATAAGGGTCGGATGCACACGAGCCACCAGCCCGTCATCTACTCGCTCACAAATTGCCAAGAGCTTTACCGCATAACCCGCGTCACGAGCGGTCTCCATCTGCAGAGCAGTCACCGAGGTGATGCCTTCACGGTGAACCTTCTCAACGGGAACCTCGGAGTGGAAAGCCAGCGAGGCAAGAATTGCCGCCTTTGATGCAGCGTCAAAGCCCTCGATATCAGCGGTTGGATCAGCCTCGGCGTAACCAAGGGCTGTCGCCTCTGCCAGAGCATCCGCGAAGTCGGCCCCGGTTGACTCCATGCGATCAAGGATGAAGTTGGTGGTGCCGTTTACGATTCCCATTACGCGGTTCACCTTGTCACCGGCTAGTGACTCGCGAAGCGGGCGAATGATTGGAATAGCACCTGCCACAGCCGCTTCGAAATAGAGCTGAGCTCCGAGCTGCTCGGCTAGGTCGGAAAGTTCACCACCGTGAGCAGCAATCAAAGCCTTATTCGCGGTGATTACGTCCGCTCCCGAGTTCAGTGCGAGCTCGACATACTCCTTGGCCGGGTGAATACCACCCAGTAGCTCGATCACGATGTCAGCGCTGAGAATCAGACTTTCGGCGTCGGTCGTGAGCAACTCTTTGGGCACACCGGGCCTCGACGTGTTTAGGTCACGAACCAGCACGCCAGCTAATACGAATTCAGCTCCAACTCGCTGAGCAAGCTCCTGATGGTTCTCAAGCATCAGTCGCGCCACATTAGAGCCGACCGATCCGGCACCCAATAGCGCAACCCTGATTGCTCTGTATGCGGTCTGCATTAGTTGTAACCACCCTCCGAAAGACCCATGTCCCGAGACAGTAGGTCCTGTTCGGTTTCAGCCTTGATCAACACCTTGGTGCTGCCTGCCTTGACAGCCACTACAGCGGGACGGGTCAAGAAGTTGTAGTTAGAAGATAGCGAGAAACAGTAGGCACCGGTAGCAGGGACTGCCAACAAATCGTTTACCGCGACATCGCTTGGCAGGTAATCGTGTCGAACCACGATGTCGCCAGACTCACAGTGCTTACCGACAACTCGAGAAAGCGTAGGTGTTGCATTTGAGACTCTCGATGCCAGTGCGACCGAGTATTCCGCCTCATAGAGAGCAGGCCTTGCGTTATCGCTCATGCCACCATCTACACTCACGTACTTTCTGGTGGCCGCCGCACCAGAATCCGAAACCAGAACATCCTTGATGGTTCCAACCGAATACAAGGTGACTCCGGCAGGACCGGCAATAGTGCGACCTGGTTCAAATGCCAGTTTCGGAATTGCGATTCCAAGCTGCTGACACTTCTGAGCAACCGCAGCAATAATCCGATCAGCCATCTGCGCGATATCCATCGGCCGGTCTGCCTGGGTGTAACTGATACCAAAACCACCACCGAGGTTGAGCTCTGGAACATCGCCACCGCGCAATAACTCGGCATGTAGATCCAACAGTCTCTCCGCGGATGCAATGAAGCCGTCAACCACAAAAATCTGCGACCCGATGTGAGAGTGCAGACCAAGGAAACGAAGGTGCGAATGTGAGCGAATCTTTGCAACCAAGTCGGGAACGTCCGAAATGGCGATGCCGAACTTCTGGTCCTCGCGAGCCGTAGCGAGGTATTCGTGAGTGTGGGCGTGGACCCCTGAGTTCACCCTCAGTCGAACCGCCTGGGTCTTACCCTGGGCAGTTGCGACCGAAGCAATTCGCTCAATCTCAAGCTCGGAGTCGATAACGATTGCCCCGACCCCGGCAGAAATGGCTCGACCAATCTCAACCAACGACTTGTTGTTACCGTGCAGGCCAATCCGCTCCCCCGGGATCCCAGCCGCAAGTGCAACCGCCAACTCACCACCGGTAGAAACGTCAATTGAGAGACCCGCCTGGTCAACCCATCGCACGATGTCGGATGTCAGCAGAGCCTTTGATGCGTAGTAGAGCTTCGCACTGGTTCCATTTCGCTGAGCTGCCTCGCTGAAGGCCCGCTTGGTCTGCATCAGACGTGCTTCGAAATCTTCTTGATCCACCACATAAAGCGGCGAGCCGTGACGTCGGATCAGTTCGCGAACACCTACGCCCCCGATTTCAATTTCGCCCTGAGAATTGCGCTTTGCGGTTCGAGGCCAAATCTTGGGGTCAAGGGCACCGAGATCGCGCTCTTCGAGCCACTTGGGAGCAAGGGGATTTCTCATCACTACATCCGCTCCGGCGCTGAGACGCCGACTAAAGCAAGGCCATTTGCCAACACGACCGATGCGGCATCGTTTAACCAGAGCCTAGTTCTGTGAACAGACTCGACGGGCTTGTCACCCAGAGGGGTTACGCGACAGTTGTCATACCAGCGGTGGTAGCTACCCGCGACCTCTTCGAGGTAGCGAGCGACTCTGTGAGGCTCTCTAAAGTTGGCGGCCTGAAGCACGACCCGAGGGAACTCACTTAGCTTGGCCAACAGCTCCGATTCGCTCTCGTGCGAGAGTAACTCGGGGACAAACTCTGAGCGGTCAACACCCAGTGATGCGGCGTTTTTGGCAACCTGCTTGGTTCGAGCATGGGCGTACTGCACGTAGAAGACAGGATTGTCGTTGGTCTTCTTGCTCAACAGCTCAAGGTCGACATCAAGGGTTGAGTTGATTGAAGATCTAGTCAGTGCGTATCGAGCGGCATCCACACCAACGGCGTCAACAAGATCCTCCATAGTGACAACGTTCCCGGCTCGCTTTGACATGCGCACTGGTTCTCCGCCGCGCACCAAGCTCACCAGCTGGCCAATCAAAATCTCCATGTTTACACCGGGCTCATCGCCGAATGCCGCGCAAAGAGCCATCATTCGAGGCACATAGCCATGGTGATCTGCGCCGAGCATGTAGATGCAGCGATCAAATCCGCGAGCCCGCTTGTTTTGGTAGTAGGCGATGTCACCGGCGATATAGGCGGCATCGCCATCGGATTTGATGATCACACGATCGCGGTCGTCACCGAAGGTTGTTGATCGAAGCCAAGTTGCTCCCTCAGCCTCGAAAATGTGACCCTTGTCCCGAAGCGCCTGGACCGACTTTTCTACCTCACCCGATTCATACAGTGAGTTCTCGTGAAAGTAGACATCGAAATCAACGCCAAACTCGTGCAACGACTTTCGGATCTGGTCAAACATCAAGTCGACTCCGACCTCGCGGCAAATCTCCTGCGCATCCTCGTCGGACTGGCTCAGTAGGTCTGGACGCTTAGCCATGACCTGGTCGGCAATCTCTTGAATGTATTGACCCGCGTAACCATCCTCAGGGGCTTCTTGTCCGCGCGCTCTTGCCAGCAGCGATCTCGAGAAGCGGTCAATCTGTGCACCGTGGTCGTTGAAGTAGTACTCCCGGGTGACATCAGCGCCTACAGCCTCTAGGACTCTACCCAGCGAATCACCGACAGCCGCCCATCTGGTTCCGCCAAGGTGAATTGGGCCAGTTGGATTTGCCGAAACGAATTCCAGATTCAGCTTCACGCCCGCTAGTTCGGTGCTGCGACCATAGTTAGTTCCGGCATCAACAATCTGCCTTGCCAACTCGGCGGCTGCGGAGTCTGAGACAAATATGTTTAGAAAGCCAGGTCCCGCTATCTCAACCTTCTCAACGCCTTCAGCACCCTCTAGGGCGACTGCCAGTTCAGCAGCGAAGGTTCTTGGTTGCATGCCTAACTTGCCTGCATACTGCATGGCAACGTTTGACGCCCAGTCCCCGTGATCACGGTTTTTTGGTCGCTCAACAACAACCTCACTCGGCACATCGAATTTAGGCAGTTTTCCAGACGCAACTAGCGAGCCAAGTGCTTGCACAATGGCCAGGGATAGTTGTTCAGGGGTCACATTTGTCCTAAATACGGAAGGGCCGACACTGGCCAGTTATTCCCTAAATAATAGCCCGAAAAGCCCAAAAACTAGCGCTTCAGCCAAGCGGTAGCGGGACCAGCAAGCTTGCCGTCAACCACCCCAGCACTTGCTAAGAGGAGTTCGCCATCAGGCAACTGGACTGGCTCTTCCCCAAAGTTCGTAAAGCACACCCAGCCGTTAGGCCTCATAAAACTAAGGGTCCCATCGGGTGAATCGAGCCAGGTCAGCTCCTCGTCAGTAACCAGAGATGATCTAAGTTTGAGGGCCTGACGGTAGAGGTTGAGTGTCGAGTTGGGGTTTTGTTCCTGCACGCTAACCGCAACATCTGCATACCAACTCGGCTGAGGTAGGTGAGAGCCACCGGGTCCAAAGCCAAAAGAGCTTCCGGTTGACTCCCATGGCAGTGGCACTCGGCAACCGTCTCGCGACTTGAGTTTGCCTTCACCTCGGAACCACTGTGGGTCCTGCATTTGATCCGATGGGATATCCAGGACATCATGCAGGCCGAGCTCCTCACCCTGATAGATGTAGGTAGACCCCGGCAAAGCCATAATCAGGAGTGATGCCGCCTTTGCCCTTCGAAGTCCGAGGTCGAGATCGAGATTGTGATTGAGTCTGTTCTCGACATACCAACGATTCTCATCACCAAAACCATCTGCGCTCAGGCCATAACCCGGAATTACCATGCGGGTTGCGTGGCGAATCACATCGTGGTTTGAAAGCACCCAGGTTGAAGACGATCCGCTCTCCTTGGAGAACGCGAGGTTTTTGTCGATGACAGTTCGGTAGCTTTCAGAGTCAAAAGCCGCTGCCAGCAGATCGAAGTTGAATGCCTGACCCAAGCCCGACTCTGAAGCGTAAGCTGCCCTTCGATGCGGGTGAACCCAGGCCTCTGCAACTGCAACTCTTGGTGGGTCATACTGATTGAACAGCTCTCTCCAAGCTCGATAAACCTCGTGCACCTCGTCTCGGTCAAAGAGTGCATCGGTTCCGTCGGACTTCATAACCTCAAGTGAGAATGATTTCCTGTCCGGCAATGGCTCCAAGTTCTTTTTGAGCGCATGTGCAACATCGATGCGATAGCCATCAACACCGCGGTCGGACCAGAACTTCAAGGTCTTTAGAAAGTCCTCGTGAACCTCCGGGTTGTCCCAATTGAAATCCGGCTGCTCCTTTGTGAACAGGTGCAAATACCACTGGCCGTCTTCGACTC
>CAZQZY010000028.1:0-9780 GCA_964597935.1 uncultured Aquiluna sp. | reverse complement strand
ACGGTTGTAAATCGGCTTTTTGACTTGGTGGATCCGGATGTAGTTTTCTTCGGTGCGAAGGATGCCCAGCAGGTTGCACTGGTTCGAAAAATGCTCTCCCAGCAAATTAGCTCTGGCAAGCGCTCCCCAATTCGGCTGGTTGAGTGCGAGACGGTGAGAGACACCCAAGGACTCGCGCTGTCTTCTAGGAATAGATATCTGTCTGCCGATCAACTTGATGTGGCGAGGTCGCTGAGCACTGCACTGCGCAGAGCGAGTGAGTTTGATACACGCGAGGCTGCTCTTGCTGCGGGCCGTGCAGCGCTAAGCCCTGAGGCTAGACTTGACTACCTGGAGCTAGTTGACGCCGACAGCTTCGAAGTTTTGGAATCAGCAAAAGGCAAAAAAGCGCGACTCATAATCGCCGCCTACGTTGGTGAGACCAGGCTGATAGACAACCTAGTTATTGATAGGACATCGTGAGCGAAGAGTTAGAGTTCGACGACCTGCCAGAGCAAATTGCTGTTCGCATGGCAAAGCGCGAGAAGCTCAATGAGCTCGCTAGCGCTTACCCCGTCTCACTTCCTATCACCCACACCATTGAGGCCACCAAGGCTCACTACCCAAACCTGGAAGCGGATGTCGCAACCGGTGATGTTGTTGCTCTTGCCGGTCGTGTGATGTTCTTGCGCAACACTGGAAAGCTTTGCTTTGCAACCCTGCAGTCAGGCACCGGTGAGCGTATTCAGGCGATGATCTCGCTGGACAAAGTTGGCGAGGAGCAGCTCGAAAGCTGGAAAGAGCTTGTTGACCTTGGCGATCACGTCTTTGTCGAGGGAGAGGTAATCACCTCCAAGCGCGGTGAGCTGAGCATCCTGGCAAATCGCTGGTTGATGGCGGCTAAGACCATTCGCCCACTGCCTAACCTGCACAATGAGCTCGGTGAGGAATTCAGGGTTCGTCACCGCTACATAGATTTGATTGTTCGCGACCGTGCTCGCGAGGTTGTGAAGATCCGCTCCGAAGTCATGCAGTCGCTGCGCTCGACATTCGCAAACCGCGCATTCATGGAGGTTGAGACTCCGATGCTGCAGGTTATGCACGGCGGCGCATCGGCAAGACCATTCAAGACTCACTCAAACGCTTTCGATACCGAGCTCTACCTGCGCATCGCGCCAGAGCTTTTCCTCAAGCGTGCAGTGGTTGGTGGCCTGGAGCGCGTCTTCGAGATCAACAGAAACTTCAGAAACGAGGGTGCCGATCGCACTCACTCTCCTGAGTTCGCGATGCTCGAGGCATACGAGGCATACGGTGATTACAACACCATGGCTTCACTCACCCAGGAGCTAATCCAGAACGCGGCAAAGGATGTATTTGGTTCTCACGTGGTCACGCTCGATGACGGAACTGAGAATGACCTGGGTGGCGAGTGGCCAAGGGTTTCGATGTTTATCTCCCTCTCCGAGGCAGCAGGCGTTGAGATTACCCATGAGACTCCGATTGCTGAGCTGAAGAAGATTGCCGACAAGGTCGGTATTGAAATCGATCACCCACTGCACGGAAAGTATGTTGAGGAGCTTTGGGAACACTTCGTTAAGCCAAGCTTCCAGGGCCCAACTTTCGTGACTGACTTCCCGGTCGACACCTCTCCACTGACTCGTGACCACCGCTCTATCCCTGGCGTGGTTGAAAAGTGGGATCTCTACATCCGCGGATTCGAGCAGGCCACCGGTTACTCAGAGTTGGTTGACCCAGTGATTCAGCGCCAGCGTTTTGTTGCTCAGATGGAGCTTGCCGCCGCAGGAGACCCAGAGGCGATGAAACTGGATGAAGAGTTCCTGAAGGCGCTCGAGTTTGGAATGCCACCATCTGGTGGAATGGGAATGGGAATCGACAGATTGTTGATGACTCTTACTGGATTGGGGATCAGGGAAACCATCCTGTTCCCACTAGTGAAGTAGGTGACTGATGACGCCGCTCGAGATTGCTCTTGATGTTGGTATTTCGCTGATTCCGCCAGCCCTGGTTGGTCTGATTTTTTATGTCGTAATGCGCTCAATTTTGAGGGCCGACAAGGGCGAGCGTGACACCTACGCGCGCATCGAAGCCGAGGAGCGCGCAAAACGAGCTAACGCCTTGGGCGAACAGCCCTAGTTTCTATGAGGTAAGCCTTCTAGCATCTTCAATACCAGAGTGTTGGAGGTCCAGGCTTGTTCGAGAAATTTACCGACAAGGCCCGTCGCGTTGTTGTTCTAGCGCAAGAGGAAGCGAAGCTTCTCAAGCACAACTACATCGGCACTGAGCACATCCTGCTCGGTCTAATCCACGAGGGCGAGGGTGTAGCGGCCAAGGCGCTCGAGGCACTGGGCATCAATCTCGAGCAGGTTCGCGAGCAGGTTCAGGAGATCATCGGTCAGGGGCAGCAGGCTCCCTCCGGGCACATCCCGTTCACTCCTCGAGCCAAGAAAGTTTTGGAGCTATCGCTGCGCGAGGCACTGCAACTGGGTCACAGCTACATCGGCACCGAGCACCTACTTCTGGGTCTGATCCGCGAGGGTGAGGGAGTTGCCGCTCAGGTTCTAACCAAGCTAGGTGCTGACACCAACAAGGTTCGTCAGCAGGTTATTCAGCTACTCTCGGGTTACCAGGGCAAGGAGACGGTTGCAGTTGGTGGCGAGACCAACCCCCAGCCAAAGGGCTCACAGATTCTGGACCAGTTTGGTCGCAACCTCACTCACGCAGCAGCCGAAGGCAAGCTCGACCCAGTTGTGGGTCGCGAGCGTGAGATTGAGCGCGTGATGCAGATTCTTTCTCGTCGCACCAAGAACAACCCGATTCTTATCGGTGAGCCAGGTGTCGGTAAGACTGCTGTGGTTGAGGGTCTAGCTCAGGCCATCGTTTCAGGACAGGTGCCTGAGACTCTTCGCGGCAAGCAGCTCTACACCCTAGACATGGGAAGCCTGATCGCCGGTTCTCGCTACCGCGGTGACTTTGAGGAGCGCCTCAAGAAGGTGACCAAGGAGATTCGCACCCGTGGCGACATCATCACCTTCATCGATGAGATCCACACCCTGGTTGGTGCGGGAGCAGCAGAGGGTGCTATTGATGCAGCCTCTATCTTGAAGCCAATGCTGGCTCGCGGTGAGCTTCAGACCATTGGTGCTACGACTTTGGATGAGTACCGCAAGCACTTTGAGAAGGATGCTGCCCTAGTCCGTCGTTTCCAGTCGGTTCAGGTTTCCGAGCCAACCCCTGCGATGGCAATCAACATCCTCAAGGGACTGCGTGATCGCTATGAGGCACACCACAAGGTGTCAATCACCGATGGAGCAATTGTTGCCGCGGTTGGAATGTCTGACCGCTATGTGACCGACCGCTTCCTACCGGACAAGGCAATCGACCTAATCGATGAGGCCGGTGCTCGCCTAAGACTGAGCTTCCTATCCTCCCCGCCTGAGCTTCGTGAGATGGACGAGAAGATCTCGGTCGTCAAGAGGGCCAAAGAGCAGGCAATTGCCGATCAGGACTTCGAGTTGGCAGCGTCAAAGCGCGATGAGGAGAAGAAGCTCACCGCCGAGAAGATGCGCATGGAGAAGGAGTTCCGTGAGGGCTCCATCGACAAGCCAGGCATCGTTGACGAGGGTCTGATCGCCGAGGTATTGGCTCAGGCCACCGGTATTCCGGTATTCCGACTCAGCGAAGAAGAGGGTGCCAAGCTGATCTTTATGGAGCAGGAGCTGCACCGCAGAGTTATCGGTCAGGAGGCAGCAATTGCTGCGCTGTCCAAGACCATTCGTCGCCAGCGGGCAGGCTTGAAGGATCCAAAGCGTCCTTCTGGCTCATTCATCTTCGCTGGTCCAACCGGTGTTGGTAAGACCGAATTGGCCAAGGCTCTGGCTGAGTTCCTATTCGATGACGAGGATGCACTCATCTCGCTGGATATGAGCGAGTACGGCGAGAAGCACACCGTCTCGAGACTGTTCGGTGCTCCTCCGGGATTCGTTGGTTACGACGAGGGTGGCCAGCTAACCGAGAAGGTTCGTCGCAAGCCGTTCTCCGTAATCCTCTTTGATGAGATTGAAAAGGCTCACCCAGACATCTTCAACTCCCTGCTTCAGATTTTGGAAGAGGGTCGTTTGACCGATGGTCAGGGTCGTGTTGTTGACTTCAAGAACACCATCATCATCATGACCACCAACCTGGGTACTCGCGAGATTACTCGTGGTGCTCTTGGATTCACCCTTGAGGGTGACTCCAAGAATGACTACGACCAGATGAAGGCTCGGGTGAACGAAGAGCTCAAGCGCAACTTCAAGCCTGAGTTCCTAAACCGTGTTGATGAGGTAATCGTCTTCCCACAACTCAACCGTGACGAGCTGCTGCAGATTGTCGACCTCTTCGTTGCAAGACTGCAGCGTCGTTTGGATGAGCGCGACCTGAAGTTGACTCTCACAACCGTTGCCAAGGAACGCCTAATCGAATTGGGTTACGAGCCAGCACTTGGAGCTCGTCCACTTCGCAGGGTGGTGCAGCGCGAGATTGAGGATGCAATCTCGGAGCGAATCTTGACCGGCAACATCGGTAGTGCCCAGGACATCCTCGTTGATTACATCAACGGCGAGTTCAGCTTTGTTGCGACTTCGCGTGAGAGTGAGCCAGTCGCCTAGTGACTGAGGTTCAGAGCTATCGAGTCATCAAATCCCTTCGGGGATTTGAGATTCGAGAGTATGACCCTCACACTCTGGTGACCACCTGGTCCCAGGGGGATCTGGGATCCAGCGCATACAACGCCTTCGGCTACCTTGCCGGTTTTATCGGCGGCAACAACCAGAAGCGTCAGGCGATTGCCATGACTGCTCCCGTTCTGCAACGCGAGTCCGGAGACGGTTTCGAGGTTTCCTTTGTGATGCCCGCCGGAATGAGCGATGTTCCAACGCCTTCATCCAGCGCACTGAGAATCGAACACTTCGATAGATCAACTTTCGCTGCGCTGAGCTTCAGTGGATTCGCCCGCGAATCACTCTTTCGAGCCAAGGAGCAAAAGCTTAGGCAGTTGTTAGCTGAGCAAGGGTTTGAGGTTATCGGCAAACCGAGATTTGCCCGCTATAACGGACCATGGACCCCCGGACCACTACGCAGAAATGAAGTGCTGTTAGAAATTGTGGCGCGGTAACGCCATAATTTAGCAATGCTGAAGATTCGACCTGCCCGAACCACAGACGTTCGCGCCATCACCGCGGTCGCTGCCCCTCTGGTCGAAAAACGAATCCTACTTGGCAAAGAACTCGTTGAACTCTACGAGTCGATTCAAGAGTTTGTGGTCGCCGAAGAACATGGTGAGATTCTTGGGTTCGGTGCGCTGCACGTGATGTGGGAGGACCTTGCTGAGGTCAGAACCCTTGCCGTGCGAGAGGACGTCAAGGGTAAGGGTGTTGGCAAGAAGATTCTGACTGAGCTGATGAAGCGCGCCGAAGACCTCGGTGTCCACCGAGTCTTCTGCCTAACTTTCGAGGTCGAATTCTTCGAGTCCCAGGGCTTCCATGTCATCTCCGATATTCCCGTTGACGCTGAAACCTATGCCGAGATGGTTCGCTCCAACGATGAAGGTGTTGCAGAGTTTTTGGATTTGGCGCGTGTGAAGCAGAACACGCTTGGAAACTCAAGAATGCTTCGCACAATCTAGTTAGATAGAGCCATGGCCCCCACACAACAGCAAATCTATGCCCGTCGTCGCGCTTTGCTATTGGTCGTAGCTGTGGTGCTAGGAATTGTCCTTTGGAATGCCTTCAGCGGCTCAGGTTCAAACGCACCAGCACCCATCGCGAACCAAAGCTCAGTCTCTGCAACCGCCTCAACACCGGTAAATGAGATCACCGATTGCCAACCGGGCGTTGTTCAGGTCACCGCACATATCGGAGACCAAAACGGCGATAAGAGTTCTTTTGCTGCCGATGAGAAACCACGTCTTTGGTATGAGATTACGAATACCGGTTTGGTTGACTGCAACTTCAATGTTGGATCAAGGGTGACCTTCTTCACCATCACCTCTGGTGATGAGACCTACTACTCATCCAGAGACTGCGATAGAAGTGCGGATCAGGACTTGGTTACTGTTTTGAAGGCAAACACCACGATTGCCTCAGACCGTGAGGGTGCAATTTGGGAGCGAGTCCGCTCCTCATCCACGGGTTGTGGTGCAGAGCAAGAGCCGGTTCCGGCCAATGGCGCTTCTTACTTCTTGAAGGTTGAGGTTAACGGCGTTTATTCAGAGAACACCGTTCAGTTCCTGCTCAACTAAGCGCTTTTGAGAGCGCCTTTGATAGCTGATCGCCTTCCGCGCTAACTACCTGGTCATGCCCCAGCCGCAAAGCTTCTGCATGACGTTGCTTGGAGTTAGAGACCGCCCTGATTTCACCGGCCAGCGAGATTTCGCCGAATGCAGCCACAGACGAGCGAACCGGTTTATCGGTTACCGCAGATGCAATTGCAACTGCGATCGCCAGGTCCGCTGCCGGTTCAAGAATTCGCATGCCACCCACTGTTGAAACGTAGACGTCTTTATCTATCAAGCTGATACCAGCGCGGCGCTCGAGGACCGCTAGCAGCATGGCTACACGCGAGCTATCGACACCATTTGTGACTCGTCTGGGTTGTGGGGAATTTGTCCTAACAACCAGAGCTTGGATCTCGGCGATTAGAGCTCGCTTACCCTCCACGGTAACGGTGACGCAGGTTCCAGAAACCTGGTTTTTTGAACCAGAGATAAACAGTTTGGATGGGTCCGGCACCTCTTGGATTCCATCCCCTGTCATCTCAAAACATCCGACCTCGTCGGTAGGGCCAAATCTGTTTTTCAAAGTTCTAACGAATCTCAACGAGGTCTGTCTGTCACCTTCAAATTGGCAGACCACATCCACCAGGTGCTCAAGTGTTCTCGGACCTGCAATCGAGCCATCCTTGGTGACGTGACCAACCAGCAGCAGTGGAGTGGAGCTCTGCTTAGCAAGCCGAATCAGATTTGCGGCCACCTCCCGCACCTGAGCTGGCATGCCTGGAGCGCCATCAACTTCGCTTGAAGAGACGGTTTGAACCGAGTCAACTATGAGCAACTCGGGCTTTAGTGCCTCGAACTGACCCATGATGGTTGCCAGGTCGGTCTCGCTGGCTAGGTAGAGATTCTCGCTTAGACCTCCCGTTCGTTCAGCCCTCAGGCGAACCTGTGATGCCGACTCCTCGGCAGACACGTACAGGACTTTTGACCCTTGCTTCGCTGCCTTGGCGCCTACCTCAAGCAGCAGGGTCGATTTACCTACTCCAGGTTCACCAGATAGCAAGATGGCGGCACCGGCAACGAGCCCACCACCGAGAACTCGGTCAAACTCCCCGACCCCGGTTGGTTTATGTGAAGCCGAAACTCTCTCGATTTCGGTAATTGGCTTTGCCACCTGGGTTGGTGCAAGACGAATGGCTTTGATCTCTTGAACGGCATTGGTTTCTTCCAAGGTGCCCCAGGCTTGGCACTCTCCACAGCGGCCTACCCATTTGACCGTGGTCCAGCCACACTCACCACATCGAAAATCGCTCTTTGATTTAGCCACCTGACAAAACTACCCCTTGGTTGCGACATCTAAACTTTTGCCCACACCCAAGGAGCGAGATGCACAAAAATCACAAGCAAGAGATTCTGTTGGTTCTCTTTCTATCGCTTGGGGCAAGTGCCATCTACTCCACCCTGAGTTTGGTTCGCAAAGTTCTGAGCGAGCAGGGGCTCGCAGGATCCACGACCGTTATCAATCAGGCAGTTTCACCAATCCCGTGGCTTGATTTGATCTATCAATTGGTAGCTATCGCCTTGGCTTTGGTGCCTGTTTTGCTCGCTCTCTACCTGCTTCGGCAGGACGGTATCTCTATCGGTCTTTTGCCACGCTGGGCTGACCTAAAGATTGCTGTGATGATTGCATTGGGGATCGGGTTGCCGGGAATTGCCCTCTATTTTCTTGCTCTCCAACTAGGCCTAACTTCACAGGTCGTACCGAGCAACCTGGGTGACTATGCCTGGACCGTGCCACTTTTGTTGCTCTCGGCATTGCGCTCAGGTTTGCAGGAAGAGGTAATCGTTGTTGGGTTTCTGATTAGCAAACTCAAACTCAGTTACCCAAAACTGACAATGGTCGCCCTGATTTTGATTTCCTCTGCGATTAGGGCGAGCTATCACAGCTACCAGGGTTTCTCGGCGGTGCTGGGAAACTTCGTGATGGGACTAGTGTTCGCACTCGTATTTCTCAAGACCAACCGAGTCGCGCCGCTGGTGATTGCCCACACCCTGATGAACTCCGTGGTCTTTGTGGGATACCCACTGTTGTTCTCCGCCTAGGATTCAAGCGTGGAGAAACTTCGAATCGCATTTCTAGGCTCTGGCTCAATGGGTGGAGCAATTCTCTCTGGCCTTCTCGAGGCCGGTTACCCCAAGGAGCTAATCTCGGCCACTACGAAGTCCGAAGAGAGCGCGCTAGCTTGGCGTGAGCAGGGAATCTCCGCGCTCTCGATCGAGAGCACCCCGGATGCAAATGCCTTGATTGCTGGCGATGCCGATTTGATTGTGCTGGGCGTAAAGCCGAAGCAGATTGTTGACGTACTAGAAGAGCTCTCTGGTGAGATTGGCAAGAACGCGGTAGTTATTTCACTGGCTGCCGGCATCGAACTCGAGACCATGTCGAAAGCCATCGAAAACCCGAACCTGATTCGAACCATGCCAAACACTCCGGCTTTGGTGAGGAAGGCGGTGACCGGTATTGCGCCAGCAGCAACTGCATCTCAGGACGCGATAGATGCGACGGTTACCTTGTTTGAGGCTATTGGGACCGCAATCGTTGTTCCCGAAGAGAAGATAAATGCGCTGAGTGCGATCTCTGGTTCTGGCCCAGCATGGATCTTCTACTTCATCGAGCAGTGGGAGAAAATCGCCGTGGAGCAGGGTTTCTCGGAGGAGGATGCCAAGCGCATGGTGCGCGGCACCTTCGATGGCTCAATCGATCTGTTGGCAACATCCGATGAGGAACCAGCTCAACTCAGGCGCAACGTAACCTCGCCCGGTGGCACCACCGAACGAATCATCGCAACCTTCGATGACGCTGACTTGAAAGCCGTTTTTGCTAAGGGCTTAGCGGCAGCTGTGGCAAGGGCACAGGAATTAGCAGGTAAGTGAGAGTAGGGTAAAAACATGGCAGATATTTTTGAAGCAATTGCTGACCCAACCAGACGTCTAATTCTTGAGACCCTGCTGGGTTCTCACCTCGCCGGTGGCAACGGTGAACTCACCGTCAGTGAGATTGTGGAGCAGACCAAACTAGGTCAGCCAACCGTTTCCAAGCACCTCAAGACCCTGCGCGAGGTTGGCTTGGTTGACTCCCGTGAAGAGGGTCAGAAGCGCTTCTACTCAGTGACCCCAGAACCACTCGAGGAAATCGAGGACTGGATGATCAACTTCCTGTCCCTGGGCTTTGACCCAGACGAGGAAGAGGGAGACCCACTTGCCGAGAACCTGTCCGAGGTCGGTGCCAAGGTTGGTCACTGGCTAACCGAGAAGTCTGGTTGGCTGTCCGAGCAGCTCAAGCAAAAGCTTGACGAGGTCGACATCGACGCAGATCCGAAGGAGCTAGGTAAGCGCCTAGGTCGCAAGCTTGCTGAGGCTAAGGTCGAAGCCGAGAAGTCGGCCAAGGACTTCGAGAAGATTGCCCGCCAGAAGGTCGAAGAGGTGGTTGACGAGGTCAAGCAGGAGACCAACAACTTCGTAGCCGAGGT
>CAZQZY010000027.1:0-10007 GCA_964597935.1 uncultured Aquiluna sp. | reverse complement strand
AAAATCAACTGGACACGCCACATTCGGCACAAGTTCCAAACAACTCGATGCTGTGAGAAACGGAGCTGAAGCCGTGACTGGCAGCAAGCTGCTCCGTGGCGGCCTCAAACCCGGTTAGTTCGAACTCAACCGTCTTGCCACAGCTGAGGCATATCAGGTGGTGGTGATGGTCGGTGCCACAGATTCGATAGCGAGTTTCACCGTCCGAACCGGTAAGCGCGTCAGCCTCGTTGGCCTCCACCAAATCGGTAAGCGCTCGATAGACCGTGGTGAGGCCTAGTTTGTTCCCACTTTGAACCAAAGATGCATGCAGCTGCTGGGCCGAGACAAACCCTGGTGACTGACTGAGTGCCTCGCGAACAGCCAACTTTTGCCAGGTATTGCGCTTTTGGGTCACGAGCGAACCTCCAGGCGGGATTTGGCAAAGGCAACCAGTCGGGCGATCAGATAGATCAGGAAGGAGATTGTGGTCACGTATGGACTAATTGGCAGAGTTCCACCCAGGGCCAACAAGGTCCCGCCAATCATGGCAATCATGGCAAAAATCACGCTAAGTATTGGCACCCACAGCTGAGAGCTCGAGAGTCTCAGTGCTGCGGCAGCTGGGGTAACCAGTAGAGCAAGGACCAGAAGTGCTCCAACAATCTGAACCGCGGCTGCAACCGACAACCCCAGCAGCATCACAAACACAATTCCCAACGCCTTGGTTGGCACACCCCTTGCCGCCGCCACCTCGGGATCCAGGGACGAGAAGCTCAGCGGTCTCCAGATCAGCAGCATCGCAACTAGAACGATGGCCGTGATCACCGCCATGGAAGCGAGTTTGGGGTCGTCAACCGCCACGATCTGACCCGTTAGAAGGCCGAACTTGTTCGCTGCGCGACCTGGATAGAGGGACAGTGCCAAGATGCCAAGGCCTAGACCAAAAGGCATCAGCACGGCGACTATGGAATTTCGATCCTTGGCACGCTCACCTAGGAAGGCGATTATTGCGGCAGCAATGATTGAGCCAAAAACCGAACCCAGAACTACATCAAGCCCGATAAGCAAGAAGATGGCGGCTCCCGCAAAGGAGAGCTCTGCGATGCCATGAACGGCGAAGGAGAGCTCACGGGTCATTACAAAGACACCAACCATGCCGCCAATTAGGGCTAGCAGCGCTCCGGCGAGCAACGAGTTCGTGACCAGCGGCAGAAGCCTGTCGTAATCGGTGAAATTGAAAACCTGTGACCAGTCCACTAGACCCACTCCTCGTCTTCATGGTGGTCGTGATCGTGAGCACCGAGCACCACGATTCGACCCTGGTTTCGAACTACGTCAATCTCTGCGCCGTAGAGCTCGGAAAGAACTTCAGAGCGAAGCACCTCGTCTGGGGTGCCAATTGAGTACTTTCCCTGCGCCAAATAGAGCACCCTGTCGACATAGTCGATCACTGGGTTGACGTCGTGGGTCACAAACAAAACAGAGGTGCCCTCTTGTCTTCGCTCCGCAATAAGCGAGCTAACGACCTGCTGGTGGTGCAGATCAAGAGCGCTCAGTGGCTCATCGGCCAAGATCAACTTGGGGTGGGAAATCAGTGCTTGAGCAACCCTGACCCGTTGCATCTCTCCGCCGGAAAGTGAGCCGATTGGCTTTTGTGCCAGGTCCTCGGCATCAACCGACTTCAGCGCTTCAAAAGCCAACTTGCGCTTGGTCATTGAGGGAAATGGCACGCCATAGCTGTGGCCATCGAGCCCAAACCTTACGGTGTCGATAACCCTCAGCGGCAGCCCTGAGTCAACGGCTCGGTGCTGGGGGACGTAGCCAATTTTGGTGTTTCCGTGCAGGACGGGCTTGCCATCAAAGCTGATCTCGCCCGAACTCAAGCGCTGCTGACCAAGGATTGACTTGAGCAACATCGACTTTCCCGAGCCGTTTGCTCCGATTACCGCGATGAATTCACCGGGGTGGATATCGAAGTTCAGGTTGGACCAAATCGCCCGCTCACCAAGGGTCAGCGAGGCGTTTTGGACTTTTAGAACATCAATCAACTAGTAGACAGCCTCCTGGAGCTGGTCAACCACGTGGTTGAGCCAATCCAGATAATCGGTACTGGCGAGTGCGTTTGCCGAAGGGGTCTCAGCAACCGAAACCACCGGCCTACCACCGGCCTCGGCTGCAGCCTTTAGGCGATCCGAGGTCGGGTCCTGAGTGCCAACGTTGACCACCAAGATGGCTGCAACCTTGTTCTTGAGTAGCTTCTCAGCCTCGTTTAGCGCTGCAACAGGAACGTCACGCTCCTCTTCGATCGCATCCGCCAGGGCTTCTGGGGTTAGGTTCTGGAAGCCCGCATCCTCCAAAAGAAGGTTGGCGACTCCTTCGGAAGCGATGAAGCCGGCTCCGAGAGCTCGCTCACGGAGCGCCTCAACACGAAGTTCGATGTTTGCAAGCTCGGATTTGAAGAACTCGAGATTCTTGGTGACGTCAGCATTGGCTTCTGGGCGTAGCTCGATGATTGAGGCCGCAATCTCCTCGGCAGCATGCTCTGTCTTTGCTAGATCAAACCAGATGTGCTCATTGGCGTGGTCGTGAGTGTCCTCGGCATGAGTCTCTTCGGCATGCGCTTCGTCGCCGTGAATGTGCTCACCTTCGACCAGCTTTAGAAAAACACCCTGGTTATTTGAGGCTTCGAACAACTGCGTCATGAAGTCGTCATAGCCACCACCGTTTGCAATTACCAGCTCGGCTTCCTCAACGACAAGCTGGTCACGAGCTGATGCCTGGTAGGAGTGTGGATCCTGGTTGCCAGGAACGATCGTTGTTACCTCAACCCAGTCACCACCAACGATGCCGGTGACGCTGGCCCAGACCTCAGTTGACGCTGCCACCGAAACCTTGCCGGTCTCGCCCTCGCGGGTGAGGGTTGGTGATGCCGAGCTCGATGGTTGTGGATTAGAACCGAAAATCTGAGGGGCGAGAAAGAACGCCGCGACTAAACCTGCAACTACTGCAGCAGCAATAGCAATCCAAGATTTCTTCATGTCGGAATGCTAACTCTTATTGAAAATGATTGTCAATTCCAATTAGTCAAGTAGCAGTGCGGGTTCCTCAATCACGCTTGCAACGTCTTGGACGAACCTGGAGGCAACGTCACCATCGACCACGCGGTGATCAAAGGTTGCGCCAATCGTGGTGATCTGGCGAACCACGATCTCGTCATCAACTACCCAAGGCTTCTTGCGAATCGAGCCGAGGGCAACGATGCCAACCTCGCCGGGATTCAAGATCGGAGTACCGGTGTCAACACCGAAAACTCCGATGTTGGTAATGGTGATGGTTCCGTCTTTCATGTCCTCTGGTGTGGTTCGGCCATCTCGGGCGGTCGCAGCAAGCTGCTCGATGGCCTGGGCGAGCTCAATCATGCTCATTTGATCGGCATTTTTGATGTTTGGCACAATCAAGCCCCTCGGGGTGGCTGCAGCGATGCCGAGGTTTACGAAGTTGTGGACGATGATCTCCTCATCGGTCCAGGTCGAGTTCACCATGCGGTTTCTTCTTACCGCCCAAATCATTGCCTTTGCCATGATCAATAGCGGAGTGACCTTGATGCCTGCAAAGTCAACGGAGTTCTTCAGGCGCTTGACATACTCCATGGTTCTGGTGGCGTCGACGTCTACAAAGATGCTGACGTGCGGAGCGGTGAAGGCACTCTTCACCATTGCGCTCGCGATCGCCTTACGAACACCCTTGACCGGGATTCGCTCTTCACGCTCCGATGGGACATCTGGTGTGGTCAGGTTCTTGAAGACACTGGCCTGGCTTGCTGAACCGATTACATCATCGCGGGTGATCTCACCGTGGGCACCGGTTCCCTGCACCAGATTCAGATCAACTCCAAGCTCCTTAGCGAGCTTGCGAATTGGTGGTTTGGCCATGACAGCATCGGCTGCAGTGGTGGCTCTAACCATGGCAACTGGGATTGCCGTGGTGATTGGGGCTTGCTTCACAGCCCTGCGACGTCGCGAGCCTGCTTCGCCGGTGTCGCCGTAGCCAACCAGAGTGGGCAGTTTGTATTCAGCACCGGTGTCGGTTTCAACCTCAACGGCTGCCACAGGTGCATCGAAGGTGGACATGGCTGGAACCACACCCGAGGTCACGTTTACCGAGATGATCGGGGTTCCAACCTCAACGGTTTCACCCTCTTTGGCCAGCAGTTCCTCAACCACACCCTCAAATGGGCAGGGCAGCTCAACGATGGACTTTGCGGTTTCTATCTCGCAGATGGTCTGGTTGACCGCGACTTTTTGCCCGGGGGCAACTTTCCAAGACACAATCTCGGCTTCGGTGAGGCCTTCACCAACATCTGGAAGTGGAAACTTAGCGATGCTCATCGAAATCTCCTAGTAGGCCATGATTCGGTCGATTGCCTCAAGGATGCGGTCCGCATCAGGCAGGTAGGCTTCCTCGAGCTTCGAGGGAGGGTAAGGGGTGTCAAAACCACCAACTCGAAGCACAGGTGCCTCGAGGTTGTAGAAATTGTGCTCCGCTACGCGGGCTGCAATCTCGCTAGAGATTGAGACGTTAGTTGGTGCTTCATGGGCAATAACCAGCCTGCCGGTTTTCTGAACCGAGGCAAAGATGGTCGGGTAATCAATCGGTGCGAGTGAGCGAAGATCGATTACCTCAATCGATACGCCCTCTTCGGCACCAATCTCGGCAGCCTGCAGGGCGGTTGTCACCATGGGGCCATAGGCCAAAAGCGTTACCTGCGAACCTTCCCGCAGCAACCTTGCTGAATGCAGCGGCATTGGTGCGACATCCAGATTCACCGGACCCTTTTGCCAATAGCGACGCTTTGGTTCAAAGATGATCACCGGGTCAGGACTCTGAATCGCCTGCTGAATCATCCAGTAGGCATCGTTTGGATTCGACGGCGAAACGATTCTCAGACCCGCGGTGTGGGCAAAGTAGGCCTCCGGGCTCTCGGAGTGATGCTCCACAGCACCAATACCTCCACCGAATGGGATGCGGATCACAACTGGCATCTGGGTGAAACCCTCGGAGCGGTAGGTGAGCTTGGCAAGCTGAGAGGTGATTTGGTTGAACGCTGGAAAGACGAAGCCATCGAACTGAATCTCCGCCACCGGGCGATAACCGCGCATGGCAAGTCCGATTGCTGTACCCACGATTCCAGATTCAGCAATCGGAGAGTTGAACACCCGTTGCTCACCAAACTCGGCATGCAGCCCCTCGGTTACTCGGAAGACTCCTCCGAGTTCGGCGACATCCTCACCGAAAACCAGCACCTTAGGGTCGTCCTGCATTGCCTTTTGAAGACCCGCGTTCAGGGCCTTGGCAATCGCCATGTCTTTATAACTACTCATGGCCACCCATCTGCTGCTCATAGGCCTGGAGCCAGGCCTTTTGGCGATCTATGTCTGGGTGTGGCTCGGAGTAGACGTTGTGGAAGATGTTTTCTAGCGGTGGTGTTGGTAGGGCGAAGGTCTCAGCCCTAATCTGAGCAGCCAGCTCGTCTCCAGCAACCTTCACTTCGTCAAAGAAGTCGTCACCGATTCCCTGGCGTCTTAGGAACTTCTCAAAGCGAATAAGAGGATCTCTGGCTTTCCAGTAATCGACCTCGTCCTCCGAGCGGTACTTGGTGGGGTCGTCACTGGTGGTGTGTGCACCAATTCGATAGGTAAGAGCCTCAATCAAGTAAGGACCCATGCCGGATCTGGCCTGATCCATGTGGAACTTGGTTGCTGCGTAGCAAGCCAAAACATCGTTTCCGTCAACTCTCATGCCCGGAACACCAAAACCCTCGCCGCGCCTATACAGCGGCACCTTGGTTTGGCGATCAACGTGCGAAGAGATTGCCCATTGGTTGTTCTGCACAAAGAAAACAATCGGTGACTCGTTGATGGCGGCAAAAAGCAGAGACTCTGAAACATCACCCTCGGCGGTTGCACCATCTCCAAAGTAGGAAATAACGGCTAGGTCCTTGTCCTTATCGCCGGTTCCAACCAAGCCATCAAACTTCACGCCCATCGCGTAACCAACGGCGTGCAGAACCTGAGATCCAAGCACGATGGCGTAGAGGTGGTAGCGGGTTTCCTCGGGGTTCCAGCCACCGTGATTCACACCGCGCATCATTTTGAGGATTGACATCAGCTCGACGCCGTGGGTGATTGCCACGCCGTGCTCTCGGTAGCTAGGGAAGATGTGATCGTTTGGGCCAACTCCGTAGCCAGAACCAATCTGGGCACCCTCTTGACCAATCGCTGGGACCCAAAGCCCGAGCTGACCCTGGCGCTGTAGCGCAATAGCTTCGATATCAAACCTGCGAATCCTGGCCATGTCGCGGTAAAACTTGGTCAAATCCTCGGTAGTGAGGGCATCAACCAGCTCCCCATACTTGGCATACTCCTTGGGCACACCAAAGGTGCCGTCTGGGGCCAAAAATTGCATCATTGGCTGGGAGTCCTGGGTCACAAAAGCTAATTTAGCCTGCGGGCTGAGAGAATGGGGCCATGTTGCGTTTTCTAGTGAGCACGATTGTCAATGCCGTAGGTCTCTGGGTAGCCACCCTTGTGGTACCTCAGGTCCAGCTAACCCCTTATGGCGGTGATGGACTTTGGGAAACTATGGCTTCGTTCCTGCTTATTGGAGCCCTCTTTGGCTTGGTGAACGCAATCATTGGACCGGTTATCAAGATTCTGGCTTTCCCGCTCTACATCATTACTTTTGGACTGATCTCCTTTGTGATCAACGGAGCACTTCTGTTACTCGTCGCTTGGCTAAGCAACCTTCTCGGAGCCGATGTGTTTTCAATCGACGGATTCACCTCCGAGGGCCTAGAGATTGCCTCCTTCGGCTGGGCAATTCTGGCGGCACTTGTCATGAGCGTTGCCAGCTTCGTCACTCGCTCAGTCCTCAAGGTGCTAAAAATCCGCTAGTCCCGACTCAGCTCAAAGACATACCTCAGCCCGGGCTGATTCGGCATTTGACTGATTTGCTCCTGCACTCGAATCAACCCAAGGTCGGTCTTGCCATCTAACTCTTTGGCAAATTCGACATAGCTAGCCACTTTGTGAGCGTCGATAACCGATGCAAAATCACGCTCATTCGACGCTGTTACCCAGTTGTCCTGCATCGGGTTGATCTGGCCGCCTAGGTGGGGAACGGGGTCGCCTTGATTCTGCAGCGCGATAACCGGAACCTGCAGATCGAATTGGGCGATCGGTCCACCCAGACTTACTAAACCTGCAACCTGGTATGGCTGGTCTGTACTTGCCAGCTGTGCTGCAACCAGTGCACCCTGGGAGTGACCCACAAATATCACTGAGTCGGATGCGCCTGCTTTGAGCTGTCCGAGGGCGTCCGATACGGCCAGCTGGGTAGGGGAGGCCTGAACTCCGCCGAAGGCGGTCAAGTTTGAGCGCATATTCAATGGGTTCTTTCCCCACAGATCAAGGCTTTGGGTGCCTGGGATGTAAACAACCAACTTTCGTCCGTAGCCATGTTTGAAGACATCGACAAATATCCGTGATCCCGGATTCGCATAAGCCCGCGCTACCTGTTGAGCGTGCCCGGAGAGGTTGGGCACGGACCTTGTTTTATCAATTTCAACCAGCTTTGAACTGCCTGAGGTATCTAGCGGCACTGAAGCAAGTTTTAGATTGGCCTGTTGCTCCCCCACTAGATGCTGAGCGGAGTTGTAGCCAAAGGCCGCAGTGGTGAGTCGAAGTGAGGCGGCCACGAGAGCGGTTTTGGCCAAATTTGCTCTGCCCGTCAGGCCCATCACCGCAAACGTCGCACCAACATTGGCCAAAAGCTTGGTCGAGCCATCAAACAGGGCGATCGGCTGGCCCATCAGACTTGAAAACTTGCTTACGGGCGAGAGTACGGAGTTCACTAAACCCAACACCTGACTCTCCGTCGAAAAATAACTATCGGCAGCAAATTGCGTTCGGACGGCCAGAGCGCGAACTCGATCTGCCAGGCCAGGCAAGAGCATGGAGAGCTGGATTTGGGCCACTGGAGCGAAGATTCCCTCGCTTACGCCAGCAAATCTGGCATGGTCAAGGTTTTGTGCTGCTAGTTGCAGAGCTCCTGAGATTCGTACTAGCTCGTTGTAGCTGGCAACCACAACAGGATTGCCTCCATAGATTCCTACCCCCACAACAGCTCCCGAATTGCGGCGAGTTCAGCCATCAAGGCCCTAACCTCGGTCTCAAGAGCCGAGGCCGCAGGTCCTTGCCACTGCGATGGATTGGGCAGGGCATCCACCAAGAGATAGCGGGCGTTATCGAGCTCAAACATGCGCTCAGCCTGACTTCAAAGCAAACTCCTTTGCCAACAAAATCTCCAGCTGTGTAAATCAAAACCAGATTTTGGCCTGTGGATGGGGCAAACTAGGCGGGTGAGCAAACTCTCGACACAGCCGCTAAGTCCGCTAGACGGTAGATACAGCGCTCAGGTCAAAGACCTTGGCGAGTACCTCAGTGAGGCCGGCCTAAACCGTGCCCGAATCCAGGTTGAAATCGAGTGGCTGATCTGGCTTGCAACCCGCAATCTGCTGGGGACAAACACCGCGATTTCAAGTTCTGAGGAAAAGCAACTCCGTTCCCTGTCGGAGGAATTTGACGATAAGGCCGTTGCCGAACTAGCAAAGCTCGAGGCCACAACCAAGCACGACGTAAAAGCCGTTGAGTACTACATTCGCGCAGCCCTTACCAAGCTTGGGCGAGACGATCTAGCTGAATTGGTGCACTTTGGCTGCACCTCTGAGGACATCAATAACCTCGCCTACGCAATCACAATCTCTGATGCAGTCAAGCAAGTCTGGCTGCCAAAGG
The DNA here is from genome assembly GCA_964597935.1 of uncultured Aquiluna sp. GTDB lineage: Bacteria > Actinomycetota > Actinomycetes > Actinomycetales > Microbacteriaceae > Aquiluna. The sequence continues at coordinate 1,170 of CAZQZY010000027.1, read as the reverse complement.
CGAAAGCCCTAGTTGCCAAGCTCAAGCAGGTTTCACTCAAGCATGTTGACGCCGCAATGCTGTCTCGCACGCACGGTCAGCCAGCAACCCCATCAACCATGGGTAAGGAGCTGGCGGTCTTTGTCCACAGACTCAGTCGCCAGCTAGCCCGGGTGGAGAACCAGGAGTACCTGGGCAAATTCTCTGGGGCGACCGGCACGTTTTCGGCCCACGTTGTAGCCGCACCATCAGTTGACTGGGCCTCGGAGTCAAAGGCATTCGTTTCCCACCTCGGCCTTAGCTGGAATCCCCTAACCACCCAGATCGAGTCTCATGACTGGCAGGCGGAGCTTTACCAGTCGGTAACGCATTTCAATCGGGTGCTCCACAACCTCGCAACCGACATCTGGACCTACATTTCGCTGAACTACTTCAAGCAGATACCGGTTGCTGGGGCAACAGGGTCTTCGACCATGCCTCACAAGGTCAACCCAATCAAGTTTGAGAACGCTGAAGCCAACCTTGAGTTGAGCAATGCCATCTTGGATTCACTCTCTCAAACCCTCGTCACCTCCAGGTTGCAGCGCGATCTGACCGATTCCTCGGCGCAACGCAATATTGGTGTTGGATTTGGGCACTCACTACTCGCCATCGACAACATTTCTCGTGGCTTGGATGAGCTAGCGCTCAATGAAGCCGTGCTACTTGCGGACCTGCTAGATAACTGGGAGGTGCTCGGTGAGGCAATTCAAACTGCAATTCGAGCCGATGTGGCCCGCAAAGAGTCTGACATCACCGATCCCTATGCGCTTTTGAAGGAGCTCACCCGCGGGAAAAAGGTCGGTGAGACTGAGCTTTTGGAGTTCGTATCGGGCTTGAAGGTCTCAGCGTCCACCAAGGAACGTCTTCTGAAGCTACGGCCTGAAACCTATGTGGGGCTCGCAAGCGAGCTGGCTAAGAGATTTATCTAGCGAAGTTTTGGCAGGTTAGGGTCTGAATCGTCTGGCTTGTAGCTCAGATCCAAAGTAGCGATCGACACCAGGGCAATGATGAATGCGCCCAGACCCCAAATCACACCAGTCTCAACGAACCTTGTGCCAAAAGTGACCAGAACACCCACCACCACACCGGTAATAGTGGCGATGATCATGTAGGAACGTAGATTGGCGAACTTCTTCACCCGAAAAGCCT
>CAZQZY010000026.1:0-10155 GCA_964597935.1 uncultured Aquiluna sp. | reverse complement strand
ACGAACCAGGCGGTCTTCAAGAGGAGCGAAGGTTGATGTATGTCGGCCTGACCCGCGCCAAAGGAAAGCTATTCCTCTCCCATGCCCTGCAGCGCACACTCTTCGGCAGCACTTCCAGTTTTATCCCATCCGGTTTTTTGAACGATATCCCACCCGATCTCTTGGAGATCGAGGGGGCCGAGCGCGATGCGATTCGACCAGCAGCTCCTCAGCCCCGCACCAGTTGGCAGGGAGCCATAAACACCCCCGCTGCGATTCGTGACAACAAAGACCTGGAACTTGCAGTCGGAGATCGAATTCGTCACGAAGCCTTTGGCGAGGGCAAGGTAATTGCAGTGGCCGGCACGCCACCGCGTCAAACAGCGGAGGTCAGGTTTAGCTCCGGGACCTCGAAGCGCTTGCTGGTAAAAATGGCACCAATTGAAAAGCTCTGAAGCGAAAAACCACCAGCTATTTCTCGCTAAACTTTGAAAAGTTGTCCCTTTCTGAAACGGAAAAACCGTGGATCTATTTGAGTATCAAGCCAGAGACCTTTTTGAAAAGTACGGAGTACCCGTGCTTCAGGGTCGTATCGCAGACACCCCAGCAGAAGCCGAGGCAGCCGCAGCTGCAATTGGTGGCACAGTAGTTGTAAAGGCCCAGGTCAAGACCGGTGGCCGAGGCAAGGCCGGTGGTGTGAAGGTTGCCCACTCACCAGCTGAGGCCAAGGAGAAGGCTGAGCAGATCCTCGGTCTAGACATCAAGGGTCACGTCGTAAAGCGCGTGATGATTGCCCAGGGTGCTCAGATTGACCGCGAGTTCTACTTCTCAGTTTTGCTTGACCGCTCAAACCGCACCTTCCTTTCGCTCTGCAGCGTTGAGGGTGGAATGGAGATCGAGCAGCTTGCAGTTGAGCGTCCAGAGGCGCTGGCTCGAATCCCGATTTCTGCAGTTTCAGGCATCGATAAGGCAAAGGCCGTTGAGATTGCCAAGGCAGCTAAGTTCCCAACCGAGCTTGTGGATGCTGTTGCGGATGTATTCGTGAAGCTCTACGACGTATTCAAGTCCGAGGACGCAACCTTGGTTGAGGTGAACCCGCTGGTTCTTACCAAGGCCGGAGACATCGTCGCACTTGATGGCAAGGTCTCCTTCGATGACAATGCCGAGTTCCGTCACGAGCGCGAGGAAATGGAGCGCGACCAGCTTGACCCGCTAGAGGCCAAGGCCAAGGAGATGGACCTCAACTACGTCAAACTTGACGGCGAGGTCGGAATCATCGGTAACGGTGCCGGTCTTGTGATGAGCACCCTGGATGTCGTTGCCTATGCAGGTGAGCGTCACGGTGGCGTAAAGCCAGCTAACTTCCTAGACATCGGTGGTGGAGCATCAGCCGAGGTAATGGCAGCTGGTCTAGATGTGATCCTCAACGACCCACAGGTAAGAAGCGTGTTTGTAAATGTCTTCGGTGGCATAACCGCCTGTGACGCTGTTGCAAATGGAATTGTTGGGGCTCTGAACACCCTTGGTGACAGAGCTACCAAGCCACTGGTTGTGCGCCTAGATGGCAACAACGTAGAAAAGGGTCGTGAGATCCTGTCCGCTTTCAACCACCCACTGGTTTCGCTAGCCGAGACCATGGATGGTGGCGCTGACAAGGCCGCCGAGCTGGCGAACAAGTAGGGAGAACTCAAATGGCTATTTATCTAAACTCAGACTCCCGAATCATCGTTCAGGGTATGACCGGTGCCGAGGGTATGAAGCACACTCAGCGCATGCTCGCTGGCGGTTCCAACATCGTCGGTGGTGTAAACCCTCGTAAGGCTGGCGAGACTGTTGAAGTTGGCGGCAAGTCACTCCCAGTCTTCGGCTCAGTCAAAGAGGCCATGGCAGAGACCGGTGCGAACGTATCGGTGATCTTCGTGCCACCAGCCTTTGCAAAGGCCGCAATCATCGAAGCTATCGATGCTGAGATTCCACTAGCCGTTGCCATCACCGAGGGTATTCCGGTTCACGACTCAGCCGAGGCATGGGCCTACAACGTCGAGAAGGGCAAGAAGACTAGGCTCATTGGCCCAAACTGTCCAGGCATCATTAGCCCAGAGCAGTCCAATGCAGGTATCACCCCTTCCAACATCACCGGCAAAGGCCCAATCGGATTGGTTTCCAAGTCCGGAACCCTGACCTACCAGATGATGTTTGAGCTTCGCGACATCGGTTTCTCGACCGCCATCGGAATCGGTGGAGACCCAGTCATCGGCACCACCCACATCGATGCGCTTGAGGCTTTCCAGAACGACCCCGAAACCAAGGCGATTGTGCTCATCGGTGAGATCGGTGGCGACTCCGAGGAGAAGGCTGCCGACTACATCTCTAAGCACGTCACCAAGCCAGTCGTTGCATACGTTGCCGGCTTCACTGCTCCAGAGGGTAAGACCATGGGTCACGCTGGTGCAATTGTTTCCGGTTCAGCCGGAACTGCACAGGCCAAGAAGGAAGCGTTCGAGGCAGTTGGCGTGAAGGTTGGCAAGACTCCTTCCGAGACCGCCGCCCTCATGCGCGAAATCATCTCCAAGCTGTAAGCCTTGAACCGGGGGCTGAGCTTCGCGATAGCAGCGCTACAGGCGCTGATTGTCGCGTCGATTGGAATTGGCCTGACGATAGCCCCGCTCACCCTTACTTGGTTACTCGAGGGGGATGGCTCTACCTCCTGGTTGGTGGCACTGCAGGTTGCGGTGTTCGCATTCTTACTAGCAACCGGAGTACCGGTTCAAATTTCTGCGGGCAAACTTCTCGGATTTGAGTTTCCGGACTTTGCAATCAACGTGATGCCGCTTGGCTTGACGCTACTGATGGCACTTCTGGTAATCAGGGTCGGCTATCGCCTGTCGGCAGCTTCCTCGATCTGGCCAGCCTGGGTTGGCGGCGGGGTCAGCTTCGGACTCATTGGCCTTGGCTCCTCGGCACTTGTCAATAGCGATGCCGTCTACGTTGGTGAATGGGAACCACTTGTGATTCCCGCGGTTTTCTTTGGTGGGCTTCTCGTCATCTCCTCCACGCTTGGTTCGCGATACGAAATGTTCGAGGGAGCCAATGGCGCAGAGGCCAAGGAGCGAATTTGGATCCGCTCCCAGTTTGCAAATCTCTATGCCAAGCTGCACTGGTCGCTTCGAAGCGTGCTCTCGCCTGCGGCTCGAGTTGGCCTCGGAGTAGTTGCGACAATGGCGGCGGTTTCCGCGATCATGATTGCTCTCGCCCTTGGCTTTGGTTGGATCGAAGTAGTCAGACTCTATGAAGCACTTCGAGTCTCGGTCTTGGGCGGAGTGATGGTCACTTTGGGTCAGCTTGCGATCCTGCCGAACCTGATCGTCTATGCGATGGCATGGCTAGCTGGACCCGGATTTGCGATCGGACTTGGCTCAAGCGTCAGCCCGTTCGCATCACAACTTGGTCCGATGCCAGCCTTCCCGGTTTTTGCGGCCCTCCCAACCGGGGGCTTCGACAGAGGAATTCTCTTCGCACTCATCCCGATACTTGCGGCCTTTGTTGGCACGCTTTTGGTGAGGAAGCATGTCGATCAGATTCGTTGGGAGTATGCCACCAGGTTTACTGCATCAATTGCACTGGCTGGCGTCAGTGCTTTGATTGCAGCTTCGAGCGCTATGTTGCTGGCCGCAATGGCTTCCGGTTCACTTGGCCCAGGTCGGTTTGAACTAGTTGGCGTGAACGTCTTCCAGTTCGGACTGGTTATCTTCATCGAGGTGTTGATCCCAAGCTTCCTGGCAGCCCTCATTATCACCAAGCCCTACGACCCAGATAAACCAAGGCGAAAGTAGACTTTGGCCATGCTGTCGGTTGTGGTTTTGATTTCAGGTTCGGGTTCGAACCTCAGGGCACTTCTTGAGGCATGCGATAACCCACTGTTTCCAGCCAAGGTTCTGGCAGTTGGTGCCGATTGCCCAGCCCCCGGATTGGCTCACGCTGAGGAATTTGACGTCTCAACCTTCGTGGTTGAAAACAAATACTTCGCATCCAGGGATGCCTGGGCCTTGCGGATTGCAGAGCACATCGACCTGCTGCAACCAGATTTGATTGTGCTGGCTGGGTTTATGAAGATTCTTCCTCCGGTGTTTGTGAATCGCTATCGCGGCAAGCTGGTGAACCTACACCCGTCCCTGCTACCTCAGTTTCCAGGCGCACATGCGGTTCGAGATGCCCTGGCTGCCGGTGCCACTAAGACCGGTTCAACCATTCACCTGGTCGACGAGGGTGTCGACACAGGCAGAATCCTCATGCAGCAGGAGATCGATATCCCAGCTGGGATCTCGGAGTCTGACTTGCACGAAAGAATCAAGACCACCGAACGAGAGCAATTGGTTCGGTTTGTCTATGAGGTAGCTGCCAAAGAAATCACCCTGGAGGTCTAGAAGAAATGGCACATGCCAGCCACGATCCAAGCGCTTATAACCATCGAGACTTTGTCGCACCAAAGCGGGCACTACTTTCGGTATCGGACAAGACTGGGTTGCTTGATTTAGCAAAGGCGCTCGTCGCTCACGGCGTGGAAATTGTCTCAACAGGTTCCACCGCAAGCACTATTGCGGCAGCTGGATATCCGGTGACCGAGGTTGAAAGTGTCACTGGTTTTCCAGAGTCGCTAGACGGCAGAGTCAAAACCCTGCACCCAAAGATTCACGGCGGCATACTTGCCGACCTACGGCTTCAATCTCATGTCAGTGAGCTGGAGCAACTGCAGATCAGCCCATTTGAACTAGTTGTTGTAAATCTCTACCCATTTGTTGAGACCATCGCCAAGGGCGTCACAGGGGATGCAGCGGTTGAGCAAATCGACATTGGTGGACCTGCAATGGTCAGGGCAGCGGCCAAGAACCATGCAAACGTAGCAATCGTTGTGAACCCCGCCGATTACCCGAAACTGATCTCTAGCTTGGATCAGGGCGGCACGACCCTGCAGCTTCGCAGAGAGTTTGCGCTAGCTGCGTTTACTCACACCGCGATGTATGACTCGGCGGTTGCTAGCTGGATGGCTGGGGAGCTAGAGGGCTCACAGCCGAATCGAATTGTGAAGAGCTTTGAACTTTTGTCTTCACTTCGTTACGGCGAGAATTCGCACCAGAGTGCTGCAATCTATTTGGACTCAAAGGAGCAAGCCGGAGTTGCTCAGGCGGTCCAATTGGGTGGCAAGGAAATGTCTTACAACAACTATGTGGACGTCGATGCAGCGCTTCGCGTGGCCCACGATTTCGACTTGCCGGCAGTCGCCATCATCAAGCACGCTAACCCTTGTGGTGTCGCTCAGGCTTGATCGAATGATCCTCGGGGTATCGCAGATGCTCATCTGCGCGCGCACCAGACCGATCCCGTCTCAGCCTTCGGTGGCGTTATCGCAGCGAACCGAGCGGTAACCAAGGAGATGGCCAGTCAGGTCGCGGAGATATTCACCGAGGTAATAGCAGCCCCGGACTTTGAACCAGAAGCGATTGAAATTCTGCGCCAGAAGAAAAATCTCCGCATTCTCAAACTTGAGGCTGGTTACCACAGACCCAAGCAAGAACTGCGACAGATTTCTGGGGGAGTGTTAGTTCAAGAGTCTGATGGTTTTGAGTCACTCGATGTCTCAGGCTGGACGCTAGTCAGTGGTGAAGCTGCAGACAGTGAAACTATGAACGATCTCATCTTCGCTTGGCGAGCCTGCCGCGGAGTGAAGTCAAACGCTATTTTGCTGGCCAAGGATTTGGCTGCAGTTGGAATTGGGATGGGGCAGGTAAACCGAGTCGACTCCTGCCGGTTGGCTGTCACCCGCGCAGCAGATCGAGCGAGGGGCAGTGTCGCAGCCAGTGACGCATTCTTCCCCTTTGCTGATGGACTACAGGTCTTGCTTGAGGCTGGTGTTAAAGCAGTAGTGCAGCCCGGAGGTAGTGTCCGCGACGAAGAGGTTATCGCTGCGGCACAGCAGGCTGGAGTCACCATGTACTTCACCGCTGAGCGTCACTTCTATCACTAGAGACGGCTCCGATTTAGCAGGAATACCAAGCCTCGGGCAGCGATTGTTACTGGTAGTCTGAAGGGCTGCCTGGATGGCAGCGGAGAATGATAATTTGCCTGAATCGAAGTTGAGCACGGCCAGAACACTCTGGCGCTTAGTGCCCTACGCGAAAAAGGCGCTACCCCGAATCACACTCGGCATCATCGCTGCAATTGCGGCACACATGTTTGCCCTGGCGATCCCGCAGTTCTTGCAGACCCTAGTCAACTCGCTGGTTTCTGGCGGCATCGATGCTCTATATCCGGCGGTGGGGCTGATCCTGTTGATGGGAATTGCAGAGGCTGTTTTTGTTCTGCTGCGGCGTTGGTTGGTTCTGACACCTGGCACCTTTGTTGAAGCTGGCATGCGCAACACCCTGTATGCGAAACTGCAGGATCTGCCGGTCTCTTTCCACGATCGTTGGCCATCGGGACAGTTACTCTCCCGAGCGGTTTCAGATCTAAGCCTGATTCGTCGTTGGTTGAGTTTTGGTCTGGTGCTGTTTATCGCAAACTTCCTCACCATCGCGGTTGGGATGCTGATCCTTTTCAGTTATTCGGTTTGGCTGGGTTTGATCTTCTTCGTGGTGTCGATTCCAATCTGGGTTATCGGCTTCAAGTTTGAAAAGCAGTACGGAGAAATTGCCAGGAAGTCTCAGGATCAATCCGGAGATCTAGCAACCCGCGTTGAGGAATCGGTTCATGGCGTCAGGGTTCTAAAGGCATTTGGTCGCGGGCCATTCGCTGCCGAGCAATTCTCAGAGCAAGCATTTGAACTCAAGCAAACCGAGATCACTAAGGCCAGAGCGGTTGCCAATCTTTGGCGATACCTGATCATGCTTCCTGAGTTTGCAGTTGGACTCTCAATGCTCGCCGGTGTCTACCTTGTGGTGCAGGGGGAGCTGACTGTAGGCGGCTTGGTGGCTTTCTTCGCCACCGCGATAGTGCTGCGCTGGCCAACTGAGTCGCTCGGGTTCTTGCTCTCGATGACCCTCGAGGCAAAGAGCGCTACCCAGCGATACTTTGAGGTCTTGGATGAACCGGTTTCAATCGCTGACCCAGAGAATGCAGTCACCATTTCCAACCCACAAGGGCTCCTTGAATTCAAGGACGTTCACTTTAGGTATCCAGATTCTCCAAGTGATGTGCCGGATCTGTTGAACGGCGTCAACCTAACCCTGCAGCCAGGTGAGTCAGTGGCGCTGATTGGCCTAACCGGCTGCGGAAAAACCACACTCACCGCCCTTACAACTCGACTTCACGAGGTGACCTCGGGTCAGATATTGCTCGACGGTATCGACATCAGGGAGCTTCGCAGGGGTGAATTAAGAACCCACCTCGCTATGGCATTTGAGGATGCGACCTTGTTCTCACTTTCGATTCGGGACAACATTTTGCTGGGTAAGCCAGAGGCTACCGAGGCAGAGCTCAAGCAGGCAATCGAGATCGCCCAGGCTCAGTTTGTCTATGATCTGCCAAACGGTCTAGACACAGTTTTAGGTGAGGAGGGATTGAGTCTCTCCGGTGGTCAGCGTCAGCGCCTAGCACTGGCTCGAGCAGTTGCTGCTTCACCTAAGGTTCTGGTTCTTGACGACCCACTTTCCGCTCTCGATGTAGACACCGAGGCAATGGTTGAGGATGCACTTAGACATGTCCTAACGACCACAACCGCTTTGATTGTTGCCCACCGTCCATCAACCGTGATGCTGGCAGACAAGGTTGCACTCCTCGAACAGGGCAAGATCACCGCATTTGGCACCCACCAGGAGCTCCTGAAGTCCTCCGCGCACTACAGATTTGTCATCTCATCGCTTGAGCAAGAGGCTAAAGAGCGGGAGGTGAACCTGTGAGCGTAAAGGGCACTAACGACGAAGAGAGAACTGATCTCACCAAGGATGAGTCTCGTTACATCCGAGCTCGTTCCCGCAAGCTGCTGTTCTCAATGCTTGAACCCATGAAGGCAAAACTTGGCGGGGCTGCGGTTTTGGTGCTGTTCTCAACCGCGATGCGAGTTGCCGGACCTGCCCTTATCGCGCTTGGCATCGACTGGGCACTACCGAGGGCGATAGAGGGTCAGCTCGGGTCGCTCTGGCTTGTAGTTTGCGGGTATCTTTCAGCCGCTTTGCTATCTGCCGTGCTGGTCTACTACTTCTTGATGATCACCGCCAAGGTGTCACAGAAAATGCTTTTCGCGCTTCGCAATCGCATGTTCGTTCATACCCAAAAACTCTCTGTCGAGTTTCACGAGCGCTACACCGCAGGTCGAGTGATTGCGAGACAGACCTCAGATCTTGAATCAATCAGAGAGCTCTTGGCAGGCGGCATGGGCCAGCTGGTGGTTGGGCTACTCTTCATGCTCTTCACGGCAATCGCACTCTTGATTCTCGACCCAATTTCATTCTTAGTGCTGCTGGTTTCATTTCTTCCCCTGGGCATCCTCACTCGCTGGTTCCAGGTTCAAACCAACCGCGGCTACAGAAAGCAGCGGGTTGCCTCTGCCAAGCTGATCCAGTACTTCGTGGAGACCATGACCGGAATTAGAGCAGTCAAGGCATTCAGGAAAGAGAAGCGCAACGAAGAGCACTTCGGCGGGCTGGTTGAGAACTATCGTGGGCTCAACGCCAAGCTCATTCAGCTATTCGGAATCTATGACCCTGGTCTGATTTTGATCGGCAACATCACCGTGGCAGCGGTACTGCTGGTCGGCGGTCTACGAGTAATCGAGGGAGACCTTGGCATAGGCGCACTCACCGCTGCGATTTTGTATGCCAGACGATTCTTTGACCCGATGGAAGACATTGCCATCTTCTACAACTCCTACCAGTCGGCATCCAGTGCACTAGAGAAGATCTCGGGAGTATTGGAAGAGGAGCCATCGGTTCCTGAGCCTGAGAAGCCAACCCCACTTTCAAAAGCAAAGGGTGCTATTGAGTTCTCTGGGGTTGAGTTCAAATACAACACTGGACCGGTGGTTTTACACACCTTGGATCTCGAGATCCCGGCTGGTCAGACCATCGCTCTGGTCGGCACAACGGGTGCCGGTAAGTCGACGCTGGCCAAGTTGGTTTCGCGCTTCTATGACCCAACCCAAGGATCGGTAACTCTCGACGGTATTGACCTGAGAGAGATTGCTAACACCGACCTGCGCCGTGAGGTAGTCATGGTCACCCAAGAGGCATATCTGTTCTCGGGGTCAGTGGCAGACAACATCTTGCTCGGCAGACCTGATGCCAGTTTCGATGACGTCGTTGCAGCGGCACGGGCTGTGGGGGCGGATGAGTTCATCCGCTCACTCCCAGAGGGTTATGACACCGACGTGAATAAGCGCGGTGGTCGAGTCAGTGCGGGACAGCGCCAGCTGATCTCCTTCGCCCGTGCCTTCTTGGCCAATCCGGCTGTCTTGATTTTGGATGAGGCAACCAGCTCTTTGGACATACCATCCGAACGTATGGTTCAGCAGGGTTTGAAAACCTTGCTCGCCGGCAGGACAGCAATCATCATCGCCCATCGACTCTCGACTGTTTCAATAGCAGATCGAGTTCTAGTTATGGAGCACGGCAAGGTAATCGAGGATGGCTCACCCGCTGAGCTTGCGGCTGGACAGGGCAAGTTCGCGAAACTCTACAAAGCGTGGCGCGATTCGCTGGTTTAGTTAGCCACGAATCAGAGCGACAGCAGATTTAGCTGCAAGCTCTGCCGAGAACTTTCCGCCCTCAACCTTGAACTTCTTTCCAGAGATTAGGTCGGTGTATTCACCATCTGGCAGGGTGGTTTCGAACTCTATGTTTTGAGTTGCGGTGCTGGATGCATTTAGTGCAAACAACCCCTTGTCGCCTCTTGAGAACCCATAGCCGGAATCGGATTGGTAGATGCCGTCAACAGAGGTTCCGATTACTGCCTTGCGGAATTTGAGCATGGCGGCAGTTGAGGCGAAGCGGTGCTGGCAGATCCACTCACCCGGCTCATACCCTGACTTCGGCGCAACGACTCCTGATTCCGTGGCGTCGCATTTCACATCGCTTACGCCACTCTCAGTCTGGTTTGGACCATCGTCGTAGCCTGCGAATGCGTAAGAGGAGTAGAGCATTGGCTGACCGTAGTTCTCGGCCAGCATCAGCATCGTTGCTAATTCGA
>CAZQZY010000025.1:0-10264 GCA_964597935.1 uncultured Aquiluna sp. | reverse complement strand
GCACCAGTTTTGCTTGGGGCACTATCAAAAGGAGAAACATGAACATATATAAAGAGGATGGGGCGATCACCGCGGAATACGCAATTGCCACTTTGGCTGGAGTTGCCTTTGCGGGCCTGATGCTGCTGGTGCTCAGAAGCGAAGAGGTAAGGGCAATGCTCTTCAAGTTGGTGGGCAGGGCACTTGGACTGGAAATCTGATCGCGGAGCAGTGACCGCCGAGTTGATGGCGCTAATCCCAACGGTGCTACTTGGTCTCACGGCCCTGGGCTGGCTGCTGTCTCTGATGGGGCAGCAGCTGGCTCTTGAGCAAGATCTGGCAAGCCTGCTGAGATTGCATTTGATCGGCCGTGAACTAGATGTTGCAGATGGCTTAGAGCTTCGGCCGTTCACTAAAGGAAGATTGAGCTGCCTCGTCCTGGAGCGTCCTGGATTGGTAACACTCAGGAGTGAGCAATGCGGAATTCCGATCGCTTAGACAGCGGCGCGGTGACCGCGACTTTTGCCATCGTGCTGACTGGCTTGGCTGGGCTTTCGGTTGCTATGTCTTTGGGAGCGGCCGCTGTGATTCAAGATCGAAAACTGCAGGCTGCCACAGACATTGCAGCATTGGTTGCGGCTGACACACACAGGGGGCTAGTCTCTGGAATCGTTTGTGAGAATGCCCTGCAAATTCTTGAAAGTGTTGGCTTCGGTTTGCAGCAATGTCGTATTGTCAGAGACGGCGTGGAGATTCGAGGCCATAGCATGGTGTCGTTTTTTCGCTTAGAGAGTTACGCAGTCGCTGGTGCTCCTGACCAGTAGATATAAGGAGAAGTTGTGGCAAAAAAGCTTGTGATTGTTGAGTCGCCTGCGAAGGCGAAGACAATCGCCAAGTACCTCGGATCGGATTTCGAGGTGCTTGCATCGGTTGGCCACATTCGCGACCTTGCTGAACCAAAAGAACTGCCTGCAGAGAAGAAGAAGGGTTCACTGGCGAAGTTTTCCATCGATGTTGAGAATGACTTCCAGCCTTACTACGTCGTGTCTCCTGGTAAATCCAAGACGGTTTCTGAGCTGAAGTCGGCAATGAAAAATGCCGAGGAGCTCTATCTCGCCACCGATGAGGACCGCGAGGGCGAGGCGATTGCCTGGCACCTACTCGAAGTCTTGAAGCCAAAGATTCCAGTTCGTCGAATGGTGTTCAACGAGATCACCAAGGAAGCAATCGCCGAGGCTGCCAAAAACACTCGTGCCTTGAACGAAGATTTGGTTCAGGCTCAGGAAACCAGGCGCGTTGTAGACCGTTTGGTGGGATATGAAATCTCGCCGGTGCTGTGGCGAAAGATTAACCGCGGCCTTTCCGCAGGCCGAGTTCAGTCACCTGCCATGCGAATGCTTGTGGAGCGTGAGCGCGAGCGAATGGCTTTTGTTCCAGCCAGCTACGGCTCGGTCACTGTTTCGCTAACGAAGGACGGCACTTCTTTCGAGGCGAAGCTTTTGGAGCAAAATCAAAAGCGAATTGCGACTGGCAAGAGCTTTGACGCAAATGGCAAGCTCACACAAGATGCAGTTGTCCTATCGCCCGATGTGGCTCAGCAGATTTCTGAAGGTCTTCAAGGTTTGAGTCTGAAGGTGGCATCGGTGGAGGCAAAGCCTTCTACCAGAAAACCGTATGCACCTTTCACCACTTCTACTTTGCAGCAGGAGGCGTCTCGCAAGCTTGGCATGAGCGCCAAGCAGGCGATGGACACCGCTCAGCAGCTTTATCAAGATGGTCACATTACATATATGCGTACCGACTCCCCATCGCTATCTGCCCAGGCGACGGAGGCAGCTAGATCCGCGGCGAGCAAACTCTTTGGTTCTGATTTGGTGCCAGCGGCAGCGCGCGTGTACGGAGCTAAGTCGAAAAATGCCCAAGAGGCGCACGAGGCAATCCGCCCATCTGGTGAGAGCTTCAAGCATCCGGATGAGCTCAGGTCAGTCCTTTCGGGCAAGAGCCTCGCGCTCTATGAACTCATCTGGAGACGAACGGTTGCATCGCAGATGGCCGATGCAAAACTCTCTACCACCTCGGTGAGATTGACAGCCGCGCTGGGGTCTGACCAGCTGGTGTTTAGCGCCAGCGGAACCGTCGTCACCTACAAGGGTTTCTTAGCTGTCTATGACGAAACTCGCGAGGACGAGGATGAGGATGATGCAAAGCTGCCAAACCTCGCGGAGGGTGATTCCCTAGAGGTCCAAAGCTCTGAGTCAAAGCTGCATTCGACTCAACCACCTGCCCGCTATACCGAGGCCTCACTCGTGAAGGCGCTGGAAGAGCAGGGCATCGGTAGGCCATCTACCTATGCCGCCATCATCTCGACAATCCTGTCCAAGGGGTATGCAGTGAAGCAGGGTAGCGCCCTGGTTCCAGAGTGGATTTCCTTTACCGTCACTCGCTTCTTGGAGGAGAACTTTGGTGACCTTGTGAACTACGAGTTCACCGCCAAGATGGAAGAGGATCTAGACCGAATCGCAATCGGAGAGCTAGACAGAACCGGCTGGCTCAAGGACTTCTACTTCGGCGAGCACGGTCTGAAGGAAACGGTTGAGTCGCTGGGAGAATCTGACCCCAGAGCAATCAACAGTTTTGAGATTAGTCCAGGGGTTTTGCTTCGCACCGGTAAGTACGGTCCATACATCGAGCTCGAGGAAGCTGGCGAGCGCAGAATCGTGAACATCCCCGAGGGGCTCGCCCCAGATGCTCTTACAGCGGAAAAGGCAGCCGAATTGATTGCGGCCCCTCCCGCATCAGATCGCATCCTAGGCAAAGACCCAGAAACCGGTTTGGAGATTGCGGTCAAGGACGGTCGCTACGGGCCCTTCGTGACATTGGTCGACGAAGGTAATCCAAAGCCGAAAACCGCATCGCTTTTCAAGGACATGTCGGTTTCAACCGTGACTCTCGAGGATGCAATTCGCCTACTCTCGCTTCCTCGTGAGGTTGGTGTAGATCCAGAGTCGGGCCAGCTGATCACAGCTCAGAACGGTAAGTACGGTCCATACCTAAAACGAGGTGTTGACTCGCGATCACTAACCAGTGAGTCTGAGATCTTCAGCATCACCCTCGAGCAGGCGGTGGAGATCTACAAGCAGCCGAAGTACGGCGCTCGCCGAACTGCTTCAACTCCACTTCGCGAATTCGGCGAAGACCCAGCCTCCGGCAAGCCGGTCGTTGCTAAGACGGGGCAGTTCGGAAACTACGTAACCGACGGTGTGATCAACGCCACAGTGCCAAAGGATGAACCGCTTGATGAACTATCCAGCGACCGCGCCTTTGAGCTTCTGGCTATTCGACGTGAGAAGCTTGGAGTTGAGCCAGGTGAGGCTCCGAAGACCCAGAAGAAAACCACTCGAAAAAAGCGCTGATGTTTATCTCATTTGAAGGCATAGACGGGGTTGGAAAGTCGACCCAACTCGAGATGCTGCAGGCCTATCTGACCGATAAGGGTCACACCGTGCTTCGCACCCTGGAGCCTGGTGGAACCGAATTGGGTCAGGAGATCAGGCACCTGCTGCTTCACCGCAAGGGGGATGTAGCACCGCGTGCTGAGGCACTCCTCTATGCCGCCGATCGGGCGCACCACGTAGCAACCAAGATTCGCCCGGCACTTGCACGCGGTGAGATTGTGCTAACCGATAGATTCTTTGACTCCTCTGTTGCATACCAGGGGGCCGCTCGAGACTTAGACGTAAACCAGGTTCGAGACATCTCGTTATGGGCGGTAGATAACCTGATTCCAGATTTGACAATCCTGTTGGACTTACCCGCTGACGACGCCATGTCTCGAAGATCTAAAACTGGAACCGAGCCAGATCGACTGGAGCAGGAGAAAGTCGACTTCTTCGAGCGAGCGAGGCAAATGTATCTAGAGCTCGCAAAGGAACCCCGCTTCCTAGTGGTGGATGCTCGCAAGTCAGTGGATGAGATTCAAAGTGAGATTCGTGCCCGACTCGCACAGCTAGGTATTTCTTGAGTGGCAAAGTCTGGGATGATCTGCTCGGACAGCCAGAGGCCATCGAGCAACTAACCCGCGTAGTATCCAAAAAGAGTGAAGGTGTCCATCACGCGTGGCTTTTCACCGGACCTCACGGTTCGGGCAGATCGAACCTCGCAATCAGTTTTGCTGCGGCACTGCAGTGTGAAAACGATGGTTGTGGTGAATGTCAGAGCTGTCGATTGGTGATGGCCTCTGCTCACCCAGATGTCACTTTCTTCTCAACGGATCGAGTGCAAATCAGCATTGATGAGGTTCGAGAGCTTGTAAACAAAGCTTCACTCTCATCAAGTATGGGTAAGTATCGAGTGCTGATCATCGAAGATTCAGATCGCATGACTGAGCGCACTTCGAACGTGCTGCTGAAGGAGCTGGAGGAGCCGAGCGAAAACACAATCTGGATTCTCTGTGCACCGTCGGTTTCTGATCTACTTCCCACAATCAGATCGCGCACCCGCAATCTGAACCTTAGGTTGCCCTCGACCGAGGAGGTGGCTCAGCTACTAAACCAACGAGACGGCATCAATCTGGAGCAGGCAAGGGTCGCGGCGCGACAGGCCCAGAATCATGTGGGGATGGCTAAGCGTTTAGCGCTGAGCACCGATGCTAGAAATCGAAGAAACGACACAATCTCGTTGGCTTTGGGAATCAATAATCTCTCCAGCGCCATGATGGCGGCAGACCGATTTCTGCAGTTAGCCAAGAAGGACGCCGAGCAAGTTTCAGAACAAAAAGACCAAGAAGAGAGGCAAGCCCTCCTGGCTGCTTACGGATTCTCAGAAAGTGACAAGCTTCCCCCATCGGTCAGAGCTTCATTCAAGGACCTCGAGGAAAATCAGAAACGTCGTCAAACCAGGTTGCTGCGCGATGGTCTGGATCGAATTTTGACCGATCTCGAGTCGATCTATCGAGATGTGTTGGCAATTCAGCTGGGCACCGGCACGGATTTGTATAACCCGGAGAATTTGTCGGAGATCACGGCGCGCGCAGAATCGGGGACTGCGGAAATGACAATCGCAGTATTGGATGGTATTTCCAAGGCGCGCTCGAGACTGGCCAGTAACGTTAGAGACCTGTTGGTTTTGGAGGCGCTCTGCGTGAAGTTGATTTTTAGGAGGCAAAGTGCGAACTAGGGCTTTGTTGCTGTCCACTGCCTTGCTCCTAGCAGGTTGCTCCCCTGTAATAAGCGATCTCTCTTCAGTTGACTCCATCGAAGAGGTTTTGAGTCAAGAGGTGGTTTGGACTCCGTGCGAAGGCAGCTTCGAGTGCGCCGAAATCGCTGCGCCGCTCGATTGGCTGAACCCCACCGACAATTTCATCACCCTGGCAATGATGCGCGACACTGCAGCTAGTTCCAAGCCAGCCATTTTTGTGAACCCGGGCGGACCTGGCGTATCTGCAATCAAATGGATGCGCGAGGGTTATGACTCAATCGGATCTGCGGACCTAAGATCGAGCTTCCAGCTCGTGGCCTTCGATCCACGTGGCGTGGGGGAGTCCTCTGCCGTGAGCTGCAGCTCGGTGGAGAAAAAAGACGAGGTCTATTACGGGCAGTCTCCTTATCCCTTCGGCTCTGAGGAAGACATCGCGTATTCCAGAAAAGTCCTGAGTGAGTTTGCTCTCAGCTGTCAGGAAAAAGGCTTCGATGTTGCCTACTTCAATACCCAACAGGCGGCGCGCGACCTTGAGCTGATGCGAGAGCTTGTAGGGGGCGAGAAGCTCGATTACCTGGGATTTAGCTATGGGACCTTGTTGGGTTCGACCTATGCGGCCTTGTTCCCAGACAAGGTTGGCCACCTGGTGCTTGACGGCGCAATCGATCCCCTCATGTCCGAGACTGAAATGCTGCTGGATCAGGTTTCAGGTTTTGACAAGGCATTTAGGGCATACCTAGATGATTGCATCGGAAGAGACGAGTGCCCTTTCAAGGGCTCTGTCGACCAGGCGTTAGTTGTGGTTGCGGACTTTCTCAAGAAGCTCGAAACCACCCCTGTGCAAACCCAGGTTGATAGAAAGTTGACCATCACATCCGCCCTCTCAGGCATTTTCGCAGCGTTGTATTCGAAGGACTCTTGGCAATACCTGACCCAGGCATTTCAGGAGGCATTGGCCGGCGATGGCACAACCATGTTGCTATTGGCCGATTACTACAACGACCGTGATGTCACCGACGGCTACATGTCGAATCTCAACGAGGCCAACCTTGCCATTTCTTGCGCCGATGCCAGAATCAGCGATCAAGAAGCCCTCGGCCTAAACGATGATTTCTTGGTGGCAAGTGAAGTGTTTGGAAAGTACTTTGCCTACCCGTCTCTGAGTTGTGAATCATGGCCTGAAGGTAAGTCAATGGTCAAACTCGACTTCACTCAAAAGCTCGCATCAGCACCGTTGGTGATAGGCACCACGGGAGATCCTGCGACCCCATATGAGCAAGCTGTGGCGCTTTCGGAACTTTTGGATGGCGCTGTGTTGCTCACCTTTGAGGGTGAGGGTCACACCGCTTATGGCTCTAATGTCTGCGTTGATGCAATCGTCGAGGCCTACTTCCGTGGTGAAGATATCGGTACCGGGAATAAAACCTGCGCAGGTTGAGTTAGCCGCAATCTTTTTCGCTAGAGTCTGAGAAGCAGCAATGCTTCGGTCGGTGTTGACCGGCCGAATGAACAAAGGAGTTCAATGTCGGATCAGCAGCATGGAGTTTGGGAAAAGACTCAGTCCAGCCCCGAATTCGCCCAGCTGAGAAAGAGCTTCAGGGGATTTGCATTCCCTCTGACAGCTGCGTTTCTCTCCTGGTATTTCGTCTACATCTTGCTCACGGCTTTCGCCCGTGACTTTGTAGTAACCCCAGTTATTGGAAACATCAACATCGCCTTCATTCTTGGCGTGCTCCAGTTTGTGTCTACGTTCGTGATTATGTGGCTCTACGAACGTCACTCCTCGCACGTCCTTGATGGCGCTAGCGACAAGCTGCGCGATGAGGTGGAGAAGGAGCTAGCCAAGTGAATCTAGACCACACAACAGTCTCGAGCGCACTGTTCCTTCTATTTGTTTTGGTAACTCTCTTCGTGGTGTTCCGCGCTTCACGCCAGAACACCAAGGCAACCGACTTTTACAACGGTGGAGGCAACTTCTCGGGTTTCCAGAATGGTCTTGCTATCGCCGGTGACTACATGTCGGCCGCTTCCTTCCTCGGTATCGCAGGAACCATCGCCCTTTTCGGTTATGACGGATTCTTGTACTCGATCGGATTCTTGGTTGCTTGGTTGGTAGCGCTTTTGCTAGTTGCCGAGCCGCTTAGAAACTCCGGTCGGTTCACAATGGGTGACGTATTGGCATTCCGCATGCAGCAGCGTCCGGTTCGCACCGCAGCGGCAACCTCAACCGTTGTCGTTTCGGTCTTCTACCTGCTCGCGCAGATGGTTGGTGCCGGTGCGCTGGTTTCCCTGCTGCTTGGCTTCACCGATCCAAGTTCAAAGAACCTGGTGATTGTTGGCGTTGGCGTTTTGATGATCATCTACGTGACCGTTGGCGGTATGCGCGGCACCACGTATGTGCAGATCATCAAGGCATTTTTGCTGATGACCGGTGCGGCAGTGATGACCATCATGGTTCTGGTGCACTTCCAGTTCAACATCTCAGAGATGCTGGGCGCCGCACAGGCAGCCTCTGGTAATCCGAGCTTCCTCGAGCCGGGTCAGAAGTTTGGAAAAGACATCTTCGATGAGGCAGGAAACCTTGATGCCCTCAAGACTTTGTTCTCCAAGCTGGATCTAATCTCGCTTGCGCTAGCGCTGATCTTGGGTACCGCTGGTCTACCTCACATCCTGATTCGTTTCTACACCGTGCCAACCTCCAAGGACGCCCGCAAGAGCGTGAACTGGGCCATTGGTCACATCGGTACCTTCTACCTAATGACCATCGCCCTCGGCTTTGGTGCTGCAGCGTTGGTTGGTGCCGAAGCGATTACCGAAAAGGACAAGGCGGGTAACGTTGCCGCTCCTATGCTGGCCGAGTACCTCGGTGGTGGAGCCGGAACCGTTGGTGGTGCAGTCATGCTGGCCGTAGTTGGTGCGATCGCATTCGCAACCATCTTGGCTGTGGTGGCAGGTCTAACCCTGGCTTCATCGTCATCGCTTGCTCACGACCTCTACGCGAACGTAATCAAGAAGGGCAATGCAACCCCTGAGGAAGAGGTAAAGGTTGCCCGCATTGCTGCGTTTGTAATCGGCGGCCTAGCGATTGTGCTTGCAATTGCGGCCCAGGGTCTAAACGTTGCATTCCTGGTGGCTCTAGCCTTTGCAATTGCTGCCAGTGGCAACCTACCTGCGGTGCTGTTGTCGCTGTTCTGGAAGGAGTTCAACACCCGCGGTGCGGTATGGGCCATCTACGGTGGTCTGTTCTCCGCTGTTGGCCTGTTGATCTTCAGCCCAGTGGTTTCAGGTGCGGCAACCAGTTTGATTCCGCTAGACAGCGGAATCGTATTCAACTGGTTCCCACTGGCTAACCCAGGAATCGTCTCAATTCCATTCGGCTTCTTCATGGGCTGGCTTGGAACAAAGACCTCCAACGAGCGCAACTACGCAAAGTATGCCGAGCTCGAGGTTCGCTCCCTAACCGGTGCGGGCATCGCCAAGGCAGTGCAGCACTAGCTCAACGAGAGTCAAAACCCCGAGGCTTATGCCTCGGGGTTTTGCTTTAGCTAGAGATACAGTCCAGCCAAGATGAACCCAAAAATAGCCACAAAGATCGCTGGGGTCACAAACTTCACAACCTCAAGCCAAGGTCTGAAAGAAATCACACGCGTTCTAAGCGCCGAGCTTCCTGGAAGAATCTTTAGGTCATCAATAGCGGCCTGAGCCTGGGCTGCTGCAGAGTATTCGGCCAATGCACCCAAGATTCCAGAGGCCAGCAAAATCAAAGCAAACGCGTGTTTCACATACTCATCACTTGCGGCTATCGCCGGAGTTGTCAGGGCCGCAAAAGCAAGTAGGCCGGTTGGCGCGAGTTGAGCCAGGATGATGTGTAGTCGGTTTTTCTGAAACTCTTGGATTAGTTCTTGCTCAGTCATGGTTCTCCAGTAGGTAGTTTTCAAAGATTAGGTTCTAATTGCCCAACAATCGGTTACAAGAAAACCTTTCAAAAAGGTTTCGAAAGTTGCTATCTGGTGACCCACAGGGCATACCGCCGTGGTTGCCAATCGTGGCGGAGGGTGATGAACCAGGTTTGTTTCTGCCAACTGACGCACCCTGGATTGTGCACGCAGATTTCGCAACGCTAGTCGGCGGGATCCGGGCACTCCTGATGCAGGCGCTGCATCCGGGCTCATTGGCTGGCGTGGCTCAACACTCGAGATACGAGCAGGACCCGTTGGGCCGACTATCCGGAACCATCCGCTGGCTCACGATCACCACCTTCGGTTCAAAAACTGCGATTCAGAACGAAGCTGGTCGAGTTAACCGCATGCACACCAGAGTGGTCGGCGAGTATGAGTCTGCCGATGGTGAGAGGTTGAACTACCGCGCAGCAGACCCACACCTTTTGCTCTGGGTGCACATCGCGTTCATGGAGAGTTTCTTGAGGGCTCATCAGAACTACTCCAAACGACCCATCCCTGGAGGGGCCGATGAATATGTGAGGCTCTGGGCACGGTCTGTTGAACCTCTTGGCTTGGAAAGAGCCCCGCTGTCTGAGTCAGAACTTCTAGAGACTCTCGAGAGCTTTAGGCCCGAGCTGGTCGTGACTGAGAAGACCTCAGCGGTTATCAATTGGATCAGGCGAGCACCTCTGCCGCCGCTGGCAAAGCCTGTTTACGCACTGCTGTTCCAATCGGCTCTTGCTAGCTTGCCAAAGGAGTACCGAGACCTGATCGGACTCAAAGGAGCGCCACTGTGGCTAACCCGACCAGTGACCACCTCCCTGCTTAGGGTTATGCGCTTTGCAATCGGCCCAGAATCTCCAATTGAAGATGCTGCACGGGAGCGCTTGATTCGTGCAGGTGTTTGGAATAAAGACGAGCGGCAAAGTCTTTAACTAGTTGATTTCAAAGCTCCCAGCAGTGAATCCCAAAAGTTTTTGCTGCTGGTGATAAACCCTGATTTGTTCAGGGCCTCCTATAAAAGGGGCACCACGGCAATGGTGCCCCTTTTGCTTTTGGTAGTCTTTTCAACGCGCCACCCTAGCTCAGTCGGTAGAGCAGCTCCCTCGTAAAGAGCAGGTCAGGAGTTCGATTCTCCTGGGTGGCTC
>CAZQZY010000024.1:0-11079 GCA_964597935.1 uncultured Aquiluna sp. | reverse complement strand
TCTTGCGACACGCCCGAGTCAAGGTGTCGGAACGAGCCCTAGAAATAGGGCGTTGACAGCAGAACAGTGCATCAGCATCACGGCAGTCAATAAGATTCGCAGCCCGCGATTCGAGTTGACTCCAAAACTGCGTGATCGAGAGATCACCTAGAAACGGAAGCGAGTCATTATGGCGGCTAACAAGATCCGCATTCGACTGAAGTCGTATGACCACGAGATCATCGACACCTCGGCGAGCAAAATCGTCGACACAGTCACCCGCGCCGGTGCAAAGGTAGTAGGCCCAGTCCCACTACCCACCGAGAAGAACGTTGTGACGGTCATCCGCTCGCCACACAAGTACAAGGACAGCCGTGAACACTTTGAGATGCGCACTCACAAGCGTCTCATTGACATCATCGACCCAACCCCTAAGGCGGTCGATTCGCTGATGCGCCTGGACCTTCCAGCAGACGTCAACATCGAGATCAAGCTCTAAGGATTACGAGAATGACTGCAGAGACTAAGACCGTAAAGGGTCTGCTGGGCAAGAAGCTCGGCATGACTCAGGGCTGGGATGAGAACAACAAGCTCGTTCCTATCACCGTTATTGAGGCTGGCGAGAACGTCATCACTCAAATCAAAAACCAAGACTCCGATGGATACAAGGCAATTCAGGTTGCCTATGGAGCCATCGATCCACGCAAGACCGACAAGCCAACCGCTGGTCACTTCGCTAAGGCAGGAGTGACTCCTCGTCGCTTCGTTGCTGAGATCCGCACCGCAGACGCTGACAACTACTCAGTTGGTCAGGCACTGGGTGTAGACATCTTCGAAGTTGGCACCAAGGTTGACGTCGTAGGCACCTCAAAGGGTAAGGGCTTTGCCGGTGGCATGAAGCGCCACGGCTTTGCCGGTGTTGCTGCATCTCACGGTGCACACCGCAACCACCGTAAGCCTGGTTCCATCGGTGCCGGTACCACCCCAGCAAAGGTCATCAAGGGCAAGAAGATGCCTGGCCGCATGGGTGCTGACCGCGTGACCATGTTGAACCTAACCCTGCACGGCGTTGACCTTGAGAGAGGCCTACTGCTAGTGAAGGGCGCCGTCCCTGGTCCTAAGGGCCAGTTGGTGTTCGTTCGCAACGCTGTGAAGGAGAGCAACTAATGCCTACCGTTGACCTAATTGACGTAAAGGGCAAGAAGTCCGGATCAATCGACCTGCCAGAGGGCCTGTTCGATGTTCAGACCAACGTGCCGCTAATCCACCAGGTGGTTGTAGCTCAGCTAGCTGCTGCTCGTCAGGGAACCCAGTCCACTCTTCGCCGCGGCGAGGTTTCTGGTTCTGGTAAGAAGCCTTTCAAGCAGAAGGGAACCGGTCGTGCCCGTCAGGGTTCGGTCCGTATGCCTCAGCACCGCGGCGGTGGAATCATCCACGGTCCAAAGCCACGCTCTTACGACCAGCGCACCCCTAAGAAGATGATTGCTGCTGCACTTCGCGGCGCACTATCTGACCGTGCTCGCGCTGGCCGCATCCACGTAATCGACCAGTTCGCACTGGGCACCGCACCTTCGACCAAGGCAGCTGCAAGCTTCCTGGCTCAGGTTGCAACCAGCAAGAACATCTTGGTTGTGCTGGACCGTTCTGACGAGCTGTCCTACAAGTCGCTACGCAACCTGCAGACCGTGCACGTACTACCAGTTGACCAGCTCAACGCGTACGACGTGCTGCACGCAGATGACGTTGTGTTCACCGCAGCCGCTTTGACCACGTTTGTTGAGTCGGCAGTTTCCCAGGAGGAGCGAGCATGAGCCTGAAGAAGGACCCACGCGACGTAATCATCAAGCCGATCATCTCGGAGAAGAGCTACTCCTTGATCGACGAGGGTAAGTACACCTTTGAGGTGGACCCACGTTCGAACAAGACCGAGATCAAGCAGGCTGTGGAGTCGATCTTCAACGTGAAGGTTGACACCATCAACACCCTGAACCGTCAGGGCAAGACCCGCCGTACCCGCTTTGGTCTAGGCAAGCGCAAGGACACCAAGCGCGCCATCGTGACCCTAAAGTCCGGCTCCATCGACATCTTTACCTACATCGGCTAGAGGGATAGAAGCTAATGGGAATTCGTAAATTCAAGCCAACGACTCCAGGTCGCCGTGGTTCCTCGGTTGCAGATTTTGCCGAGATCACTCGCTCGACCCCAGAGAAGTCGCTACTAAAGCCACTGCCAAAGACCGGTGGTCGTAACGCAGCTGGTCGCGTGACCACTCGCCACATCGGTGGCGGTCACAAGCGCCAGTACCGCGTCATCGACTTCCGTCGCAATGACAAGGATGGCGTACCGGCAAAGGTTGCTCACATCGAGTACGACCCAAACCGTACCGCTCGTATTGCGCTACTGCACTACATCGATGGCACCAAGCGTTACATCCTGGCTCCAAACAAGCTAAAGCAGGGCGATGCAATTGAGCAGGGTCCACAGGCTGACATCAAGCCAGGTAACAACCTGCCACTTCGCAACATCCCAGTGGGTACCGTTGTGCACGCCATCGAGCTAAAGCCAGGCGGTGGAGCAAAGCTTGCTCGTTCCGCAGGTGCTTCGGTTCGTCTGGTTGCTAAGGACGGCCCTAACGCGCAGCTTCGTCTGCCATCGGGTGAAATCCGCAACGTGGATGCAAACTGCCGCGCCACCATCGGTGAGGTTGGAAATGCTGAGCAGTCCAACATCAACTGGGGTAAGGCTGGCCGTATGCGCTGGAAGGGCGTTCGCCCAACCGTCCGTGGTGTTGCCATGAACCCTGTTGACCACCCACACGGTGGTGGTGAGGGTAAGACCTCCGGTGGTCGTAACCCTGTTACCCCATGGGGTCAGAAGGAAGGCCGCACTCGTAAGCCAAACCTTCCATCCGACAAGCAAATCGTTCGTCGTCGTTACGTCGGCAAGAAGTAGGAGATCTCTAGATGCCACGCAGTTTGAAGAAGGGCCCCTTCGTCGACGAGCACCTAATGAAGAAG
Organism: uncultured Aquiluna sp.; assembly: GCA_964597935.1. Taxonomy (GTDB): domain Bacteria; phylum Actinomycetota; class Actinomycetes; order Actinomycetales; family Microbacteriaceae; genus Aquiluna. The sequence continues at coordinate 8,083 of CAZQZY010000024.1, read as the reverse complement.
GTGCGCGCGCAGAACGAGGCCAACACCAAGAACGTGATCAAGACCTGGTCCCGCCGCTCGATGATCGTGCCAGCAATGCTGGGCCACACCATCGCAGTGCACGACGGTCGCAAGCACATTCCTGTTTTCGTCACCGAGACCATGGTTGGTCACAAGCTTGGCGAATTCGCACCAACCCGCACCTTCCGTGGACACGTGAAGGACGACAAGAAGGGACGCCGCGGCTAGTCCGGGGCGTACAGAGAGTAGAAGGATAAAACGATGGAAGCTATCGCCAAGGTGCGTAACATCCGCGTGACCCCGCAGAAGGCTCGCCGTGTCGTCAACCTGATCCGCGGCAAGCAGGCCACCGAGGCCCTGGGTATTTTGAAGTTTGCTCCACAGGCAGCATCTGAGCCGATTTACAAGCTCGTTGCAGCAGCTGTGGCAAACGCCAAGGTAAAGGGCGAGTCGGCCGGAGCCATTGTGGACGAGGACGATCTAGTAGTTTCGCAGGCATTTGTTGACGAGGGTGTGACGCTAAAGCGTTTCCGCCCACGTGCACAGGGCCGTGCGTTCCGTATCAACAAGCGCACCAGCCACATCACCGTGGTTGTTGCAACCCCTGACGAGTTTGCAAAGAAGGCAGGTAAGTAATGGGCCAGAAAGTAAATCCCTACGGCTTCCGCCTAGGCATCACCACCGAGCACCGCTCTCGCTGGTTCGCAGACTCCACCAAGAAGGGTCAGCGCTACGCAGACTACGTGGTTGAGGACACCAAGATCCGTCACTACCTGCAGGAGAAGCTTGACCGCGCAGGTGTTGCTCGCATCGAGTTGGAGCGTACCCGTGACCGCGTTCGCGTTGACATCTACGCAGCTCGCCCAGGTCTAGTTATCGGCCGTCGCGGTGCAGAGGCTGAGACCCTGCGCGCAGAGCTAGAGAAGCTAACCGGCAAGCAGGTGCTACTAAACATCCTCGAGGTTAAGAACCCAGAGGCTGATGCACAGCTAGTTGCACAGGGTATTGCCGAGCAGCTTGCTGCTCGTGTGGCATTCCGTCGTGCGATGCGTAAGGGAATCCAGGGCGCACTGCGCTCCGGTGCAAAGGGTATTCGTGTTCAGTGTGCTGGCCGTCTAGGTGGCGCTGAAATGAGCCGCAGCGAGTTCTACCGCGAGGGTCGTGTGCCACTGCACACCCTTCGCTCGAACATCGACTACGGCTTCTACGAGGCCAAGACCACCTTCGGTCGCATCGGTGTAAAGGTTTGGATCTACAAGGGCGACCTAACCGCTAAGGAGCTTGCAGCAGTGCAGGCAAACCAGCGCGGTCCCCGCATGGGTGGCGACCGTCCTCGCCGTGGCGCTCCACGCCGCGACCAGGCAGCTGCCCCTGAGGCTGCGGTAGCAGCAGGAAGCGAAGGCTAAGCATGCTTATTCCACGTAAGGTAAAGCACCGCAAGCAGCACAGCCCGAAGCGCCACGGTCACGCGACCGGTGGCACCGAGGTCAGCTTTGGTGAGTACGGCATCCAGGCGCTAACCCCTGCCTACCTAACCAACCGCCAGATTGAGGCTGCACGTATTGCAATGACCCGTCACATCAAGCGTGGTGGAAAGGTTTGGATCAACGTATTCCCAGACCGCTCCCTCACCAAGAAGCCTGCTGAAACCCGTATGGGTTCCGGTAAGGGTTCACCGGAGTGGTGGGTAGTAAACGTCAAGCCTGGCCGCGTGCTCTTCGAGCTCAGCGGTGTCAACGAGACCATTGCCCGTGAGGCAATGATGCGTGCCATCCACAAGCTTCCGCTTAAGGCTCGCATCATCAAGCGTGAAGAAGGTGACGCATAATGATCGGTTCCAAGAACCTCACCCCACAGGACCTCGACAAGATTGAGGACTCCCTGCTAGTGGAGGAGCTGCGTAAGGCGAAGGAAGAGCTGTTCAACCTGCGCTTCCAGTCCGCTACCGGTCAGCTTGACAACCACGGCCGCCTAAAGGCAGTCAAGCGCGACATCGCTCGTATCTACACCGTGCTACGTGAGCGCGAGCTCGGCATTCGTGCCGTGCCTGTGGTTGCACCAGCACCAGCAAAGACCAAGAAGGCAGCAGCTGAGAAGCCTGCTGAGGAGGCATAAAGATGGCTGAAGAGAAGAAGCCAGCAGCAAAGGCTGCAGCAAAGCCAGCCGCCAAGGCAGCACCTAAGGCTGCAAAGCCAAAGGCAGCAAAGGCTCCAAAGGTTGTCAAGGAAGTCGAGCGCGGTTACCGCAAGTCACGTCGTGGCTATGTAGTCTCCGACAAGATGGACAAGACCATCGTTGTTTTGGTTGAGGACCGTAAGAAGCACCCGCTTTACGGCAAGGTTATGCGCCTATCTAAGAAGATCAAGGCTCACGACGAGAACAACACCGCAGGCATCGGCGACCTCGTGCTAATCAGCGAGACCCGTCCACTATCTGCAACCAAGAACTGGCGTCTAGTCGAGATTCTCGAAAAGGCGAAGTAACCCCTAGGAATAACGGTCGGAAATCGTTATTCACAAAACAAGGAGAAATAAGTGCTACAGCAAGAGTCCAGGCTCAAGGTTGCCGATAACACCGGTGCCAAGGAGCTGTTGACGATTCGTGTACTAGGCGGTTCAACCCGTCGCTACGCGGGTCTAGGCGACATCATCGTCGCGACCGTAAAGGATGCCATTCCTGGCGGAAACGTCAAGAAGGGTGATGTGGTCAAGGCGGTAGTTGTTCGTACCGTCAAGGAGACCCGTCGTCCAGATGGTTCCTACATCAAGTTTGACGAGAACGCAGCCGTCATCATCAAAAACGATGGTGAGCCTCGCGGTACTCGTATCTTCGGGCCAATCGGCCGCGAGCTTCGCGACAAGAAGTTCATGAAGATCATTTCATTGGCTCCGGAGGTGCTGTAAATGGCGAAGATCAAGAAGGGCGACCTAGTTCAGGTCATTACCGGTGCCAAGCAGGACCGCGGCGGTGACCGTGGTAAGCAGGGTCACGTACTAGCAGTGCTAGTAGAGCAGAACCGTGTGATCGTCGAGGGTGTAAACCTAGTGACCAAGCACACCAAGGTTGGCCAGTCTGACCGTGGCTCCAAGACCGGTGGCATTGTCACCCAGGAAGCCCCAATCCACATTTCAAACGTTGCATTGGTAGACCCAAGCACCAAGAAGCCAACCAAGGTTGGATTCAAGGTTGAGAAGGATGCCAAGAGCGGCGAGAGCAAGAAGGTGCGTGTTGCACGCAAGAGCGGGAAGGAAATCTAATGGCCGCCACTAAGAAGTCAGCGGTAGCCACCAAGGCGCTTCCTCGCCTAAAGGCTCAGTACCGCAAGGAGATCGTTCCTGCGCTGCAGAACGAGTTCAAGTTCGCTAACCCAATGCAGGTTCCTGGTCTGACCAAGATCGTTGTGAACATGGGTGTTGGCCAGGCTGCCAAGGATGGCAAGTTGATCGAGGGTGCAATCCGCGATCTAACCGCCATCACCGGTCAGAAGCCAATGGTGAACGTTGCCAAGAAGTCAATCGCGCAGTTCAAGCTTCGTGAGGGTCAGCCAATCGGTGCTCACGTGACCTTGCGCGGCGACCGCATGTGGGAGTTCCTAGACCGCTTGCTATCGCTATCGCTTCCTCGTATCCGCGACTTCCGTGGTCTATCTGCAGACCAGTTCGACGGACGTGGAAACTACACCTTTGGTCTCTCGGAGCAGAGCATGTTCCACGAGATCGACCAGGACAAGATCGACCACGTTCGCGGTATGGACATCACGGTCGTCACCACAGCCAAGACTGACGATGAAGGCCGTGCACTACTGCGTGCACTGGGATTCCCGTTCAAGTCCTAAACCCCCAATTGAGAAAGGTCCCTGAGCTTGTAAAGCGCTGGGAAACCGCCTCGAGAAAGAAGATAAACAAATGACAATGACAGACCCGGTAGCAGATTTTCTGACCCGGCTGCGCAATGCAGATAAGGCTCACCACGAGTCGCTGAGCCTCCCTTACTCAAAGCTCAAGGGAACCATTGCCGAGATCCTAAAGTCAGAGGGTTACATCGCTGACTTCAAGGTCGAGGACGCCAAGGTGGGTAAGAACCTAACCGTGGTGCTGAAGTATGGCCCAAACCGCGAGAGCAGCATTGCTGGCATCAAGCGCGTTTCGAAGCCAGGTCTTCGCGTTTACGCGAAGAGCACTGAGCTACCAAAGGTCCTCGGCGGCCTTGGTATTGCAATCCTGTCCACTTCATCCGGTCTACTAACTGACCGCCAGGCTGCAAAGAAGGGAGTAGGCGGAGAAGTCCTCGCCTACATCTGGTAATCACGCATGTCACGTATTGGAAAGCTTCCGATCCCGCTACCAGCGGGCGTCACGGTTGCCATCGACGGCCAGAACGTCTCGGTGAAGGGTCCTAAGGGCGAGCTAGCTCTGACCATCTCTGAGCCAATCAAGGTCACTCTCGAGGACAACTCGGTAATCGTTTCTCGTCCAGACGACGAGGCAAAGTCAAAGTCGCTACACGGCCTAAGCCGTACCCTGATCGCCAACAACGTTCACGGTGTTTCCACTGGATTCACCAAGACCTTGGAGATCATCGGTACCGGTTACCGTGCAGCAGCAAAGGGTTCCAACATTGAGTTGGCTCTAGGTTTCTCTCACCCAGTTGTGATTGAGCCTCCAAAGGGAATCACCCTGACCGTTGAGGGAAACACCAAGATCATCATCTCCGGTGTTGACAAGCAGGCTGTCGGTGAGGTTGCCGCGAACATTCGCAAGATCCGTAAGCCTGAGCCATACAAGGGCAAGGGTATTCGCTACGAGGGTGAGCGCGTTCGTCGCAAGGCCGGAAAGAGTGGTAAGTAATCATGGGTCTCGGTACTAGAGGTAAGTCCAAGTCAGCCGCTCGTGGCCGTCGTCACGACCGTCTGCGCAAGAAGATCGAGGGCACCGCAAGCCGTCCACGTCTAGTGGTCACTCGCTCCGCTCGTCACGTATTCGTCCAGGTTGTGGATGACTCAAAGGGTCACACCCTAGCGTCCGCTTCAACCATGGAGGTCGAGCTTCGCAAGGAGAACGGCACCAAGACTGACAAGGCAGCGATCGTCGGCAAGCTAATTGCTGAGCGCGCTACCAAGGCAGGCGTGACCGAGGTTGTATTTGACCGTGGTGGAAACCGTTACGCAGGTCGCGTTGCAGCTATTGCAAACGCAGCTCGCGAGGCAGGACTGACACTGTGAGCGAAGAGAAGAAGGAACAGGAAGTGGCAGAAGCTACCGTGGTCGCAGAGACCACTACCGTTGACCCGAACGAGCGTGAGCAGCGTCGTGGCTCCCGTGAGCGCGGCCCTCGCACCGAGCGCCGTGACCGCGAGGAGACCAAGAGCCCATTCTTGGAGCGTGTTGTCACCATCAACCGTGTTTCCAAGGTTGTTAAGGGTGGTCGTCGCTTTGCCTTCACCGCACTAGTAGTTGTCGGTGACGGCGAGGGTCTAGTAGGCGTTGGCTACGGCAAGGCTAAGGAAGTTCCAGCAGCTATTGCCAAGGGTGTTGAGGACGCGAAGAAGAACTTCTTCCGCATCCCACGCTCAGGCTCCACCATCCCACACCCAGTTCAGGGTGAGGCAGCAGCCGGTGTGGTTCTGCTTCGTCCAGCCGCTGAGGGTACCGGTGTTATCGCCGGTGGTCCTGTGCGTGCGGTACTGGAGTGCGCTGGTGTTCACGACGTGCTATCGAAGTCCCTCGGATCTTCGAACACCATCAACATCGTCCACGCCACCGTTGCAGCTCTGCGTCAGCTAGAGGAGCCAAGCTCCGTTGCTGCTCGCCGTGGCAAGAACCTGGCAGAGGTAGCACCAGCTCGCCTACTGCCTGCAACTGAGAAGGCAGGTGCCTAATGGCTGCTCGTCTGAAAGTTACCCAGATCAAGAGTTCAAATGGTGGCAAGCAGAACCAGCGCGATTCACTTCGCACCCTGGGTCTGAAGCGCATCGGTGACATCGTCGTGAAGGAAGACAACAAGTCTGTTCGCGGCCTAGTGCTAACCGTTGCCCACCTTGTAAAGGTTGAGGAGATCGACTAATGGCAGAAGAGAAGAAGCCAGCCGCTAAGGCTGCTGCCAAGCCAGCTGCAAAGGCTGCCCCAAAGGCTGCTGCTAAGGCTCCAGCAAAGACCGCTGCTGCAAAGCCAGCCGCTAAGGCTGCTGCCCCGAAGGCCGCTGCTAAGCCAGCTGCCGAGAAGGCTGCACCTGCTGCAAAGGCTGCGCCTAAGGCTGCTGCCGCAAAGCCAGCTGCAAAGAAGTCTGAGGAGAAGTCCGAGAAGGTTCAGATCCTAAAGCTTCACCACCTTCGCCCAGCAAAGGGTGCCAAGAAGGAGAAGACTCGTAAGGGTCTTGGTGAGGGTTCAAAGGGTAAGACCGCAGGTCGTGGTACCAAGGGTACCGGCGCTCGCACTACCACTCGCCTCGGCTTCGAAGGTGGCGGCGTGAACTTGGTAATGCGCACTCCAAAGCTGCGTGGATTCAAGAACCCATTCCGTGTTGAGTACCAGGTGGTAAACCTAGACAAGCTCTCCGAGCTATACCCTAAGGGTGGCGCTGTCACCATTAGCGACCTAGTTGCTAAGGGTGCAGTTCGTAAGGGCGAGCCAGTCAAGGTCCTTGGCAACGGCGACGTCTCGGTTAAGCTTGAGGTCTCGGTTGACAAGGTATCCGCGTCAGCTAAGACCAAGATCGAGGCCGCTGGCGGTAGCGTCAACGCCTAAATAGCTTCAGGGGAGTAGGTTCACCGTGTTTCAGGCCATTGCTCGCGCATTCCGCACTCCGGATTTGCGTAACAAGCTTGCGTTCACCCTTGGAATGATTGCAATCTTCCGTTTGGGCTCGTTTATCCCGAGCCCAAACGTTGATTACACCAACGTCCAACAGTGTCTAGCGCAGAGCAACTCGACCTCTGGTCTTTACGAACTGGTGAACCTGTTCTCCGGTGGAGCACTGCTCCAGCTATCGATCTTCGCCCTGGGCATCATGCCTTACATCACGGCGTCGATCATCACCCAGCTACTTCGTGTAGTAATTCCTCGCTTTGAGACCCTTCACAAAGAGGGACCTCAGGGCCAGGCCAAGCTAACCCAGTACACCCGTTACCTAACCATCGCGCTAGGTCTACTGCAGGCGACCACTCTGATTGCGGTTGCTCGTCAGGGTGCACTGTTTGGTGCCGACTGTACTTTGCCAATCTTGGTAAACACCGACCCACTAGCCATCACCCTGATGGTGATCACCATGACCGCTGGTACTGGTCTGATCATGTGGATCGGTGAGCTAATCACCGAGCGCGGTGTCGGTAACGGTATGTCACTACTGATCTTTACCTCGATCGCTTCGACCTTCCCAGCGTCACTACTTCAGATTCTGCAGACCCGCACCATTGAGATCTTCGTGATCGTTATGGCTGTCGGTTTCGTGGTTGTTGGCCTGGTTGTTTTGGTTGAGCAGTCACAGCGTCGAATTCCGGTTCAGTACGCAAAGCGCATGGTTGGTCGCAAGGCCTACGGTGGTCAGTCCACCTACATTCCGGTGAAGGTAAACACCGCTGGTGTTATCCCGGTTATCTTCGCCTCCTCAATGCTTTACCTACCTGCTCTGCTGGCTCAGTTCAACCAGCCGGATGCAAACGGTCAGGTTGCTCCATGGGTTACCTGGATTTCTACCTACCTAACTCAGAGTGACAACCCGCTGTACATGGCGATCTATGTTGCCTTGATTATTGGTTTCACCTACTTCTATGTAGCGATCACCCTCAACCCTGAGGAGATCAGCGACAACATGAAGAAGTACGGCGGCTTCATCCCTGGTATTCGTGCCGGTAAGCCAACCACCGAGTACCTCGAGTACGTCATCAGTCGCATCACTGCTCCTGGTGCCATCTACCTGGGTCTGATCGCGTTGATTCCTTTGGTTGCCTTCACCGCAATCGGAACCAACCAGAACTTCCCATTCGGTGGTACCTCGATCCTGATCATCGTTGGTGTTGGTCTGGAGACCGTGAAGCAGATCAACGCTCAGATGCAGCAGCGTAACTACGAGGGTCTACTGAAGTGACC
>CAZQZY010000023.1:0-11559 GCA_964597935.1 uncultured Aquiluna sp. | reverse complement strand
CAACTAAAGGTTGCTGCCAGTCCGTCATGAATCCTGGGTGAACATCGGTTTCAATTACGACTGACTGCAGCTCGGTGCCGGGGTGATAGAAGCGAATGCCGTCCGGGTGAATCTCAAAGGCGCCACCCACCTTGCGGTAGACGTTGAGGAAGGTCATCATCTCAACCTGGCGAGCACCGCCCACGAAAATATCTCCGCCCGTTGCCAAAGCTGCGGCGGCCCAGGAGGCCGCTTCGTTTCGGTCGAAGAGTGCAGCGTGGGTGAAGCCCTCAAGGCGCTTGACGCCTTCGATGCGAATAACTCGATCGGTGTCCACAGAAATGATCGCGCCCATTTTCTGCAGGATGCTGATCAGGTCGATGATCTCAGGCTCGATAGCGGCACCGGAAAGCTCAGTCTTACCCTCCGCTATGCAGGCTGAGAGCAGTACCTGCTCGGTTGCTCCCACTGATGGGTAGGGCAATGAGATCTTGGCTCCACGAAGTCCATCCGGTGCGCTCAATCTCGTGCCGGTAGGCAGCTTCTCGATTACCGCACCAAAGCTGCGCAGCACGTCGAAGTGGAAGTCGACTGGACGGTCGCCAATCTCACAACCACCAAGACCTGGGATGAACGCCTCTCCGAGCCTGTGAAGGAGTGGTCCACAGAAAAGGATTGGGATGCGTGAGGATCCGGCATGAGCATCGATATCCACCATCCGAGCCTGCTCGACGTTTGATGGGTCGAGCTTCATGTCACCGGTAATCGGATCGTGCTCGATTGTGACCCCGTGCAGCTGGAGCAATCGCGAGACAACCTCGACATCGGAGATAAATGGCACATCACGCAAGACCGAAGGGGTCTCACCCAAAAGGGACGCCACCATGGCTTTGGTTACTAGGTTCTTCGCGCCCTTGAGCTCGATTCGACCAACAAGTGGCTTGCCACCTCTAATGGTGATCTGGCTCAATCAGACTCCTTTGGCTGGGAGGGTCTTGGGTTTCCAGGACTCTCTTTTTGCCTCATACGCAGCGATTGCTGCCTCGTTTTGCAGGGTGATGCCGATGTCGTCAAGACCCTCCATAAGACGCCACTTAGTGTATTGGTCGATGTCGAATTTGACGGTGATTTCACCAACGCTCAAGGTCTGATTAGGTAGGTCAACCCTGGCCTCAATACCTGGATTTGCTTCCAGTACCGCCCAGATTGCCTCGGTCTCTGCATCGGTGATGACGCCTGTAACCAGACCCTGCTTACCCGAGTTGCCGCGGAAGATATCAGCAAACTTTGAACTAAAGACAGCCTTGAATCCAAAGTCGCGCAGTGCCCAGACTGCGTGCTCGCGAGATGATCCGGTTCCAAAATCCGGTCCGGCTATCAATACCTGGGCGTTTTGATATGTCGGCTGGTTTAGGACAAAGTCGGGCTCCTGCTGGCGCCAGTTAGCGAACAGCCCATCCTCGAAACCGGTCTTGGTGATTCGCTTTAGGTAAACGGCCGGGATGATCTGATCGGTGTCTACGTTGCTGCGCTTGAGAGGAGCAGCTACTCCCGAGAAGGTATTGATCTTCTCCATTTAGCTCTCCAAATCTGCTGGGCTGGAAAGAGTTCCGCGAACCGCTGTTGCAGCAGCAACCAGTGGCGATACCAGATGTGTTCTGGCCCCCTTGCCTTGACGGCCTTCAAAGTTTCGGTTTGAGGTTGATGCTGCACGCTCCCCCGGAGCCAGCTGGTCTGGGTTCATTCCCAAACACATTGAGCAGCCCGCGAAGCGCCACTCGGCACCAAACTCCTTGAAGATTTGATCCAGGCCCTCTTCCTCGGCCTGCAATCTAACCTTTTGGGAACCGGGGACAACCATCATGCGAACGCCATCGGCCTTTTTGCGTCCCTTGATGATTTCAGCAGCAGCGCGTAGGTCCTCGATTCGAGCGTTGGTGCAGGATCCAAGAAACACCGTGTTGACGGCGATGTCCTTCATCTTGGTGCCAGGTTTTAGGTCCATGTATTCCAGCGCCCGCTCTGCGGCGGCCCGCTCGTTTGGATCCTCGATCTCAGCCGGAATTGGAACCGAATCCAAAAGCGATACACCCTGACCAGGATTGGTGCCCCAGGTTACGAATGGGTCTAGGTTGTCGGCATCGATAAATACCTCAGCGTCAAACACCGCGCCGTCATCGGTCTTGAGAGTTCGCCAGTACTCGAGCGCTGCATCCCAGTCCGCACCCTCTGGTGCGTGAGGGCGACCCTTGAGGTACTCAAAAGTGATGTCGTCTGGAGCCACTAAGCCAGCTCTCGCACCTGCCTCGATTGACATGTTGCAGATTGTCATGCGCCCCTCCATGGAGAGCGAGCGAATGGCACTGCCACGGTATTCAAGGACATAGCCCTGGCCACCACCGGTGGAGATCTTCGCGATCACAGCCAGAATGATGTCCTTGGCGCTAACTCCAGGTCGAAGCGTTCCCTCAACGTTGATAGCCATCGTCTTGAATGGCTTGAGCGGAAGAGTCTGGGTTGCCAGGACGTGCTCTACCTCGCTGGTGCCGATACCCATGGCCAACGATCCAAAGGCTCCGTGAGTTGAGGTGTGGGAGTCACCGCAAACAATCGTTAGTCCTGGCATGGTCAGACCTAACTGCGGACCAACTACGTGAACGATGCCCTGGTTCTTATCCCCCAGCGAGTGAATCCGAACACCGAATTCCTTGGTGTTGTCCCTCAGGGCCTGAACCTGAGCTCGAGAAGTTGGCTCAGCTATAGGCAGGTGAATGTCAACAGTTGGGGTGTTGTGATCCTCGGTTGCGATGGTTAGGTCTTTGCGACGAATGTCGCGACCTGCCAATCGAAGTCCATCAAAAGCCTGTGGGCTGGTCACCTCGTGGATGAGGTGAAGGTCAATGTAGAGAAGGTCAGGCGCACCATTTTCACCCTTGACCACCAGGTGGTCATTCCAGAGTTTTTCGGCCAGCGTGAGCGGCTTTGGAGTCATAAATCTCCTCGGGTGTTGTGACCTCGACAAGTTTAGCCGACCACTAGATTGTTGGAGTGGCTCTCATAAATCAGCAGGACCTCGAACTACTTCAAAAAAAGACAGTTCGGACGCTGGTCATGGGCCAAGCGTTGGGTGGATTTGGTCTGGGCTCAACGCTCTCGGTCGGAGCCATCATGGCCGTTGAGCTCTCCGGATCAACCGCGTGGTCAGGCGCCGCCGCAACTCTTAGCACTCTTGGCAGTGCCGCATCAGCAATCCCGCTGGCAAACCTGGCGTATCGCAAGGGTCGTCGAGTTGCCCTTGGTTTAGGGGCTGGACTGGCAATTCTTGGCGCCTCTGGAATGATCCTGGCGACCATTCTCAGATCATTTCCGGTTGAGCTGGTTGCCCTCTTTCTCCTAGGTGCCGGGTCTGCGGTTGGTCTGCAGGCAAGATTTGCTGCCGTTGACCTACCCCTGGAAAGACCAAAAGCAAAAGACCTCTCGCTCGTTGTCTGGGCCACCACCGTTGGTGCTGTAATCGGGCCAAATTTAATAGCGCCGGGCGAATCACTTGGACTAAGCCTGGGCTTACCCCACCTAGCTGGACCATTCCTATTCACAATCGCCGCGCAACTTGGTTCGACCCTGGTCTTCTGGTTTGGCCTCAGGCCCGATCCACTGATTGTTGCCCGCGATCTTGCCGGACTAAATCCCAATCGAAAGCGCCCTGGCATGAAGGCGGCGATCGAAGTTATTCGCGAATTTCCAATCGCGGGCTACTCAGTTTTGGCCATTGCCCTCAGCCATATGGTGATGGTGTCCGTGATGAGCATGACCCCGGCCCACCTCTCCGAGACTGGCCACTCACTGGCTGATGTGGGGTTGACCATATCGCTTCACATTTCGGGTATGTATGCGTTCTCGCCGGTTTTTGGCTGGCTCGCAGACAAGACCAATCCACGGGTGATCATTGTGCTGGGCCAGCTGATCTTCCTGGGCGCGTTGATGTTTGCGGGATTTGGCTCTGAGAACTTCGTGATGGTTGTGGTGGGACTGTTCCTGTTGGGCCTTGGCTGGTCGGCCTCAACGGTTGCCGGCTCGGCGCTACTGTCGCAGTCGCTCTCCACCGATAACAAGACCAGGGTTCAGGGATTTAGCGACACTCTTATGAACCTCTCGGGTGCATTTGGTGGAGCGATATCTGGGACCATCCTCGCGGTCTATGGCTTTAGCGGACTGAATGCTGCCGCTTTGGCACCGGTGATTCTGATTGTTTTTGCAACAACATTTTCAAGACGTTGGCAATAAAAAATCTCGCTCCCGAGATTTTGTCATCGAGAGCGAGATAAGTGACCCCAGCGGGATTTGAACCCGCGCTACTGCCGTGAGAGGGCAGCGTCCTAGGCCGCTAAACGATGGGGCCGTAAAGCAACCCGAGAAGTTTGCCACAAAATCTAAGGCTTGGCAATCTAACGGCTGTAAACCTGCAGCCCTCCGGGGTGAACATCGACAGTGAATGGTGCTTCGCCGACCAACTCGCCATCGCAGGTCATTGGGAAACTGTCATTGGAGATCCGGACTGACTTTGCCCTAAAGATTTCGACCTCGGGGTATTTGACGTGCTCACCGGCATAAACGGTTGGGAATATCTTCAAAAGTTTGGGCCTGGACACCTCGTGCAAAATAAAGACCTCGAGTTCACCATCTGTAATGTCACTCTGCGGCGAGATCTTCATGCCGCCACCAAAGTTCTTTACGTTCGCAACACCGCAGAGCATGGCGCTGATCTCTCGCTTCACCCCGTCAGCTTCGAGTTGATACTTGATGGGCTTGAAGCTGGGAAGCTCCAGGAGCATCGCTGCAACATAGGAGTTGGGCCCCTTTGGCCACTTCAAACCATTGGCACGCTTGGCACACAAAGCGTCGAATCCAGCTGAGATTGAACCCAGGGACCAGAACTCTCTGGTTGGATTCTTGACCTTCATTACATCCACTCGTCTTGGAGCATTCAAGCTTTCGATGATATTCGAGACTGCTGCGGGGATGTCACTAAGTGGGATGTTTAGTTCTCTAGCCTGGTCATTGCCACTACCAGCTGGGACTATGCCCAATGGAATCTGGTTTGGCACGCAGATGTTGACCCCTAACTGCGCGGTGCCATCGCCGCCAACCGCGACCACCCCAGCTAGGTCTTGGTTCGAGATAAGAGCTTCAGCCTTTGCTTTTGCAGCTTGCGCGCTTTCACTGGTGAGAGAGACAGCTGCTATTCCAGCCTGCTTCAGGAGCGCAAAAACCTGGTCACCGACGAGATTTCCGCGGCCACGGTTGGCTGCTGGATTTACTAAAACTCCGATTGGCTTCATCGCCTACCTCTTCCTGGTGACACAAACATAGACTTTTCTGGAACGGAGTGCGATGCAAATCACCAAACACCAGCACGCGATGCTGGAAATCACCGAGGGGAATCAGACCCTGATTATTGATCCGGGCATGTATCAGTCAGAGCTTCCTCAATTGGAAAATCTGGTTGCGGTGGTATTCACGCACGTTCATGATGACCACTCCTACCTTCCCCATGCCAAGGAGCTTGCACAACATCAGGGTGTCAAGTTTTTTGGCACCCAAGAGGTTCGAGACAAGTTGTTGGATGTCGATGTGCAGGTGGTTCGCCACGGTGACCACATCGAGGTTGGTAACTTCACTCTCGATTTTTCCGGGGACCTCCACCAGGAGATTCACCGTTCAATTCCACTGGTTCAAAACGTCGGTGTGACGGTCAATCGAACTTTGTTTTATCCAGGCGATGCCTACGTTTACCCGGATCACCCGTTTGAGATTTTGGCCTGTCCCAGTGCCGCTCCCTGGATGAAAATCTCTGATTTGATTGATTACTTAGTCGAGCTAAAACCCAAGGCTGCCTTCGCCACCCACAACGCCATTTTGAGTGAGCATGGGAACAGGCTGCAAAACTCCAGAATCAAGGAGTTTGTCGAGAAACACGGTGGGGAGTTTCGCTACCTGTTGCCATCAGAGAGCTGGGTCTAGAGCGCGACGATGATCGCCGCGATCAGCATGGCAACGGTTGTCCCACCCCAGAGCCTGCGCTCCTTCTCAGACTTGGTGATGTTATTCATCAGTGCTGCGAGCGCCGCAAAACCAACAAGCGCCCAGTTCACCCAAGAGTTTTGTGGCTCACCCAAAAGCGGTGTAAACACACCTAGCTGGGCAAGGTAGTGACCAGCTAGCGCGAGCATGATCACAAACGAGACTGCTGAACCAATTCGGTAGCCAAGTGGCAGCTTGCCGACATGCTGACCACCAAAGGCGTACTCCCCCATCGGAGCGCCCAGCACTAGGGCTAGCTGAAACAGGGCAGTTGCGAGGTAGGCAAAAACTAGAAAACCGGAGGCAAAAGAATCAAGCATCTTTACCTCCGGTAACTTGCTGGGGTACCTGGACTCGAACCAAGAACAAAGGAACCAGAAACCTTCGTGTTGCCAATTACACCATACCCCAAGGGTCGGACCTAGGTCCGAGGGTCTATCTTAGTGGGATTGCGCGAAGGCCTCTAGTCGCTTTTCGACCTCAGCCTTGCCCAAAATCTCCATCGATTCAAACAGTGGCGGGGTTACCCGTCTTCCCGAGATTGCCACCCGCACTGGACCAAAGGCGTTTCTCGGCTTCTCTCCAAGCTCCTCAACCAAGGCCTTGGTTAGGGCATCCTGAATGGACTCGGTTGTAAAAGTGTCGAGCGAGGTGACGACCTCGTGTGCCTTGGCAACAATCGCGCCAGCATTCTCAGGCAGTGACGATAGTGCCTCAGGCTCAAACTGAAGTTGATCTAAGTCCTCGAAGAGGAACCCAAGCATTCCAACGGCTTCCGATAGCACCGTGATTCGCTCTTGAATCAATGGTGCTGAGAGCCTGAGGATCTCTTTTTCGCGCTCCGAAGGAGCCTTTGACATTACCCCTGCGGACTGAAGGTAGGGAACCAGTCGCGATTCAAAGTCTTCTGGCCTTAGAAGACGAATCTGGGTGGCGTTGATGGAGTCAGCCTTCTTCTGGTCGAAACGAGCTGGGTTTGGGTTGACGTCAGCGACATCAAAGTTCTGGCAGAGCTCTTCGAGGCTAAAGATGTCGCGATCGGCGGCAATTGACCAGCCAAGCAGAGCTAGGTAGTTCAGCAGTCCCTCTGGGATGAAGCCTCGGTCACGGTGCAGGAACAGGTTGCTCTCCGGGTTTCGCTTCGACAGCTTCTTGTTGCCCTCCCCCATGACGAACGGGAGGTGACCAAACCTTGGAATGAACTTCGCGATCCCTGCCTCATACATGGCGTTGTAGAGCGCGATCTGTCGTGGGGTTGAAGAGAGTAGATCCTCACCGCGTAACACGTGGGTGATGCCCATCAGGGCATCGTCAACCGGGTTCACCAAGGTGTAAAGCGGTTGCCCACCAGGGCGCACCACCACAAAGTCAGGGAAAGAACCCGCCGGGAAGGTAATCTCACCACGCACCAGGTCTGTGAAGCTGATGTCCTGGTCTGGAACCCTAAGTCTCAGTGCCGGCTGTCTGCCCTCAGCGATGTAACGCTGACGATCCGCCTCACTCAGATTGCGCTCTGAGTTGTCATAACCCAGTTGCGGTGCTCGACCATTTGCAACGTTGCGAGCCTCAATCTCTTCGGCCGAGAGGTAGCTTTCGTAGATGTGACCGGAAGCCTTTAGCTTCTCGACAACCTCTTGATAGATCTCGCTGCGCTGAGACTGGCGGTAGGGCTCGTTCGGTCCACCAACGTCAATACCCTCGTCCCAGTCCATGCCCAACCAGCGCAGCGCCTCAACGATCTGGTGGTAGCTCTCCTCGGAGTCGCGCGCTGCATCGGTGTCCTCGATGCGGAAAACGAACTTACCCCCGGTCTTGCGAGCGTATGCCCAGTTGAACAGGGCGGTGCGGACCAAACCAACGTGTGGGGTACCGGTTGGCGAAGGGCAAAATCGGACCTTGATATCAGATCCGGTTGCCTGAGTGACGGGAGCGGTAATTAGCGACATAGCAATCCAAAAGCCTAGGCCACGGGATTAGCTAAAACACCAATCCCCTTGATTTCACACTCGACAAAATCACCCTTCTCAATCTTTGAGATTCCAGCCGGAGAACCGGTCAGGATGATGTCTCCAGGGTTTAGCGTCACATTCTGACTCACGTAGCTAAAGATCTCTCGGACTCCGAAGTTCATCTCGCTGGAGTTTGCGTGCTGACGAACGTTGCCATTGATCCGGGCCTCCAGAGTTGCCGATTCATAATCGAACTCAGTCTCAATCCAGGGACCAAGCGGACAGAAGGTGTCGAAGCCTTTTGATCTGGCCCATTGCAAATCGGAGAACTGAAGATCCCGGGCCGTCACATCATTGGCCACGGTAAACCCAAGAATGTAATCATCCACAGCCTCGGCGGGAATGTTTTTCGCGGTTTTTGCCACAACGATCGTCATCTCGCCCTCGAGCTCAACCTGCTCCGACTGCCTGGGTAAAACGATTGGTTTTCCCGGATCTTGAATTGCACTTGATGGCTTGAAAAACATAAGCGGCTCATCCGGCACATCCTGAGCAATTTCGGCTGCGTGAGCCGAGTAATTCATGCCGATGCAGACGACCTTGCTGGGAACCGTTGGGGCCAGCAGTTCAACCTCAGTCAGTGGAACTGAAACACCGGTGGGCTCGAAGCGGTCAAAGGGTGAACCTGAGTAGATCTCAACCTGATCCTGCGTAACCACACCGTATGCCACATTGCCCCGGTGCTGGAATCTTGCTATTCGCATAACTCCCTAGTCTGCCAGTTTGACAAGCCAGTTGTGTCGGTCTGGCACTCTTCCGTACTGGATTCCAGTTAGTTCCTGACGAATCGAAACAGTCAATTCACCTGGCTCATTGCCACCGATGACAATCTCCTCATTCTCAGACTTCAGAATTCCAACCGGAGTCACCACAGCCGCCGTGCCACAGGCAAACACCTCGACGATTTCGCCGGATGAAACGCCCTCTCTAACCTCAGCTAGAGAAACCTTGCGCTGCTCAACCTTGATGCCACGATCCTGCAGCAGAGTGATGATTGAATCGCGGGTAATGCCGTGCAGGATGGTGCCATCCAGCGCTGGAGTGGCGATGTGGCCGTCTTTATAAACAAAGAACAGGTTCATGCCGCCAAGCTCTTCGATGTAGGTGGCGGTTTCTGCATCTAAGAACAGCACCTGGCTGCAACCATTCTCGTAACCCTTTTGCTGGGCCAACAAAGACGCTGCGTAGTTGCCGCCGGTCTTCGCCTCTCCTGTGCCGTGCTTGCCGGCTCTTGCTGAGTCGAGAGCAATCCAGATTGACACTGGCTTTATGCCACCGGTGAAGTATGGTCCAACAGGCGAAGCAATCACTCGGTACTCGGCTCGCTGAGCAGCTCGCACACCCAAGAAGTTCTCTGCCGCGATCTCAAAAGGTCTGAAGTACAAAGTCTTCTCGCCCTCAGGGGATGGCACCCAAGCACCATCAACCGCAATCAGCTCGCGAAGCGAATCAACAAAAACATCAACTGGTAGTTCAGGCAACGCCATGCGATAAGCGGAGCGCTGAAGTCTCCTGGCGTTGGCCTCTGGTCGGAAGGTCCAGATTGAGCCGTCCTCATGGCGATAGGCCTTGATGCCTTCGAAAATCTCCTGGCCGTAGTGCAGCACTGCTGCGGAGGGGTCCATCATGATCGGGCCATACGGGATGACCTGCGCCGAGTGCCAACCCTTGTCCTTCTCCCACACCACAACCACCTGGTGGTCGGTGAAGTGAGTCCCAAAAGTTGGGTTGGCAATGATTGCCTCGCGCTCACTGTCGGAAACTGGATTTGGATTCTTCGTTACTTCGAACTTCATGGTCTTCCTCAGATCAGGTTGAGAATGCTCTCGGCAACTTCAGCTGTGGAGCGCTTTTGCGAACCGCGACCAAGCAAATCCTGCGCCACAGCGCGCTCAATTCGCTCGGCAGCCTGGGTGAAGCCAAGGGTTTTGGACAAGAGTGCCGCGGAGAGGATTGCCGCAGTCGGATCAGCCAGATTTTTCCCGGCGATGTCTGGCGCAGATCCATGTACGGGTTCGAACATAGACGGGTATGCACCGGTTGGGTTTAGATTAGCCGATGCTGCTAAACCAATACCGCCCGTGATTGCCGCCGCAAGGTCGGTGATGATGTCACCAAATAGGTTGTCCGTGACAATCACATCAAACCGCTCTGGTGACTGAACCATGTGAATAGTTGCCGCATCGATGTGCATGTAGTCGTGAGTGACACTTGGATACTTCGATGAGACTTCCTCAACCATGCGAAGCCAGATCTTGCCCGCGTGCACAAGCACGTTGGTTTTGTGCACCAAAGTTACGTGCTTGCGCTCGCGCTTTGAAGCAAGTTCAAATGCGTACTCCACCGCGCGACGAACACCAAAAGCAGTGTTTACCGAAACCTCATTGGCTACCTCGTGCTCGGTACCTATGCGAATGGCACCGCCATTTCCAACATACGGACCCTCGGTACCCTCACGAACCACGACAAAGTCAACTGCATTCGCATTCTTGAGTACGGAGTCCACTCCGGCGAATAACTTGGATGGCCGAAGGTTAATGTGGTGATCAAAAGCAAAGCGAAGCTTTAGCAGCAGGCCTCGCTCCAAGACTCCCGATGGAACTCTTGGGTCACCAATTGCACCGAGCAGAATTGCATCATGGCCTTTTAGAGCAGCAAGATCACCCTCGGTGAGGATTTCACCCGATGAGAGGTAGCGGTCTGAGCCCAAGTCATAGTTCGTGATGTCAAGCTCAGCTTCACCCGACAGCGCTTTGTCCAAGGCTGCTAGGCCCACCGAAGTGACCTCAGGTCCGATTCCATCACCGGCAATAACAGCAAGGTTTATTCGCTTCAATTGGGCCTCACGGTTCGTTTAGAACAACCTTATTTGGTTTTTGACCTCGGCACCGATTCGGCTTGGAATTGACAATTAGAATCTCGTTATCACCACACACCTGTGTGCCCAGGTACCTGGGGAGCAAAGACAAGGAATGAAGATGGGTAGAGAAGTTTCACTCGAGGACCTCGAAGCAGCAATCAACTCAGGTGCTTACGTGATTGACGTGAGAGAGACACACGAGTTTGAAGACGGCCACGTCCCAACTGCCCACCACCTACCACTGGGTGCGATTCCTGACAACCTCTCCGAGGTGCCAAAGGATGAGCCAGTGTGGCTGATCTGCAAGGCTGGCGGCAGGTCAATGAAGGCCTGTGATTACCTCGAGCAGCAGGGATTCGACGTTGTGTCCGTTGCCGGCGGAACTGACGCCTGGGTTGCATCAGGAAGAGAAGTAGCCTTCTAGGTCAAAAACCTAATCCAGGTCAGCGACCTCAATGTTCCGCATGCTGTCTGCCTGAATTTCGACCTTTAGCTTCTCGAGTAGCGAGCTTGATACTGGAGAGTCGACTGTAATCACGCTAAGTGCCTTGCCACCCTTTTGCTGACGGGCGATGGTCATGGCTGCGATGTTGATGTTTGCCTCAGCAAAAGCCTTGCCATAGACCGCAA
>CAZQZY010000022.1:0-12670 GCA_964597935.1 uncultured Aquiluna sp. | reverse complement strand
ACCCACTCGTGGAGGAGTGGGTTTTCGTGGCTAGTGAGGGATTCGAACCCCCGAAGGCTGAGCCGGCTGATTTACAGTCAGATCCCTTTGGCCGCTTGGGTAACTAGCCATGCACCTAGGGCGCAAGGGAAAAGAATAGTCCATTTTTGCAAATGCCACTAGCGGACCAAACTGTAAAGGCTTTACAGTAGCCAACGTGGTTGGAATCATCGAAGTTGCACAGCATGCCGGTGTCTCCACAGCTACCGTCTCCAGAGCACTAAATGGCAAGAGCCACGTATCGGCAAAAGCCCGTGAAAAGGTGCTCAAAGCGGCGCAGGAGCTGGGATATGTGGCATCCTCATCGGCCTACACCCTGGCTACCGGAAGAGCGAAAAACATCGGCGTTGTAATGCCGTTTATCGACCGCTGGTACTTCTCTTCGGTGTTAGACGGCGCTGTAAATGCGATGGTTTCCAGAGGCTACGATGTAACGCTTTACAACCTCTCCGGTGGATCGGTAAATCGCAAGAGAGTGTTTGAAGACCTTGTGCTTCGCAAGCGCGTAGATGGTGTGCTTACCGTTGCCGTGAAGCTAACCGACGAAGAGTTGGGAAAGCTAACCGCGCTCCAAAAACCAATTGTGGGAATCGGTGGTCCAATACCAGGTGCTCGCTCGCTGTCGATTGATGACGAGGGCGCTGGTCGTCTGGCGACCCTCCACCTCTTATCCCTGGGCCACACCGAGATCGGAATGATCTCCGGAACCCCAGCCTCGGAAATGGACTTTCACCAGCCATCGCTTCGTCGAACCGGCTACCAGGAAGCTCTTCTGGATGCGAACCTGGACTTCAAACCCGAATGGGTTGCGGAAGCGGACTTCACTGTCGGCGGTGGTTATCACGCAGCCAAGCAGATGCTGGGTGATCCACGAAGTGCGCCAACCGCAATCTTCTGCGCAGCAGATGAGATGGGATTTGGTGCCATCCAGGCAGCTCGAGACCTCGGGTATCGAGTCCCCCAGGACATCAGCGTGATTGGCATGGATGGCCATCCCCTCGGTGACTTCTACGGACTGTCGACTATCGACCAGAGCCCAAAGGCTCAGGGCGCAAAGGGTGCCAACATGTTGGTCGACATCCTGGAATCAAATGATGAAAAGCAGCCGGTGAATGTGGAGCAGCTGACGCAGTGGCCGATTGAATTGCTGGTTCGTTCCTCAACTGCACGTCGCGCACGCGATTAGAATTTGGGCCATGGCTGATTCCTCTTTTGACATCGTCTCCAAGGTTGACAAGCAGGAGACCGCGAACGCTCTTACCCAAGCTCAGAAAGAAGTCGAGCAGCGCTACGACTTCAAGGGAACCGATGCATCCATCGAGTTTTCTGGTGAGAAGGTCTTGATCAAAGCCAACAGCAAGGACCGCGCTGAGGCAGTGCTGGATGTCTTCCAGTCCAAGCTCGTAAAGCGCGGTATCTCGCTCAAGAGCTTGGAAGCAGGCGACCCCTACCCATCGGGTAAGGAGTTCCGCATCGAGTGCTCGATGAAAAATGGCATCGATCAGGAAAACGCAAAGAAGGTTTCCAAGATCATTCGCGAAGAGGGTCCAAAGAGCGTGAAGGCTCAGATCCAAGGTGACGAGCTGCGCGTTAGCTCCAAGAGCCGCGATGATCTGCAGGAAGTTATTGCTCTTCTAAAGGGCAAGGACCTGCCGGTTGATCTTCAATTCGTGAACTACCGCTAACCCATCGTCAGGTAGCCGACGCCACTTCCCGATACCGAGAACAATCGGGCCTCTGCCATAAATGCTGCCTCACCGCGTCTAATGGTGAGCAACTCTTCCTTAGATGTAGAGAGAGTCAACTCCCCCTCGGTGCAAACCACGATCGCACTTCCCTCTAGCTCCAGATCGATTAGCAGATTGGTGGCCGAGGGTGTCAGTTTATAAACCTGAAAATCGTCAATTGGCACCGGGAATTGCGTGAGCCCCTGGCTCAGAAACTTTGGCTTCAGAATCGGATCCGGCAGCTCTGTGTAGTCCAAAATCCGCTGCAGCTCTTTGACATCGATTGGCTTTGGCGTCAGGCCACCGCGCAGCACGTTATCGCTTGCGGCCATAACCTCAACACCCAATCCGAAGAGGTAGGCGTGGATGTTGCCAGCGGGTAGAAACATGGCCTCACCTGGCTCAAGTGTGACCAGATTCATCAGGACCGACATCAGAATGCCCCGGTCCCCCGGGTACCTATCGAATAGCTCCTCGACCAGCCTGGATCGCTTTCTGCCCAGCACAGTAGCGTTCGCAACCAGTTGAGTCACAGCATTCTCGGGCGCAGCATAAATCCATGAGACCGCACCCTCGAGGCCCATGGCTTGGTAGTCACCCCAAAGTCCGGCCAGGTGAATACTCGCCTGGGCAAGTGCCTCCAAATCTGGCTCCAACTCAACCTTGGTTCTAAACCCACACAGCGCCCTAAACTCCGTCAGCGCAATCACCATCTCAGGTTTGTGATTGGCATCTGAGTAGGAGCTGTGGTGCTGGGCAAACATTGCCTCGGCCCGCGCTTTGGAAGGGTGTGCCTGGATCGACAGTGGTGCCGCTGCTGCCAAGAACTTCACCAAATAACCAAGCTCCCCGACTCGATCAGCAAGTGATCCACCCTCAGCATCCAGTACCCGGGAAGGAGAGTTTTTGTGAGTACCGAACCAAATCTCAGCCATTGGTTGGCCATCGTTTTCGTATCCGAGGTAATCGGGAATTAGGTCGGTGGATCCCCACGCGTATCGCATCGGGTCATTGGTGATCTTGAAAAGTGTCATGGTCTATCGATCTCGCTGCTCGATAACAATCGAGATTGGGCCGGTTGGAGGCGCAGCGCCTTCAAGCTCCTGAACTTTAGCTCGCCTTGCGAAACCTCCCGCAATGATCCCGGAGCCTATCGCCAGCACAATGGGGAAGAAGAAAGCTAGCGACAAGCCGACCCCCTCAACCGTTGCACCCATCAGCGCTTTGGCGAAGATGGCGGTGGTGGAGTTGATAAGTCCAAGTCTTGAAACCGCCCAGGAGGTTGAAACACCGGGAACATGTCCGGCTGCGGAATAGAAGGCTGGGCTAACAGGTGATAGCCCCAGTCCAGCGAGGCCCCAGAGGAAGACTGTCACCAATAGTCCTAGACCAGAGCTAATCTCACTCAGCATGCCCGAGAACAGAGCTGAAATCGCCAGGGCGATAGCGGCCATGAATGAACCACGGGATGCGATGAAGTGTGGGTGGTAGGTCTCGGCCAGCCGAGTCATTGAGAGTCGACCAATGATCATGCCGATCATGAATGCCGCAAACGGCATTGATCGCAGCGCGACCTCTAGGTTCAAAACATCACGAGCAAAAACCGCAGCCCAGTCAATGACTGCGACCTCTGGATAGATGCCACAGAACAAACCGGCAGCCAGCAACCAAAGCTGCTGAGGCATCTGCCAGAACTTGCGTTTTACAACTTGGGCCTTCTCTTCAAGGTGGCCGTCCTCCTCTGAAGACAGCAGCCAGCGCAGTGAAAACTCAAAAACAACCAGGGTGATCAGGGCAACCACGAGCAGAAACAATTCCAGGGTCATGAAAACCGTGGAGAGCGCTCCGGTGACCGCAGCTGCAACTGCTCCCAGGCTCCAACCAGCGTGTAGCCGACCAATAATGTTCTTGGTGATCTGCTTCTGCACCATCACCGCGTGAGAGTTAACTGACACACCAAGCAATGACATAAAGAAGTTAAAGCCGGCGTTTAGGAAGAACCAAACCAGCGGGTCATTGCTCCAGGCGAGCGAGACCAGCATCACCATTCCGCCGTAGTTGGCGAATCGAATTACGGTTCTCGAGCCAAACCGCATGATGATTCTTGATGCAAAAAGAAGTGGGGTTATCGAGCCGATTACTCCCAGACCAATAATGGTTCCCCACTGCGCAAATGAGACATCAAGACGATCGATGTATTCGGGAACCCAGGCAACAGAGGCAAGTGCGGCGTGACCCATAAACACAAAGACCGCAAGCATTGAAATCTGTGCCTTGCGCAGCCTTTGAGCTGGGAGACGAGTCAACTAACTACTCACCCTTCGAGATCGCAACCATTTGCGATCTTTCGAAAAGCTTAATTCTTTCGCGGCCCTCAGCCTCGCCCAACGCACGCTCGCGGGCATCAATCTTTAGCCACTGAGGCCAACCTACGAAGTCGACTCCCTTGGATTCAAGGGTTGCCACTACCGCAGCCTCATCCGGCTCGGTTGGACTCCACCACATCGCACGGTCAGCAATAACGTGAGAGATGGTCTCAATTGCATCCGCCTTGGTGTGGCCAATCAGACCAACCGGTCCACGCTTAATCCAACCGGTGCAGTAAACGCCCGGAATCTGCTGGTTGGCCGCATCAAGGACTCGACCTTCAGAGTTTTTGATCACTCCGTACTTGTCATCGAATGGAATCTCATCTACCGAGGAGCCGAAGTAACCAACTGCTCGATACACCGCTTGAACCGGGAACTCGCGGAACTCTCCGGTTGGTTTGACATTGCCCGTGCCATCAAGCTCTGTGCGCTCAACGCGAAGTGCTTTGACCTTGCCGTCCTCGCCCAAGATCTCAACCGGAGCTGAGAAGAAGTGCAGGTGGAGGCGACGCTCCTCATGGGCCTGTGGGTTCTCCCTCAGGTCCTCGAGGGTCTTCACCATGACGCGAACCTGGTTGTTTGAATCGATGGCCGCCTGAGAGCCCTCATCGTATTTGAAGTCCTCGTCGTAGACGATGGACTGGACACCCTCAACATGAAGGGCTTCACGAAGCTCAAGTGGTGAGAACTTAACCTGCGCTGGTCCTCGTCTGCCAAAGACGTGTACATCGGTAACAGGGGATGCTTTCAACCCCTGGTAAACGTGATCTGGAATATCGGTGGAGAGTAGGTCATCTGGTCGCTTGATCAGCATTCGAGCCACATCGAGCGCAACGTTGCCATTACCAATGACCGCAATCTCCTTGGCGTTGAGTGGCCAGGTGAGCGGGAAGTCAGGGTGTGCGTCGTACCAGTTCACAAAGTCTGCAGCTCCGTATGAACCATCAAGCTCTACGCCTGGGATGTTGAGATCGGCATCCTTGATGGCACCGGTTGCAAAGATCACTGCGTTGTAGTGCTTCTTCAGATCATCCAATGTGATGTCGGTGCCGTACTTGACGTTTCCGAAAAAGCGAATGTCACCACGATCTAGCACTTCATAGAGCGCACGAATAATGCCCTTAATCCTCGGGTGGTCAGGTGCAACGCCGTAGCGAACAAGTCCGTATGGTGCAGGCAAGAGATCGAATAGATCGATGGAAACTTCAAAATCACGCTCTGCCTTGAGAATCAGATCTGATGCGTAGATGCCGGCCGGGCCCGCACCAACAACTGCAAGTCTTAGCTTTGACACTTCTAACTTCCCTACTTATCCCTTGCGGTCCACAACCGCATTTGCAAATGCAATAAGCGCTTCTCTGACGCTACCCTCAGGCAACGCCTTTACCGCATCAATGGCCTGGTCACCCCAGCGAACTGTTTCAGCTCTGGCCTCCGCCATAACCGGGTGAGAGCGGAGCCTTGATAGAACCTGTGGGAGCTCATCGGCAACCAAGCCCGAGGTGATTTTCTGATAGAGCGCCTTCGACTCAGCATCCTCATACTTAGCGAGCAGCAAAACCGGCAGGGTTGGAACCCCAGCCAGTAGATCGGTGCCGGCAACCTTGCCAGACTCTTCCTTGGTGGATTCAATGTCGATCAGGTCATCCACCAGCTGGAAAGCCACACCAATGCGCTCACCAAAGAGCTGCAGCGGCTCTTGATACGACTTGTCTGCTCCCGAGAGCAGTGCTCCCAGTCGGGCCGACAAAGCAATCAATGAACCGGTCTTATCGCGCAAAACCTCAAGATAGTGCTCGAGAGGGTCCTGACCTTCTTTTGGACCGATGGTCTCATGCAGCTGACCTAAAACCAGCTGCTCGAAAACCTTTGCCTGCAGAGTGAGCGCTTCTTCGCCAAGGCGAGCAACAATGTTCGAAGCTCTTGCAAATAGCAAGTCTCCGGTGAGAATCGCGACGTTGTTACCCCAGACGATGTGTGCCGAATCAACACCGCGGCGCTTGGACGCTTGGTCCATAACGTCATCGTGGTAGAGGGTGGCTAGGTGAGTGATTTCCATCACCACCGCAGCGTCAAGAATGTCTGGGCTGTTTGGATCCCCAAGCTCTGAGGTCAGCAACAGAAGCACCGGGCGAACTCGCTTGCCTCCTGCTTTGGCCAGGTGAGATGCCATGGAGTCGACCATGGCATCGGTGTGCTTGGTGGCATCGAGCAGTCGCTTCTCAACGAGCTCCATGCGGGATTCGATGCTCTTGAGTAACCTCTGGTCGGTCACCTTTCGTAGTTGAGATGGCAGCTTGATCATGGCTTCACCGCCATATGCAGAGCGACAATTCCCAAGCTCAGGTTTTTAAACTTCACTTCTTTGAATCCAGCCTTTTCGATATCCGCAGCCAGACTCTTTTGATCGGGCCATGCCTCGATGGACTCGGCTAGATAGTCATAAGCCTCAGGGCTCTTACTAAACAGCGCAGAGAATCTCGGCAGGATGTGCTTTAGATAAAAGCGGTAAAACGGCCCAAAAACTCCCGAAACCTTAGAAAATTCACAAATCACCAGTCGACCACCCGGCTTCAGCACTCTGAGAAACTGCCCAAGTGCGACCTTGTGGTCCTGAACGTTTCGTAGACCAAAGCTCATGGTCACTACATCAAACTCTTTTTCTCCAAATGGCAGGTTCATCGCATCGGCGAAGGCAAACTCAAGCTGTGGATAGCGCTTTCTACCCTCATCGAGCATGCCGTTTGAAAAGTCTGCCGCCACCACGCTAACGCCAGGCTTGAGAAGTGCCATGGAGCTAGTGCCGGTGCCGGCAGCGATATCCAGAATCCGCTCACCCGATTTTGGGCTGATTGCTTTACGAACCGCATTTCGCCACAGTCTTGCCTGCCCAAAAGACAGCAAATCATTGGTCTTGTCGTAGGAGTGGGCGACTGAATCGAACATAGCCGAAACCGCCTCAGGGGATTTTGAGAGGTCGGCCTTAGTCACCCCAGAAGTCTAATCGGGCTGGGACTCTTTCGCTCCCTGAGCCAGGGTGTAGATGACCAGGGCAACCGAGCCAAGACCGAGCGCTACAACCAAAGGTGTAGTGGCGTTAACAAACCGATCGGCTGGGGTAAGGGTGGTGATTTCTATCTCGCTGACATCAATTGGCTCTTTGGCATGGGGGTCAATCATGGTTCCAACCTCAGCCGGTGGAATTGCTCGATCTTTTTCATCGTCTGCAAAAGCTGGGGTTGCCCCAAGTACGGGGAGTGCTAGTAGCGCAAGGGCAACAAGTTTTACGCGCATCGCCTCTCCCTTCTAAACTTTCTACAGAATAAGCGCGCTTCCTGAATGGTTGCTACAGATGCTTATAAAAACTAAGGAATTCGATGGCGCTTCAGATCAGGTCGTTCTTTGCGCCCGCCAGCCCACCTAAAAATCCGGACCAGGTGTTCCTAAGGCAAGGTTCGGAGTTCTATGGTGAGGGTATTGCCCTTCGCCTCAGTACCCGAGGGGATAACCGCATTGCCGATCTGTCCGAAAAGTTTCGCGAGCTCGCTGCGAGCAGCCAGGTAGACGATCAGGTCAAGCTACCGGGCAGCGGCTTATTCGGCTTCGTAAGCATCACATTCTCTCCAGCCAGCGAATACGAATCGGTGGTTGTGATTCCCGCCCGACTAACGGTGATTCGAGACGGTGTCAGCTTCATCACCGAAATTGCCGAGGTTCACGAATCACCAGAACGAACTCAACCAAGTGGAGTTTTTCTACAGGGTGACCAAACCTCAAGCGGGTTTAAGCGGGCAACCCAAACCGCAATCGAGCAGATTCAAAATTCAGAGCTTGAAAAGGTTGTGCTGGCCAGGGATTTGGTGATGCCACTTACTGGAGAGCCAGATCTTCAGCCAGCAATCACTCGGCTTTATGAGCGTTACCCGCACTGCTGGACCTACCTGGTTGAGGGAAACTTTGGTGCATCACCAGAGCTACTGCTGAGAGCAGAATCGGGCGAGGTTTCCGCGAGAGTGTTAGCTGGAACCGCGGGTCGCGGCACCGATCCCGATGTTGACCGAGCGATAGCTGAAGGTTTGAAACACTCCATCAAGAATCAACATGAGCACGCCTTCGCGGTCGAGTCCCTCAAGGAGACACTCGGTCAGGTGTGTGAAAACCTGGAGACCGATGCCGAGCCATTCTCACTCGCTCTCCCCGACCTGTGGCATCTGGCAACTGATGTTCGAGGCAAGCTAAAACCCGGTGTCACCCTGCTGGATGCCGTGAGCTACCTGCACCCAACCGCGGCCGTTGCGGGAACCCCGAGACAATTGGCTCAGCAAGTGATTGCTGAGCTCGAGCCCTTTGACCGCGGTGGCTATGCCGGCCCAGTCGGCTGGATCAGCGCAGCTGGCAGTGGCGAACTGGCTATTGCATTGCGCGGTGGTCGTCTGGAGCGTGAACCGCAGTTGCAGATTCGTGCTTTTGCCGGGTGTGGGATTGTCGCGGAGAGTGATCCGGATGCAGAGCTAGCCGAAACTGAACTCAAGTTCAAAGCGGTTCGCTACGCCTTCGACCGCTAGAGAATGCAGTCGATTAGCACGAAACCAGACCGGTCGAGATGCTGGTCAAGATCCTGGGGTGTGGTTTTCACGTAATCCCAGCCATAGGCATCAGCCAGAGACTTGAGATTGACCTGCTGAGGGGTGGTGAACAGTTTGTTGAAGTCAGCTGCCGGCAAGAGCTTGGCCATCTCCAGATGGGAGAAGATTGCTCCTCCCGAGTCGTTCCCCACGATGAGCTGAACATCTAAGTTGCCCAAGCCACTTCGATTCAACCCCGATGCGTCATGCAGCAGGGTCAGGTCGCCGATCACGGCCCTCACCTTTTGCCCACCCTGAGCTAAACCAAGCGCTGTGGATACCGAGCCATCGATACCGGCTAGTCCTCTGGAAGCAAACACCTTGAGCTGCTTCGGCGAAACACTTCGCTCGGCCACACGAATCAGCTCCGATGCGCCAAAGAAAAGTAGTTCGCCGCTGTCAGTCACATCCCAAACCTTGGACACCAGTACCGAGCGAGGACTTGATTCGGCAGCTGAGTTCCACCTATCTAGCCACTGATCAGATCCATTGCCGATTGGCACGAGCAGATCAGCAAACCCCTGAGCTTTTGAAAAAACATCGAAGGGTTCGTAGCTAGCTGGCTTTTGCACGAAGTATTCGGTATTGCGAAGCAGGTTCAGAACCGGCCTTGAGAGTGTTGGCTTACCAAAAACAAAAACCTGCTCAACCTCGGAGCCGAGATGCTCGAGATCGGCGATGTAGTTGGTAAGAGCGTTTCCAAAACGAGCTCCAGAACTCGGCTCTGCGAGCAGCGGCAGGTTGGCTTTTGCTGCAAATTCGTTCGCCTCGGGACCCGCGCCGGCCCCAGCTATAACCACCGCCTTCGATGCAACCTTGACCTTAATTTCGCTTCGATGGTTTTGCCGCTGCTGGGATACAGCCGCGGACACAAAGTCATTCGCGTTTGGCTCAGCTGCAGAAAGCGGCTCAGCAAATTGAATGTTGACCTGAACCGGTCCTGGTCTTTGTTCCCCACCAATCGCTAGCTCTACAGCTTTCATGGCTACTAGTCGAGGATCGGCATCAGCATCAATGTCGATGCAGTCACGAACCGCCTCGGCAAAGATACCTGGTTGCCATGTGGTTTGATTTGCCCCACGACCACGGAGTTTGGCTGGCCGATCGGCGGTTAGAAGGATCATTGGCACCCCGGCGTGATGCGCCTCCAAAACTGCGGGGTGAAGATTCGCAACTGCGGTTCCACTTGTGGTGATCACCGCTACCGGATAGTTCGACTCCAGAGCCCGACCGAGCGCGAGAAATCCCATTGAGCGTTCGTCGAGGCGCACCGTGAGATCAACCAGACCTGAGGTCGCTAGTTGGTTAGCAGCAATAGCCAAAGCTTGCGAACGCGCGCCGGGTGCGAGGTAAAAGCTTTTGACTCCGAGGTTGTGAAGCTGAGCTACAAACTGGGCGGCAAAAAGCTGTGAAGAGCTCACTTAGTTTGACTCGTCCTTTGTGCCGTCGTCTTTCGGGTCCTCGTCCTTGCGCAATTTCTTGTCTAGGTCGCGAAGGAAGTTTGGGTCATCGTCTGGGGCAACAGTCTTGCGCTTTTGCGGCCTAGGGCCCCTACCGAGTGGGCGACCAACCATGAGGTACAGCAGGCCCCCAAAAAAAGGAATGAGTAGGCAAAGCAGTACCCAAGCCCATTTTGGCAAAAGTCGAACCTCGGCCTTGTTGGCGCTGGCAGCAAACACCGTCGTGAAAACTGTGAAAATCACGAGAAAAGCAATGGTGATTACTGCGACTCTGGACATACCTCAACCCTATCTAGTTGCTCAACTTAGACTAATGGCATGAAAAACCCCTGGCTGAGTTACTCAATCCTTCGACTGGGACTATTCGCCGGTCTTTTTGCGGTTCTCATGCTGCTGGATTTCAACCCGTTTTTTGCCGCGATTATTGCCGCAAGCATCTCGTTTGCCATCTCCTTGGTGTTTCTGGACAAGCAGCGCCGAGCGATGAGTGAGCAAGTTGCCAGGAAGCTAGCTAGAAATGATTCGGGTAGCTATGCCGACGCGGAGAGTGATCTCGAGAACCAACTTCTCGACAGCTCAGAAGTTGACGAGCGCGATTCCCGCTCCGACAAGTAGTCCATACCCCAACCCGGCATAACTGGTCAGCTTCAATCCGGTGATTAGCTCTTTCGGGGTTTTGGCACTCAAGGCAATTCCCGATATCGGCACCAACAGCAAGATGTTCAGTAGACCAAGCAGCGTCGCTGGGTAGATGAGTATCAGCAAAATGTTGATTGCCAGTGGGATGTAAATCAGGAACAGAAACAGCACTCGCGAGCGCCGATCTCCGAGCCTGACAGCGAGCGTCTTCTTGCCCGCCTTAGTGTCGGTTTCGATATCGCGAATGTTGTTGATTAGCAGCACTGCCGAGGCATAGAAGCCTGCCGCGCTGCCCAGTACAACAGCTAGTGGATCAATGCTCAGGGTCTGCAGATAGTTGGTGCCAACTGTTGCAACCAGGCCGAAGAAAACAAAAACCACAACCTCCCCAAGGCCCGCATAGCCATAGGGGTGCTTACCGCCGGTGTAATACCAGGCTGCAAGGATTGCAAAGGCTCCGAGAGCGAGCAGCCAGTACTGCGCGGTTGCGATTATCAAAGCCAAGCCAGTGATGGCTGCCAGGCCGAAGAAGCTGAAGGCAACCAGCTTGACGTCTTTTGGCCTCGCTTCACCAGAACCGGTTAGCCGCTTGGGGCCTACTCGGTAGTCATCGGTGCCACGAACACCATCCGAGTAGTCATTGGCGTAGTTCACTGCTATCTGCAAAAACAGCGCAACGGCCAATGCCCCCAGGGTCAGCACTAGATCAAAGTTTTGAGTTGCCTCTGCGGTCGCAGCACCGAGGGCGACTGGTGCAACGGCAAGGGGCAGGGTTCTCAATCTTGCCCCGGACACCCAACTTCTTAGATCAGCCATAGCCTCAAATGCTAACTTGCCAAAAGCCGAGCAACTGCCATCAGGTCTGGTTTTCCAGATGACAGCTTGGGGATCTCATCAAGTTGAATTACCCGTTTTGGCCTTGCCGCTGGACTGAGTTGCGAAAGCTCAGCGAAGTCTCGCTCCGATCCAACGTAGGCAATTCCTACAGATTCTCCCCATTCTGAGCTCAAGGCAACAGCGCAGACCTCACTCACGCCATCCAGCGCGAGCGCCGCCTCTTCGACTCGATCCAATGAGATCTTTAGTCCGCCGGATGCGATCACTCGATCCGCCCTGCCAATCACCTCGAGCTTGCCATCGATTACTTGCCCGATGTCGTTGGTTAGAAACTCATCACCTAGATCCTCGGCCAGCACAGCTCCCGAGACCGCGATGCGATCATCAACTATGCGAATCGAAACTCCATCAAGTGGCACCGAGTCATACACACAGCCGCCGCAGGTCTCGGTCATGCCGTAGCTCACAACCACGTTCACTCCCATGGTGCGAAGTTCCAAGACATCGGCCCAGTTTGGCTGCTGCCCACCAACCAGGATGGTGTTGAACTTTCTGAGCTCGGAGAATACGAAGGCGTCTTGCCTAGCGGCTTCAAGGAGTTTCCGAAGCTGGTACGGGACCAGGGATGTGTAGCGATCCTCACCCATCAGGGCAGATCCTCGAACAAATGCCTCAGCGGTAAATGGCACCTGGGTGTTTAGGAGTATCGGCTGGGTATCGGCAACCACAGAGCGGACTAAGACATTGATTCCTGCAATGAAGTTAGTTGGAAGCGCTAGCAACCATTGCCCGCTGCCGATTCGATTTGCAGAAGCCGTTGCGCTTGCAAGCAAAGCATTTGTCGAAAGACTGATGCGTTTCGGAGTGCCGGTCGAACCGGAGCTTTCAACTATGAATCCGATTTTATCAGAGACCTCATCGGGCAGGCCGTGAACCTCGGGCATCACACCCAATACCTCGGGAGGGGTTATGAA
>CAZQZY010000021.1:0-13011 GCA_964597935.1 uncultured Aquiluna sp. | reverse complement strand
ACACCTCAGCTGCCGGAGTACTGGTGTTTCCAGAGGTTGATGAGCCTGAAGAGGTTGAGATCAACCAGAATGATCTGCGAATCGACGTCTTCCGTTCCTCAGGCCCCGGTGGTCAGTCGGTAAACACCACTGACTCCGCAGTTCGAATCACCCACCTTCCAACCGGAATCGTGGTTTCGATGCAGAACGAGAAGTCACAGCTTCAAAACCGAGAAGCAGCGATGCGCGTGCTTCGTGCTCGATTGCTCGCTGCTCAGCAGGAAGCGATCGAGGCCGAGCAGTCGGCGGCTAGAAAGTCTCAGATTCGAACCGTGGACCGCTCGGAGCGCATTCGAACCTACAACTTCCCAGAGAACCGAATTGCTGATCACCGCACCGGATACAAGGCATACAACCTCGATCAAGTGATGGACGGTGCTCTGGAGCCGATTGTGCAGTCCGCCATCACGATGGATGAAGAGGCTCGTTTAGCCGCACTCTCGGGTGAGTGATGCGCTTTTTAGAAGCGCTGGCATTTGCCAAAAATGCTCTCACTCAAGCGGGAGTGCCTTCCGCTGAGGCAGATGCTTACTGGCTACTTTGTCACGCAGCTGGCGTTTCAAAGGCTGAGCTGATGACTCGCATGAGCCTTGACCTTGGCCTTGATGAGCAGGCTCACGAATCTTTCCTCAAGCTGCTTGAGCGTCGTGTCAAGCGCGAGCCGCTACAGCACATCATCGGCACTGCGGGATTTCTGGACTTCGAGGTGAGAGTAGGGCCAGGGGTGTTTATCCCAAGACCTGAAACTGAGTCGCTGGTGGTGCTAGCTCTCGAGCTAATCAAAGATGTTGAAAGTCCAAAGGTTTTGGAGGTCGGCTCCGGCTCCGGCGTGATACCAATTGCTATCTCGCGGGTAAGACCGGACGCCGAGGTCATTGCGGTCGAGGCTTCAACGGAAGCCCTGCCATACCTTCGTCAGAATCTCTCGGAGTTGGCACCCTCGGTTTCCCTCAGACCCGGAATGTTCCCAGACGCGGCGTTCGACTTAGTCAACCAAGTTGATCTTCTGGTTTCGAACCCGCCATACATACCGCAGCATGCCATTCCCCTTGAGCCCGAGGTCTATCTGCACGACCCAGAACTGGCGCTTTACTCGGGGGAGGACGGCCTCGATGTAATCAGAGATTTGGTGACCATCGGGTTCGATCTGCTGGTTCCCGGTGGATCGATTGCCATTGAGCACGCAGACTCTCAATCCGATGCGATCGTTGAATTACTATTAGCCCAGGGCTACGAAGATGTAGTGGCTCACAAAGATTTGACTGGCCGATTCAGACTGGTTAGCGCGAGAAAGTAGCAAGGCATGCAGAAGATCTATGACTGCTCTGTGGATGTCGAGCTGTTGGGTGGTTTTCGTCAGGCCAAAGTTGCGCTGGATCGCTCCGAAGTTGTGGTTATTCCAACCGACACCGTCTACGGCTTAGCTGCAGATGCATTCAGCATCAAGGGTGTAGAGCAGTTGCAGACCATCAAGGGTGCCGATCGTTCAGCACCCCCAACTGTTTTGATTCCTCGGGTCGAAACCATGTCGGCACTTGCAACCGATTTGCCGCTGGTTGCAAACCAGCTTGCTGCCGCCTTCTGGCCGGGAGCTCTAACGATGGTCTTGAAGGCCCAGTTGTCTCTGGAGTGGGACTTGGGGGAGAACCGTGGCACTGTGGCACTTAGGGTCCCAGATCACAAAATCACGCTCGCCCTGCTCGAGGATGTTGGACCTTTGGCCGTAACCGGGGCAAACCTGGTTGGCGAACCAGCTGCCGTCACCGCGCAGCAGGCGTCTGAGTATTTCAAGGAGAAAGTTCCGGTCTATCTGGACGCAGGTGCGAGTCCAAAGAACGACGCATCAACAATCCTTGACCTCTCTCAGGTTCGTGAGGGTCAGCCCATCAGGGTGCTGCGCAAGGGCGCTATTTCACTGGATCGAATTCGCTCCGTGATTGGCGATGTGGAGTTGCAGGTCGACTAAGTGCGCGCCTACCTGCTGGTATTGCTACTCTCGGCCATAGTCACCTACTTGGCCACCTGGGCAGTTCGCTACTTGGCAAAGCGCTACAACATTCATCCCGCGATTCGCGAACGAGATGTACACAAGTCACCGATTCCAAGAATCGGTGGCGTTGGGATGTTCTTTGGCCTGGTCGCTGGGGTCGCTGCGGCTGGCAGCTTTGGTTGGTTTGAGTCTTTGTTTTTAGATCCGGGACCGATCTGGGCAATTGTCGGAGCCAGCGGATTGATTATCGTGATCGGTCTTTTGGATGACCTTATCGAGTTGGATTGGACTGCCAAGATGGGTGGCCAGATGGCAGCGGCCTGGCTTTTGGCCTCATCGGGAATCCAGATAGTTTCACTACCCATCGGTGGGTTGACCGTTGGCTCCTTTGGTGTCTCACTTGCGGTAACAATGTTCGTGGTCGTGCTGGTGATGAATGCGGTGAACTTCATCGATGGACTCGATGGGTTGGCAGCTGGCGTGGTTGGTATTGGCACACTGAGCTTCTTCATCTACACCTACTTTTTGGCGCAGCAGACCTCACCAACCAACTACTTCTCTACCGCCGGCCTGCTCTCTGCCATCGTGCTTGGAATGGTGGCTGGTTTCTTGCCGCACAATTTCCGACCCGCAAAAATCTTCATGGGTGACTCGGGTGCGATGTTGCTTGGGCTCTTGATGGCAACCAGTGCAATTACGGTCACCGGAAACATTGACCCCGCAACCGTTACCGATAGCGATCTGCTACCTGCATTGATTCCGCTAGCACTCCCGGTGATGATTTTGATACTTCCGCTACTCGATCTTTTCTTCGCGGTTGTCAGAAGACTCAGCCGAGGGCAATCACCATTTGCCGCAGATAAAGAGCACATCCATCACCAGCTCCAGGACATCGGTCACTCTCATGCCGGAGCGGTATGGGTTTTCTATCACTGGACCGCGTTGGTCTCGACCACCCTGCTATTGCTGTTCTGGTTTGAAACTGGACCGGTACTGGTGCTGTTCGGTTCCTGGTTGATAGCGGCCCTAATCCACACCTATTTCCCCGTGCTTCGGCGCATTCGCAAAATCAGAAAGGCAATCCGTGGCAAGTAAGTCGGCAGATATCTACAAGAGAGCCCTCGCACTCAGCGCGGTGCTCATGGTCATCATCGGCGTCTTTGGCTCCGGCATCGGCTTCCTGTTTGCCGGCATGCCAGGCGTCTACTCCGCGTTGATTGGTGCTGCCGTGAGTGCACTTTTCTCGGTGCTGACAATCCTCAGTATTTGGCTCGGCTCCAAGCTGCCACTTGCTGGCTTCTACGGTCTGGTTCTGGGCGGTTGGTTGGTTAAAGTTTTGCTTTTCGCTGTCACCCTAGGTCTATTGCAGGGTGCCGAGTTCATCTCTGGTCCGGTGTTTTTCTTCGCGGTGGTGGCAACGGTTTTGGGTGGCTTGGCAATTGACAGCTGGGTAGTGCTCAAGGGTCGCCAACCGATTCTTGATAATTAGCTGCACTTTTTTTCCAAATGGGGAAAAAGGGAACAAATCGTCTTATAAACTCGTTGGAGATTCCCGAGACCCCGCGACACTCAGTGTCGCCTGAGCCAGGAGAACGACCCTGTTTAGTGCGCTGAGCCTGATTGCGGCCGAGGAAGGCGGATTCCACCCGCCTAGCATCTACGAGTTCTATCCTGAAATCGTTGCTTTCGAGGGAACCCCTTTTGCCATCAACCGAATCATGATGATTCGTTTGATCGTGATGACCGTTTTGATCGTTCTATTCTGGCTCTGGACTCGCAAGTTTAAGCAGGCCGTAAAGACCGGAAACGTTGTCCCAGGTCGCTTCCAGCTCCTTGGTGAGATGGCGCTGAACTTTGTTCGCAAGAGCATTGCTCACGATCAGCTCGGTGAAAAAGACGGAGAGCGCTTCCTCCCATTGCTGACCACGATCTTCTTCATGGTTCTGGGCATGAACATCACCGGAATCATCCCGTTTGCAAACATTGCCGGAACCTCAGTTATTGGTATTCCGCTGGTCCTAGCGCTGGCCTCCTACGTGACATTTATCTACGCGGGTATGAGGCGCCACGGTGTGAAGTTCTTCAAGAACTCCCTCTTCCCGTCAGGAGTTCCGCCAGCCTTTTACGTACTGGTGACCCCGATCGAGTTGCTCTCGACCTTCATTCTTCGCCCGGTAACTCTGGCCCTTCGTTTGCTGATGAACATGATCGCCGGTCACTTGCTGTTGGTGCTCTGCTTCTCGGCAACTCAATTCTTCTTCTTCCAGGCCGACGGCATCTTCAAGCTCTTTGGAGCGGGAACACTACTGTTTGGTTTCGCGTTCACAGTCTTTGAGATTCTGGTGTCTGTGCTGCAGGCATACGTATTCACACTTCTGACCACTGTCTACATCCAGTTGGCATTGGCAGACGAACACTAAGTCGACAACCGTCGATCTAAACCCCACGGAAGGAAAACAAGTGGACGCAGTAAACATCGCCGAACTATCCGGCAACATCGCAGTGGTTGGCTACGGCCTCGCTGCAATCGGTCCTGGCATTGGTGTAGGTCTAGTAGTTTCTAAGACCATCGAGTCCATCGCTCGTCAGCCAGAGCTAGCAGGCAAGCTACAGGTCACCATGTGGCTGGGTATCGCATTTACCGAGGCACTTGCTCTGATCGGTCTAGCCACCCCATTCATC
The DNA here is from genome assembly GCA_964597935.1 of uncultured Aquiluna sp. GTDB lineage: Bacteria > Actinomycetota > Actinomycetes > Actinomycetales > Microbacteriaceae > Aquiluna. Next base: position 8,300 of record CAZQZY010000021.1, on the reverse strand, counting down.
TTCGGCTAGTAGAGAAGCCCTTTAGACCATGACTATTCAGATTCTTGTCGCGGCAGCGAAAGAGGGGGAGACCCCAAACCCACTGCTGCCCGCGATCTATGACATCACTTGGTCGTCGGTTGTCTTTGTTGTCCTACTGACCTTCTTCTGGTTCAAGGTGCTACCTGGATTCAAGAAGATGCTTGACGAGCGCGCCAAGGCCATCGAAGGCCGACTGGCAGACGCCGAGGCAGCCCAGAAGGCTGCCGAGGAGCGCACGGCAGCTGTTGAGGCAGAGCAGGAGAAGCTAAGAGCTGAGTCTTCAACCATTCGCGAGGAAGCCCGTGCCGAAGGCGCGGCGATCCTTGCCGAGATGAAGGCGCAGGCATCGGCTGAGTCCGAGCGTCTAGCGCAGATTGCAAAGTCTGCCCTTGACGCCGAGCGCGAGAGCGCCATGAATGCACTTCGCAACGAGGTCGGAGGCCTGGCTATCGAGCTAGCATCCCGCATCGTCGCGGTGAAGCTGCAGGATGACGCAATTGCCAACAAGGTTGTCGACGATTTCATCAAAGAGCTAGAAGCTAAGAAGGCCTAGAACCCATGGCATCCAGTACCAGAGCAGCCAAGCTGATCGCGAGCGAGAAGCTCGCCTCGCTTGGCGCAACCAACCTAACGACCGCCCTGGAGCTGTTCGCTGCGAGCAACGCTTTGCAGCAGAGCACTTCACTGCGTTCTGTGCTTTCGGATCCTTCCGCCGAAGTTGCGGGCAAGGAGCAGGTCGTTAGATCGGTATTTGGTGCCAAGCTGAGCGAGCAGACCACCGGTTTGCTCATCGAGCTTTCTAAGCTTCGCTGGTCAGCAACTCGCGACCTTCCAGCTGCGATTGAGCAGCTGGGGGTTCGCGTTGCAGCCCAGAGCGCGAACATCGACCAGCTACAGGCGGAGCTGTTTGCCATCGAGCAGACTGCCTCTTCTGACCCAGAGTTGGAGTTGGCACTGAGCTCTAACCGAGATGCTGCGGCCAAGCAGGCACTGATTTCCAAGCTGTTCAAGGGCAAGGTTTCGGAGGCAGCCTTGGCGCTCGCACTGCAGGCTATCGAGTCAGCAGCGTTCAAGCGCTTCGCACAGGTGGTCGGTCAATACGGCGTCTGGGTTGCGGAGTATGCCGGTGAGTTCGTAGCTCGAGTTCGAGTTGCCCGTGAACTCTCTGCCGAGCAGCAGCAGCGCCTGGAGTCTGCCTTGAGCTCCGTCTACGGCAAGAAGCTGCAGCTAAATGTCGAGATTGACCCTGAGGTTGTTGGCGGCATTCACGTCGCGGTGGCTGGCGAGGTAATCGATGCAACCGTAGTAACCAAAATTTCAAACGCAAGATTGCAACTGAGCTAGTTGCCAAACAAAAGAAGCAGAGGAAGCAAATGTCAGAGCTAAAGATCAGCCCGAATGAGATTCGGGATGCCCTGAAGGACTTCGTTTCGTCATTCGATCCACAGAGCTCTCAGAAGCAGGAGGTCGGTTACGTAATCGATGCTGCCGACGGTATTGCTCACGTTGAGGGTCTACCTGGTGCAATGGCTAACGAGCTTCTGCGCTTCCAGGACGGCACCCTTGGTCTTGCACTAAACCTCGATGAGCGTGAGATCGGTGTCGTAGTCCTCGGTGAATTCACCGGCATCGAAGAGGGCATGGAGGTCTACCGCACTGGTGAGGTTCTATCCGTGCCAGTTGGAGACGCTTACCTCGGTCGCGTGGTCAACCCATTGGGTCAGCCAATCGATGGACTGGGAGATATCCCTTCTGAGGGTCGTCGCGCACTAGAGCTTCAGGCTCCTGGTGTTATGCAGCGTAAGTCTGTCCACGAGCCACTTCAGACCGGTATCAAGGCGATCGATGCCATGATTCCAATCGGCCGTGGACAGCGTCAGCTGATCATTGGAGACCGTCAGACCGGTAAGACCGCAATCGCAGTTGACACCATCATCAACCAGCGCGACAACTGGCTCTCCGGAGACCCAACCAAGCAGGTTCGCTGCATCTATGTAGCAATCGGCCAGAAGGGCTCCACCATCGCGGGTGTTAAGGGTGCTTTGGAAGAGGCTGGTGCGATGGAGTACACCACCATCGTGGCTTCTCCTGCATCTGACCCAGCTGGATTCAAGTACCTAGCTCCTTACACCGGTAGCGCTATCGGTCAGCACTGGATGTATGGCGGCAAGCACGTTCTAATCATTTTCGATGACCTATCGAAGCAGGCCGAGGCCTACCGCGCGGTATCGCTACTACTGCGACGCCCACCAGGACGTGAGGCCTACCCAGGTGACGTCTTCTACCTACACTCCCGTTTGCTAGAGCGTTGTGCAAAGCTCTCCGACGAGATGGGTGCCGGTTCGATGACTGGACTTCCAATCATCGAGACCAAGGCAAACGACGTCTCTGCATACATCCCAACCAACGTGATTTCGATCACCGACGGTCAGATCTTCTTGCAGTCGGACCTCTTCAACGCAAACCAGCGCCCTGCTATTGACGTAGGTATCTCGGTTTCACGTGTTGGTGGTGCCGCTCAGCTCAAGAGCATCAAGGGTGTCTCCGGAACCCTGAAGCTAGAGCTAGCTCAGTACCGTGCCCTCGAGGCTTTTGCGATGTTCGCATCCGACCTAGATGCAGCTTCCCGCAAGCAGCTTGAGCGTGGTGCACGTCTAACCGAGCTTCTGAAGCAGCCTCAGTACTCACCATTCCCAGTTGAGGAGCAGACTGTTTCTATCTGGGCTGGAACCACTGGAAAGCTTGATGATGTTGCGGTTCAGGACGTGCTTCGTTTCGAGCGTGAGTTCCTGGACTACCTAAAGCGCAACTCTTCGGCCCTGACCGTGATTCGCGAGACTTCCAAGCTCGAGAAGGACACCATCGAGGAGCTTGAGAAGCAGCTTGAGCAGTTCAAGAAGATGTTCCTAACTCACGCCGGTGAGCCGCTAATCAAGGCTGGCTCCGAGTCTGTGAAGGCTGCCTCCCCAGAGGAGATCGGCCAGGAGCAGATCGTAAAGCAGAAGCGCTAAGAAGGGTAAGGCAAGCTAATGGGAGCGCAACTTCGGGTCTACCGGCAGAAAATTAAGTCTGCCAAGACGACCAAGAAGATTACTCGCGCCATGGAGCTGATCTCGGCATCGAGAATCGCCAAGGCGCAGCAGCGTGTTGCTGCGTCTAGCCCTTACACCCGTGCGGTGACCCGTGCGGTTTCGGCGGTTGCAACCTACTCAAACGTTGACCACCCGCTGATCACCGATGACGGTAACCACCGCAGAACTGCAGTGGCAATCTTCACCTCAGACCGCGGTTTGGCAGGTGCATTCTCCTCGTCAGTTCTCAAAGAGGCAGAGGCGCTAACTGCGTTGCTTCGCGAGCAGAACAAGGAAATCGTTTACTACCTAATCGGTCGCAAGGCAGTGGGTAACTTCAACTTCCGTCGCAAGGCATTCGTGCGTGAGTGGATTGGTGGGACTGATCTTCCTCAGTTTGACACCGCTCGCGAGATTGCTGCCGAGTTGACCCAAGCGTTCCTCAAGCCTTACGAGGAGGGCGGCGTAGACGAGATCTACCTAGTCGGTAACCGCTTCGTATCGATGATGGTTCAGGAGCCAGACAAGATCCGCTTGCTACCGCTCGAGGTTGTTGAGCAGGAAGCAGTTTCCTCGACCGAGGTTTTCCCACTGTTTGAGTTTGAGCCAGAGGTTGAGCAGGTCCTTGATGCCCTGCTTCCGGTTTACATCGAGAACAGAATCTTCAACGTAATGCTGCAGTCAGCCGCTGCCGAGCACGCTGCTCGTCAGAAGGCCATGAAGAGCGCTACCGACAACGCAGACAAGTTGATTTTGAACTACACCCGCCTGGCAAACGCAGCCCGTCAGGCAGAAATTACCCAGCAGATTTCGGAGATTGTGGGTGGCGCAGATGCGCTGGCCACGGTTACCGAGGACTAAGAGAAAGAAAGCAAAATGGCCGAGAGCACCAAGACAGCAACGGGTCGTATCGCGCGAGTCACTGGTCCAGTTGTGGACATTGAGTTCCCGCATGACTCGATTCCTGAAATCTACAACGCCCTGACCACAGAGATCTCCTTCGGTGACCAGAAGTCGACTTTGACTCTTGAGGTTGCCCAGCACCTCGGTGATGACCTAGTCCGCGCGATTGCACTGAAGCCAACCGATGGTCTGGTCCGCGGTGGAGTGGTTCACGACACTGGCGCACCTATCTCGGTGCCAGTTGGTGATGTGACCAAGGGCAAGGTATTCAACGTGACCGGTGAGATCCTCAACGGTGAGCCTGGACAGGTTGTTGAGGTGAAGGAGCGCTGGCCAATCCACCGCACCCCACCTGCCTTCGACCAGCTTGAGTCCAAGACCCAGATGTTCGAGACCGGTATCAAGGTCATCGACCTGCTAACCCCTTATGTACAGGGTGGAAAGATCGGTCTATTCGGTGGTGCCGGTGTTGGTAAGACCGTTTTGATCCAGGAGATGATCTACCGTGTGGCCGAGAACCACGACGGTGTATCGGTATTCGCCGGTGTAGGTGAGCGTACTCGTGAGGGTAACGACCTAATCGACGAGATGAAGGAGTCTGGTGTTATCGACAAGACCGCGCTGGTCTTCGGTCAGATGGATGAGCCACCAGGAACCCGTCTTCGCGTAGCGCTTTCGGCTCTGACCATGGCGGAGTACTTCCGCGATGTTCAGCAGCAGGACGTACTTCTGTTCATTGACAACATCTTCCGTTTCACTCAGGCAGGTTCTGAGGTATCCACCCTGCTAGGCCGCATGCCTTCAGCCGTGGGTTACCAGCCAAACCTTGCCGATGAGATGGGTCTGCTTCAGGAGCGCATCACCTCGACCCGTGGTCACTCGATCACCTCGCTCCAGGCGATCTACGTTCCAGCTGACGACTACACCGACCCAGCCCCTGCAACCACCTTCGCTCACTTGGACGCAACCACTGAGCTAAGCCGTGAGATTGCAGCCAAGGGTCTATACCCAGCTGTGGACCCACTGGCATCAACCTCCAGAATCCTTGACCCTCGTTACATCTCTCAGGATCACTACGAGACTGCAATTCGCGTCAAGGCGATTCTGCAGAAGAACAAGGAGCTTCAGGAGATCATCGCCATCTTGGGTGTTGAGGAGCTTTCCGAAGAGGACAAGATCACTGTTGCTCGCGCACGTCGCATCCAGCAGTTCTTGAGCCAGAACACCTACATGGCAACCAAGTTCACCGGTGTTGCTGGTTCGACCGTGCCACTGAAGGACACCATCGAGGGCTTCTCGATGATTGCCCGCGGTGACCTAGACCACATCCCAGAGCAGGCGTTCTTCAACTGCGGTGGCATCGACGACGTCATGAAGGCATACGAGCGCATCCAGAAGGACCTTGGCTAATGTCACGCGAACTAAACGTTGACCTAGTGGCTGCCGACCGCCAGATTTGGTCTGGCTCGGCAACCCAGGTCATCGCCAAGACCACCGTTGGTGAGATTGGTCTGCTCTCAGGTCACGAGCCCATGCTCGCGATCTTGGTGCCAGGCCAAATTCGAATCACCACTGGTGAGGGCAAGGTTCTGACTGCAGACTGCGCAGAAGGCGGCTTCTTGTCACTGGAGAACAACAACCTGACTCTGGTGGTTAGAGACGCTCAGCTAACCAACTAATGCTTATCCTGCTGCCGCCGTCGGAGACCAAGCGTCCCGGCGGCGTTGGCATTTCTATCGACAAACTGGCCATTATCTGGGCAGCCCTGGATCCGGCTCGAGACCAACTAATCGCAGCAACTCAGAAGGTTTGCTCCAACCCAAAAAAGGCAGCTGAGACTTTCAAGCTTGGCCCAAAGTCACTGGGTGACCTGGAGGCAAACAAGAATCTGATGACCGCACCCACCATGCCTGCGATTGAACGGTATGCAGGGGTGCTGTTTGACGCCCTTGATTACAAATCCCTCGATGAGGTTGCCAAGACGCGGGTGAGTGAGCAGCTGTTTATCCAGTCCGCGCTTTTTGGACTACTGCCCGCCACCGAACAAATTCCCTACTACCGATTTTCCGCAACGACAAAGCTCCCTAAGGTAAAGCTTCGAGAACTTTGGACTGAAGCACACAAAGCTGTCTGGCCAAGGCTCACCAAGCCGATTCTCGACATGAGATCAAAGTCGTATGCGCAGTTGAACCCAATTCCAAACGAGCTAGAAAGCTACGAATTGGATGTCTTTGATGAGACAGGTAAGGCGCTCAATCACTTCAATAAAAAGGCGAAAGGCCTCTTCGTCCGGGCCGCGATGACTCACGGTCTCGATACTGTGAGTGACTTGCCCAGAATTGCCAAAGCCGCCAATCTCAAGGTAGAGATTGACGGCCATAGCGTGCGATTGATCACACCTCAGGGGTTCTAGTCCTGCTTGGTTGCCGGTAGTGGCTCAACCACGTAAGGTTCAGGAAGTTCGATGACTCCCTCGACCAAAGAGATAACGGAATCAAACCAACCCTGGTCGTTCTTTAGCAGGTAACCAGGAACCAGCCATGCACCACCAGATTTGTCATAGATCATCAGGAGTGCGGTCTCGGAGCCGGTGAGCTTCAGCTTCACAATCTCAGGCTTGACATCAACGGGCTGGTCCTGGGTAGTTGTGTCAGACCCCTCCTTGGTGGTCACAGCTGGAGCTGGCTCCACTGCTGGTTCGGTTGTCGCATCTGCTGTCCTTAGGCCCATTGCGCCCTGCGAGTACTTATTCCAGACAGAGCTTGCAGGGGATCCAAACCAACGCCCATCCTTGATTCTCGCGGCTGCATCCTTGGCTGATACGGTGTTGAACTCGCCCCGAGCTACTGGTTTTGCAAAGTGTCCGGCAACGCTCGAGAGCTTGCCCGCTCCGTCATAGTTGATCCACCACTCTAGGGCGGTGTCCTGCCCGTCAATTTGGACACTGCCGATTGCGCTGGCACCCCAGTCGCTTCGGTCCACTCGAATCTCGTCTTTTGAAATCTCGAGCCCGAAGTTTTCGAAGATTCCAAATGCTTCGCTGCGAATCTTCTCAACGCTTGGAATCAGTTCTGGGGTCGCGATTGGCTCGCAGCTCTCATAGGAACTGCCGTCTTCTAGGGTGATTGTCTTGTTCTCACACTTATAGGAGTTTTGATCCCATGAGTTGAAATAGAAATTGCCAGTACCCGCCCAGGTGATGCTCACCTGTCGCTCCGGCTTTCCAATTGCAAAGGTTGGATACTCGGGGGAGGACCACTCTTCTTCTCGGATCTCTCCTTCGACTCCGAAATAGTCAGCTAGCTGCTGCAGTTTTTCCTTTGGGTCGCCCTCAAGCATGAGTTGGTAAACCGTGCCGCGGCCAGTTTCCTCGGAGAGGGCTGATGCGTCATGTTCATAAACAATCCAAGTCGGTGCAATCATCTTCATGCCCGGTGCTGCCGCATCGCTTGAAAGCATGGCCTCAGCGCGGCCCTGTTGCCCACCGCTCGCCATCTGAATCAGGGGCTGCTGGGGGAGCGCCAGACTGACGGCGAGTGTGAGTGCCGACACGGCGGCAACAGCTGACCCTGAAACAAGAGCGAGTCTTAGCTTGCGGGAGAGTGGAATTGACTTGGGCTTGCTCAAGGCCGCTTGTGCGACCAATCCCTCATTCAGCACTGCTGAATCCCGAGCCGGATCCGCACTGTTTAGTCGAGCTTTTAGATCTTCAAAATTCTCATTCATGATTACTCAACTGTCCCGTCAACTAAAAAGTTTTCACTTTCCAGTAAGTTTTTTAGCTTTTGCTTGGCTCGCGTTAGGCGAATTGCGGCTGCATTCTCAGAGATTTCGAGAGTCAACCCAATTTCCTTATTGCTCAAACCTTCATAGGCCCAGAGAGAAATCAACTCACGTTCGAAACCCTGAAGTTTTGCCCAAGCAGAGCCCAATGCGCTATCTGCTATTGCGATGGACTCGGCCGAAGGTGCAGCCTCGGGTCTTGCGATCAGTAGTTCAATACGGGATCGATTGTTGTGCTTTTTGCGATGATTAGAAATCAGGTAGCGAGCTGTTTTGTAGAGCCAGGGCAGTTCAAAACCCTCGGGTATTGCAGCTCGTTTGTTCCACGCAATCGCAAACAGATCCGCGGCCAGATCTTCGACTTCAGATTGGTCCACACGCCTGGCCAAAAACCTTGAAATCTCAGGCATGTGGGCGCGAAAAACGGCGTTGAAGTGCTCCGGGGTCATACTTCCTCCTGAGCTAGCTATGTCCTAAGCCTAGGAATCTTTTCTGATTCTTCTGAAGCAATTTGGGGCGTGG
>CAZQZY010000020.1:0-13870 GCA_964597935.1 uncultured Aquiluna sp. | reverse complement strand
TGGCAAAACGGCAAATCAAAACCAAACAAGGGTCCTGCGGAGTATGCGGGATCGGGCGGAAAGAAGTTCTACATTTTCCCCGGTTCGGCGCTCGCTAAAAAGCCACCCCAGGCAATCATTTCGGCAGAGTTGGTTGAGACTAGTCGGCTATTTGCTCGCATGAATGCCGAGATAAAACCTGAATGGGCTGAGGAGTTGGCCGGCGATCTCTGCAAACGCAGCTTCTCCGAACCCCATTGGGAAAAAAAGCAAGGGGCGGTTGTTGCCAATGAGCGTGTGATGCTGTTTGGCATTGCGATAGTCGAAAACCGAAAGCTGCAGTATTCACGGATTGATCCGCTTGTGAGCAGAGAGCTCTTCATCAGGCATGCGCTCGTTTACGGGGAGTGGGATTCTCCGCAGCAGTTTGAAAAACGAAACAAGACATTTTTGTTGGAGCTTGAAGAAAAGGCCGAACGGGCCCGAAAGCCAGAACTGATTCCTTCAGAAAACGACCTGTTTAGGTTCTTCAACAATCGAATTCCGCTTGATGTTTTCTCAACCCGCAGCTTTGAGGGTTGGTGGCGAAAGGTTCGCGAGGAGAAACCAGACCTCCTCGATCTAAGTGTTGAAAAGCTTTACGAAACAGAACTTGAGGAACCCACCGAGTTTGACCTGCCAAAGAGCTTCCCATTTGAGGGCCAGCAATTTGATCTGAGTTATAAGTTCGACCCCGGTGCCATAGATGATGGGGTAACGGTGGACGTGCCGCTGGCGGTTTTGGCGCGAGTGACCGCCGACCCCTTCGAGTGGTTAGTACCTGGCATGCGACAGGACTTGGTAACAGAGTTGATTCGCTCACTCCCAAAGCAGGTTAGAAAGTTTGTGGTGCCGGCGAATGATTGGGCAAGAAAAGCCCTGGAGGTTTTGCCCGAGGTTCCAAATGGACAATTGCTCGAGCTATTGGCAAAGACGCTGAGAGAACTCAGTTCCGTTCCAATCCAAGCTGCCGATTTTGACACCAGCAAACTACCAACGTCGCTGAGAATGACCTATCGCATTATCGATGCCAAAGGCAAGCAGGTAGCGCTCGGCAATGATTTGGCAGCCCTAAAGGCTCAGTTCCAAGACAAGGCCAGAGGAGAGGTTGCGAACCTGGTTCAGGGCTCAAACAAACTCGAAAGAAGAGTCTTGGGTTGGGATTTCGATGAGCTGCCCAAGGTAATCGAGTCAGATCACTCAGGTTCGCTCTTGAGAGCCTTCCCAACTCTTTTAGCAACACCCGCGGGCGTTGAGATCAAGCTTTTCGCCACCGAGTCAGAGCGCCGCAAGCATCACATTTATGGAGTAATCGAACTAGTTAGGCAGGCCATCAAAAATCCTGCCGATTACGTCAAGGACCACCTCAAGCCAGAGGAGAAACTCGCGCTTTCATCGCTTGGTTATCAGAGCGTGAAGGACTACCTGAATGACCTTCTCGGAGCATTCGCGGAGCAGGAGATTAGAAAGTTGGAGCCTTCCGGCTTGATCTTCACTCGCTCTGAATTTGATTCTGTTCGCGAGGTCGTCGAGGCAGGACTCATCGAACTGAGCTTCGACCTGATGGCAGTCATGTCGAAGATTGCGGCAAGTGCTGCCGCTGCGCAAAGAGAGATCTCAGCGGTGAAGAACTTTGATTTATTGGCTGTGCTCAACTCTGAAAAGGAGCACATCGCTCAGCTGCTGCCAAAGAACCTGATATTCGCTAGCTCCATAGCTCGGATCCGCAGAATCCCGGTTTATCTGGAGGCGGTGGCCATGCGCATCAGGAAGCTGCAGGAGTCTGGTTCGAAAGACGCTCAACTTTGGTTCGAGGTTGCAGAGGCAATTCGAGTCTTCGTATCCAAGGGAGGCAGCATGCCCCTGGAGCCAGGCTCCGCTGAGCACCTGATTCAAGCGCGCTGGCTGATCGAAGAATTCAGAGTCAGCCAGTTCGCGCAGTCACTTGGCACCTCGGAGCCAGTTTCGCTAAAGCGAATTCAAAAAATCTTGCTCTAGTTGGGCTTTTTTGGAAGCCAATTTCGAGTCTGGAGGTTGGCTTGTATAGGAAGCCTTACTGGAGGAATAAATGGACTCAGCAAAATGCCCAGTGCCGCACGGCAGCATCACTCAATCGGGCGTATCAAACACCGACTGGTGGCCCAACACTCTGAATCTCGACATTCTTCACCAGCACGATAAGAAGTCGAATCCACTGGGTGATTTCAACTACCGCGAAGAGGTTAGAAAGCTTGACTTCGAGGCTGTCAAGCGTGACGTCCATGCACTGATGACAGACTCTCAGGACTGGTGGCCAGCTGACTGGGGTCACTATGGCGGACTGATGATTCGCATGGCTTGGCACTCTGCAGGCTCATACCGAACTGCGGATGGTCGCGGAGGTGGCGCGACAGGTAATCAGCGTTTTGCACCACTGAATTCTTGGCCCGACAATGTGAACCTTGACAAGGCCAGGAGACTTCTTTGGCCAATCAAGAAAAAGTATGGAAACAAACTCTCCTGGGCTGATTTGATGATTCTGGCGGGGACCGTCGCTTACGAATCTATGGGGCTCAAGACCTACGGTTTTGCTTTTGGCCGCGAAGACATTTGGCACCCAGAGAAAGACATTTACTGGGGGGCGGAGAAAGAGTTTCTGGCTCCATCGGAGAACCGCTACGAAAACCTGGAGGATCCAAACTCTCTGGAGAACCCGCTAGCCGCGACCCACATGGGTTTGATTTATGTGAACCCTGAGGGAGTCAATGGCAAGCCCGATCCGCTAAAGACTGCCCAGATGATTCGTGTCACTTTCGGTCGAATGGCAATGAACGACGAGGAGACAGTTGCACTGACCGCGGGTGGCCACACGGTTGGAAAGATGCACGGTAACGGCAGGGCGGAGAACCTAGGTCCTTCGCCAGAAGGTGCGGACATTTCAGAGGCTGGTCTAGGTTGGCAAAACCACACCACCAGAGCGATTGGTCGTGACACCGTTTCATCCGGTCTCGAAGGTGCCTGGACTACCAACCCGACAAAGTGGGACAACGGCTACTTCCACCTGCTCTTCAAATACGACTGGCAGCTCACCAAGAGCCCGGCCGGCGCGTGGCAGTGGGAGCCGGTCAACATTGAGGAGCAGGACAAACCTGTGGATGTTGAGGATCCGAGCATCCGTCACAACCCTGCGATGACCGATGCCGATATGGCAATGATCAAGGACCCCATTTATCTGGAGATTTCGAAGAAGTTCTACGAAAACCCTGACTACTTCTCTGAAGTATTTGCGCGGGCCTGGTTCAAGCTCACCCACCGTGACATGGGACCACGTGTTCGTTATATCGGCCCAGACGCTCCAACTGAGGATTTGATTTGGCAAGACCCAGTTCCAGCCGGAAACAAGAACTTCGACATTGCGGCGGTGAAGGCAAAAATCGCCGCCAGTGGCTTGAGTGTTTCAGAGCTAGTGGCAACCGCTTGGGACTCGGCCCGCACCTTCCGCCAGAGCGATCTTCGAGGTGGGGCTAACGGAGCTCGCATTCGTCTTGAGCCGCAGCGCAGCTGGGTTGGCAACGAGCCACAGCGACTCGAAAAGGTTCTGGCCGTGCTCGAGCCAATCGCTCAGCAGGCCGGTGCATCTGTCGCTGACGTCATTGTTTTGGCCGGGAATGTGGGTGTTGAGCAGGCTGCCAAAGCCGCCGGTTTCAACATCACTGTGCCCTTCACTCCTGGCCGAGGTGATGCCACTCAAGAGTGGACTGATGTCGAGTCGTTTGCTCACCTTGAGCCACTTGCCGATGGCTTTAGAAACTTCATGAAGCAGGACTATGTGGTGCCGGCAGAAGAGCTAATGCTAGATCGAGCTCAGCTATTGGGGCTCACCGGACCGGAAATGACCGCTCTGGTTGGCGGAATGCGCGTGATGGGCACCAACTTCGGTGGCACCAAGCATGGAGTGTTCACTGAACAAGAAGGTGCTCTAACCACCGACTTTTTTGTGAACCTCACAGACATGACCTATGTCTGGGAGCCTAGGGGAGAGAATTCCTACGTAATGCGCAATCGAAAGACTGGGGAAGCCAAGTTCACTGCGACCAGAGCCGACCTTGTTTTTGGATCAAACTCGATTCTTCGCTCCTACGCTGAGGTCTATGCACAAGATGACAACAGAGAGAAGTTTGTCCATGACTTTGTTGCCGCATGGAACAAGGTTATGAATAACGACAGGTTTGATCTGCAGCAATAGTTACTAAACGAGTAAAGCTGTCGAGTGGGATACTCGGCAGCTTTACTTTTTAGGCCTAGGTTTAGAGTTAGCTTCTACTAGGGGGATCGAATGTCAAAACGAGAAGTAGTTTCGATAGCACTGCTGGGCCTGAATCTCCCGATCGTTTTTCTAGGTTTGATTGATCCCCTGGAGGGCGGGCTCGCATTGATGCTGGCCGGTGTGGTGTTTGCGGCCGCACTGGTGATTGGAAAAGTCAAGCCACCTATCTATCTCTGGGTCAGTTATGCCGCGGCCCTGCTGATCGGAATCCTAACCATTGTGGCTGCGCTAACGATCGGGAGAGAGGGCCCCTCTGAGCCAATGAACCCAACGGTGCTGATTGGGATGTGGGTCTATCGATTTGCTGTTGTGGCCACCTTGGTTTCAAGCCTGGTGTTTTTGGTCGCGCAGATTAGGAGTCGGCGCGCTTTGTAATCTCGCCGCTTAGAGGGATTGAGGCGCTTAGAACGTTGTAGATGGTGCCGTGCTTGAGCAGGTTTTTCGCAATCAAGTCCACTCGTTCTTTGGTCTCCGAGGTTGCTATCTCGACTCGGTAGGTCACCGCTGTAATAGTTGCCTGATCCACCGGTCGCTGGGCGGTCAGGGTTACTTGGACATCAGAGAATTCAAAATTCAGTTTTTCTGCAAACCGCTCCACTCCCTTTATGAAGCAAGCAGCTTGAGCCGCTAAGAGGAGTTCAATAGGCGTTAGAGCAGCTGGGTTCCCCGCAACTGATGTGTCAAGGCTGATCTCAGCGCCGTGAGTTTGAGCTTTTGAGAGCTCGCCAGAGAGTCTTGCGGCGGAGAGGCTAAAACTCAGGGTTTCCTGAGTCATCAGAGCTTGATGAACTTGATGGCGATAGGGATTTTGTAAAACTCACCCTGAGCTGCCTTGATTGCGGCCACGATTCTAAAAATCACCCAGACAATCGGGAGCGCCCAAATGATCAGCAAACCGACAATCGAAATCGCCAAGACCACTGCGGCTACCACGATAGTGATGCCAAAGTTGAGTGACTCCTTAGCGTGGTGAGAGACGAAAGGTCCACGGTCGCGAAGAACGAAATAACCAATTAGTGGGGCAAAGAACTCAAATGGAATTGCCAATAGATGAAGAGCCATCGCCCAGAGCTTTTCACTCTCCGGACTCATTGGTTTGTTCGCGTATGGATTCGCATCGGTCATAGCTCCACTTTAGTTAGCGGAGAAGAATCCAGACCGCCACAAACACTAAAAGCCCAGCAACAATTCTGTTGATCACTCTTGGCCCGCTCTTTGTTAGAACCCGCTTGATTGGTCTGGCAAGACTTGAATAAATCAAAGTCACTAGCGCAAACCCCAGGACAACTATCAGCCCTAAAAACAGGAGATTCGTGGATCCCGCAACTTGAGGGACGATGGCTAGGTAGAAGGCGAGCGGCTGGGGATTGGTGAACGCTGTTGCGAATCCGATTCCAAAATCCGCAAACGCAGAGCCTTGCTTGGGTGACTCACTCAACTTAGTCTTGCGCCAAAGTACGACCGCTCGATAGATGAGAAACGCAGCCCCGAATACCTTGAGTGCCAAAAAAACCTCAGGGTTCTGACTAAGTAGCACTGCGGCACCAAAGTAGGCCAGTGTCAAAAGAGCAAGCTTTGCGAGTGTGATCCCCGCTCCGGAGAGCCATGCTCTCGGCTGGCTCTCTAGAGCCCTGGATAGAACCAAAGTGGTGTCTGCACCGGGAGCAATGGCGGCCGCAAAATAAGCGATTGCAAATAACGCGTAGTCAGCCATGGCGATAACGCTACTCAGAAAAATGAAAACCAAGCATTTCTCCTGATTACAGATAATTCTCAGATAACTCCCAAGTTCTTTGCACCACGGCCGCTTTACCCGAGGAGTAGATTTTGGCTATGGCTCAAATTTCAATACTCAGTTCCGTATTTGACACAATTGGTGGACTACCCGTTCACCCCCTCGCAGTGCACCTGGCGGTAGTCCTTGTGCCATTGGGGGCACTCGCGCTTATAGCGCTGATATTTCTTCCTAAGCAGCGAAAGACCTACCTTCCAATCACCGTAGGCACGCTGGCCGTTGGAGCGTTCGCTACCTACATCGCAAAAGAATCCGGTGAGGAACTGGCTGACCGTGTCGGTTTGCCACAGCAGCACGCAGCGTTGGGCGACATCCTTTTCCCAGCCTCAATCGGTCTGTTCTTACTGGCCCTCACATTTTGGCTTGTCACCAGAGCAGATCGTCCCAAGTGGCAGATCCAGGCAGCCATGTCACTAGCTGCTATTGGGGCGATAGCAGTTTCTACCCTGACCTTCTTTGTGGGCCACTCGGGTGCCGAGGCAACCTGGGCCTCGAAGATTCAAGTTATCGAGCCCTCCGCCTCGGCGACTCCGACTCAAACCGACACCGCCGCAGATGGTGGAATTACGCTCGAGGAGCTGGCAAAGCACAACTCGACATCCGATTGTTGGACTGCTGTCGAGGGCAAGGTAATCAACCTCACTGACTACCTAGCCAAGCACCCCGGTGGTTCGGCTGTGTTGAGCCGCATCTGTGGAACCGACGGAACCAATGCTTTCTTGGGTCAGCACTCCGGACAGCAAACCCCGATGGCACAGCTTGAAGCGCTGGTTATTGGAACACTCTCGTCGGCGCAGCCAAGTGCCACCCCATCTCAATCTGAACAGGGTGCCGCTGGCGTAGCTGGTGTTTACACAGCTGCAGAGGTTGCCAAGCACAGCTCAACCACAGACTGCTGGAGCGTTGTATCGGGCAATGTTTATGACCTGACTGGCTACGCCAACTCTCACCCCGGTGGGGCATCGGCGATTGCAGCTCTGTGCGGAAAAGATGCAACCTCCGCATTTTCAGGTCAGCACGGAGGATCGCCTCGCCCTAACTCAACTCTTGATGCATTCCTGATCGGCTCCCTAGACAGCACGGGTGCCGCTAATCTCCCAGGTGCACAGGTTAGCTATGGCGAAGGTGAAGGCAGGGAAGGCGACGACGACTAACTCTGGCCTTACTTGGTTACGGTGAAGTTGAATCTTCCAGAAATCGGGTGCCCATCGGCAGATAGAGCTCGCCACCAGGTTGTGTAGCGTCCTGGTCTGAGCTTTACGTTTAGCTTGGTAACTAGCTGATTACCTTGGATTTGAGCCGGACCGGTAGCGATTTTGCGATTCTGTGCGGTCAATGTGATTACGTTGGACCTGGGTCCTAGATCTAGCAACTCTTCGTTGAAGGTAAGCGTGATGTTCTTCGGGGAAACCTTGTAACTGAGATTTGGTCGTGGCTCGGCATCAACCAATTGTGAATGCGCATTCGCTGGCAACCCTCCCATCAGGAGGATTGCCAGCGTTGCAGCAACAAGTTTCTTTCGCACTATGGGTTCACGGTAACAGTCGGGGCTGGGCCTCGAGAGTTGTTGTCCAAAACGGTATCTGCACCGTCTGGAGTTCCATCCCAGGTTTCAAAGATTGGAAGTCTGCCTGCCTTGAAACCCTTGGCTTTTGGAATGTCAACCAAGCAGGTCTGCTGCGCTGGGAAGCTAACTCGCTGACCCCTCGTCGCTGCGCTGAAGGCGACTCGAACGCCAAAGTCAAAAAACATGGTGGCCCCGGTGTCGCCCTCGGGTCCGTTTGGAAGCGCAAAGTCGTCGGAAATCGCACGCCACTTGATAGTCACTGATCCATCTGAATTCTTCTTTGAAGTTGTGCGCCAACCCGGAACGAACTCTGGTCTAGGCATAGTGAGTCCAGCGTCACCCATGGCGACGGTTGGTACCGTCACAGAAAATGCCAAAGTTGAAAACTTGTCCAGGGCTGCAGTGGCAATGACCGCTTTGGTTTTTGGGTGAACAACGTCTTTCTCCAGCGAGCAACCGTGACCAACTCTGAAGTTGATGGTGTTGTTTCTTCCAACGGTCAGCGCATCAGTAGTGTTTCCGGAGGCTGAAACCCCAGGAATCACGCTCACGTGGGCGGAGGTCGGAGTGGATAGAGTTGCAACGAGCGCCACTGCTGCGGCACCAGCGGCCAGAGTTCTTAGAGAGCTCTTCACTGGATTCCTTTCTGGTATTTCTACAAATTGTAGAAGTAATCGATAGGCATCGCAAATTCAGCTCAGTCACAGCCTTTGTTCAAGAATTAGATTTATGGTGATGTAGTCACCGAAGGGTAGAGCGTTGGAAAAGATCAAGAACATCTTGGGTAAGTTACCCCACCCAGTTCGCTGGGTGTTGACGATGGTTATTGGATTTATCCTTCTGATCCTGGGCCTGATCATGATGGTTACCCCGGGACCCGGCCTACTTTTCATATTCTTCGGACTCACCATCCTCGCCCTGGAACTTGAGTGGGCGAGAGAGCTCAACAAACAAGGCATGCAGGGCCTTGAAAAGCTGGTAGCCAAGGTCAAGTCGCTGTTCAAGAAGAAGTAACCCTCACCGAGCTCCCACAAGAAACTCCGACAATTTCCCGCTGAGAAAGACATCGATTCAGTCTTTGCAATAGGGTTTGCGATAGGACTTTTAGTAATGGAGCTATAGATGTCGATTCAGCCTGAGATTTCCAGGTCGTGGCTATTGGTGAACAGCCTGAAGGTTGATCAGTTAGCTGCAATCCCTGAATCTCGAGCAGACCAAATCGTCATCGACATCGAGGACGCCGTTGATCCTCTCAATAAAGATCGCGCGCGAGATGCCGTCGTCGACTGGCTCCAGACTGGCTCAGCATGGGTCAGGGTGAACGATGCCAGCACCGAGTTTTGGCGCGATGACCTGATTGCCTTGAGCAGGGCTCCTGGACTGCAGGGCGTGATGCTAGCTAAGACCGAAGATGGGCAAAGCGTTGAACAAACCTACAAACTCCTGGGCTCTCACTTACCAATCATTCCGCTAGTCGAATCGGCGCTTGGCATAGAAAATGCGGTTGAAATCGCCCGCGCCAAAGGCGCGTTCAGACTTGCTTTTGGGTCCGGAGATTATCGACGCGATACCGGAACCAGTGCCGATGACCTTGCGATGAGTTACCCAAGAACAAAACTGGTTTTGGCAAGCCGAATCGGAGATCTTCCGGGTCCCATCGACGGCCCAACGGTTGGACCGAATCACTCCGCCCTCAGGCAGCAGGCGACCCTGGCTGTCTCGCTAGGACTCACGGGCAAACTTTGTCTCGATGAGAAGCAGACAGTGGTTATCAACGAAACCATCTGCCCTACCGAGTCAGACATTGTCTGGGCACAGGAGTTCTTCGAAGACTTCCTAGCCTCAGGCGGAATGGTCCGAGATGGTTCCGATCCACCAAGAATCAAGCGTGCCGAGAAGATTTTGAACCTGGCACGAGCGCTTGGAGTGCTGCAGGACTAGCCAGGGCTGTGCTTCATCGCACTCGGCTGATTGCACCAAACCCAGCTCGACTAAGCCGCTACACCTCGATCGAAATATCGAACGTGATAACCCGCTGCTCCGGTAAGTGGTAGTAGTGAGCCGGAGCTGTGGCGTTTCTGTGCAGGGTTGTAAAGATGATTTCTTCAGCCCTGTTAAGTCCGGTTTTATCGGCAGGGATCAGAGTCCTGTCAGTAACAAAGTAGATTGCTTCGCGCTCATCAAAATGCTCAGCCATGTTCTTTGAGCGAAGTGATCTAGGGACGTTGCGCTGCTCCATGAAGCCGGAGAACACGGTCACTGCTGATAGGTAATCATTGACCTTCTCATAGTGCGGGGGCTTGTGAGAGTAAGGCGCATCTACCGAGGTAACGGTCACCACCACAATCTCCTTGGGCATCGAACCCATGACCTTGATCTGCTGCTCGAGCGCCTGCGGCACAGCTCCAAGAACAGCCGATGGGTAAATGCCGAGAGAGTTCATGAGCTTGACCTTCTTGGACTTGCGCAATCTGGTGACCTGATCCCAGCTCATCGAGGTTGCGCTCAGTCGCTTATCAAGCTCGAAACGTCCCTTGCGCCAGATCCACATCATCGATGCCAAACAGAAGCCCACAAGAAGTGGCAACCAGGCACCAGTGATCAGCTTGGTTGATGCTGCCAGGAACAGAGTTCCATCCATGATTAGGAACAGGCTGAAAATAGGAATCAAGAACCAGCGCTTGGATTTCCACTTGTCTGCGGTAAGAATCAAGAGGCCGATGGTTGAAACCAACATCGTTCCAGCAATTGCAAAGCTGTATGCGCCGGCTAGGGCTGAAGAGGTCTGGAAGATAACCACCAGCGCGATCGATCCCAGGCCAACGACAGTGTTCACAAATGGAACAAAGATTTGGCCGCGCTCTTGTTTATTTGTGTGTCGAATTCGAATTCGTGGAAGTAACCCCATCTGCACTGCTTGGCTCGCGAGCGAAGCAACCGCGCTAATCAGTGCCTGGGAGGCGATGATGGTTGCCATCATCGTCAGAATCAAGACCATGATTGCGGGCAAACCGCTTGGAACCATGCCGAAGAAGCTGTTTCCAACGGCACTGGGGTCGCGAAGAATCAGCGCTCCCTGACCAAAGTAATTCAGCGGCAGGGCTAAACCAGCTAGCCCGAACCAGCCGATACGGATCGGACCGCGTCCGAAGTGACCGAGGTCTGCAAACAGTGCCTCAGCACCGGTGACCGCAAGAATCACCGAGGCCATAACAAACAAGGTTTCAGCTGCATGAGACTGGATGAACTGGAACGCATACATCGGATTTACGGCGATCAAAGACTCAGGGTTTTGAATCACCTGGGCTAGACCCAAAGTTCCAATGGTTAGGAACCAAACAATCATCACCGGTCCGAATACAGCTCCGATTCGATGCGTGCCCTTGAACTGCACCGCGAACAAAATTGCCAAGATAATGACCGTCAATGGCACTACCAAGAACTCAAGACCTGGGTTGATGGTCTTGATTCCTTCAACTGCAGACAAGACCGAGATTGCCGGGGTCAAAATTCCGTCAGAGAACTCAAGCGCGGCGGCCATTAGGAAAATGAAGACCGTGAAGCCCATGATTCCTGATCGCCCGTTACGAATCTTGCTTGCCAATTGGGAGAACATCGCGAGGGTGCCACCCTCACCTCGGTTATCGGCACGGAGCACAAACACCATGTACTTGACCGACACCACCGCAGTCAAAGTCCAAAGAACCAAAGACAGCACGCCGAGGATCTCATCCCGAGTATCACCACCGGCTCTGACCGCTTCGTTGAAGGCATAAATTGGACTGGTGCCGATGTCTCCATAGACCACACCCATCGCTGCCAGGGTTAGTGCGGAGTTACGAGCAATCTTCGATTGTTTGGTTTTCTTCACGATCAGGTCCTTGCAAAATACTTTGAAACACTACTCCTTTTCGACGCTTGGCTGCGTTCTCCTGCGACTTCAAGGACAGAAATTTGCTAGCGCTTTTGCAATCGAATTTCGAAGGTTTTGACTGCCGTGGTTTAGCTCGCGAATAACCAAAAAACAGGCAGCGAACCCATGGCGAGAGTTGCCAACCCTAGAAGAAATTGTGACACTCGCCCAGAAGCCCAGCGGCCGAGCAAATTCTTGTCCCTGGCTAGCCACCAGATAATCGCCATCAATACCGGTGCGGTGAGCCCATTCAGAGTCGCTGCAATTAGCAAAAAGTTGATCGGCTCGATTCCCCATAGGTTCAAAGCCAGAGCGACCAGCATCGAACAAACGATAACGGCGTAAAACGCCTTGGCTTGCCTGGGCTTGAGCTCCAGCGACTCTCTCCAGCCAAAGGTTTCTGCTACCGCATATGCGGTTGAACCGGCCAACACTGGGATGGAGAGTAGCCCCACACCCAGGATGCCGAGTAGGAACAACAAACTTGCAAACTCACCAGCTATCGGCTTTAGTGCAAGTGCGGCATCGGCAGCGCTGTTCACCTCGGTGATTCCCTGGGCATGCAGGGTTGCAGCAGCCGTCGCCATGATGGAAAACATGATGAAGACCCCGGTGAACATGCCGGCGAATACATCGCCGCGCATGGCTGTCAAGGCCTGAGGTTGAACGTTCACGATGTGATGATTTCTTCTGTCTTCGACCTCCTCGGCAGCCTGCCAAAAGAACAGGTAGGGGGAGATCGTGGTGCCGGCTAGAGCGATCAGAAGTTCAAAGGAAAGTTTTGAAAAATCAAAACTCGGAATCACGGTTGAAACTAATACCTGCTGCCAATCCACCTGAGCCACAAACAGCACCGCAACATAAGCCAGCAGGCTCAGACACAGCCATCTGAGTACCTTGGCGTAGCGGTGGTAGGGGATGACTATCTCAGTGAACCCCAAGACCAGGGCAAACATAACAACACCTAGCCCGGTCTCTATCGGCACCAGCAGCCCAAGGGCTGCGGACATAATCGATAGATTCGCAGCGATGTTAACGGTGTTCGCGATGGCAACCAGCAGCACTGCCAAGACCAGAACCCAGCGTGGCATTCGTGACTTAATCACTGCAGCCAAGCCCTTGCCCGTTACCAATGCCAGTCGCGCGCAGGATTCCTGAACAACGTATGCAAATGGCAAAAGCCAAACCGCAGACCAAAGAAATCCGTAGCCAGCAGTGGCCCCAACCGAAGTGTAGGTTCCGATTCCCGAAGGGTCATCATCGGCTGCACCTGTGACTATGCCAGGCCCGAGACGCTTGAGAAAATCACGCTTTGCCATTTCCCCTTTTTCCCTCGGCCGTGATTCACAGCCTAGCCATGAATTGAGAGTGCTCAGCAAATAGAACTAACCTCCAAGATCAAGCTAAATAATCGAGTTGACTCGGCCAGTGGGTCTAGAGTTCAGACATGGAGCTCATTACCTGCCTTTGGTTCAACGGCAATGCTCGCGAGGCAGCCACGTTTTACACCAGCATTTTTCCTGACAGCAAACTAGAGGACAACTGGCTTGCACCAACTCAGACCCCTGGCAATCAACAGGGTGAGGAGGTCGTGGTCAACTTTCAAATCTTCGGACGCCCATTCATCGCGCTGAACGGTGGTCCAGACTTTCCGCACACGCAAGCCGTCTCTTTTCAGATTCCCTGCACCTCTCAGCAGGAGATAGATCAGTACTGGGATCTGCTCACAGCCAATGGCGGCCAAGAGAGTTACTGTGGTTGGCTAAAGGATAAGTTTGGAGTCTCTTGGCAAGTTACATCGCCAAAGATGATGAACTACCTAAACGGGCCCGACTCGAACGGTCGCGAGAGAGCCACCAAGGCCATGCTTGGTATGAGGAAGATCATTCTCAACGAACTCGAAGCTGCCTACCACGCTGAACACTAGGCCTCTGGGACCTAACGCGGGGCCTCCTACATTGAGGATCTCGACCGAGGCTCTGGGGTGAAAGTTACGAAGCTGTCGGTTAGGTCCTTTACCTTAAGCTGCACTTGAGCTGACCAATGAACCTTGAATTATTTGACTAGTGGGAGGACCTTTTCAGCCCCTTGGCATAGTCGTTGAGGATTTAGATGATGCTGGATGCGCCATTTTCATGTAAATGCCACCCTGCTTGAGTTCGGCAATCATCTGATTGATGCGCTTAGTTCGAGTCTCATCTCGTGCAGCACGAGTAATCCAGCCGATATAGTCATTGCGCTGATAGGCAGGCCTGGCTTCGTAATCGGTTA
>CAZQZY010000019.1:0-15002 GCA_964597935.1 uncultured Aquiluna sp. | reverse complement strand
GCCCGGTCCCATTCCGAACCCGGAAGCTAAGACTCTCAGCGCCGATGGTACTGCAAGGGGGACCTTGTGGGAGAGTAGGACACCGCCGGACTTACTTTAGAAATGGCCACTCCTTTTAGGGGTGGCCTTTTCTATTTAAGCTGATTTCCAAAGGAGCATCATGGAGCGAAGAAGGCCTAGCGAAAAGCGCGAGGGGCCGATTGGCCGTGGTGAGCGCAGCGACGCCGCACGTCCTATTTGGCAGGAGCGCGTCAAACGCGACCGCGATGTTGAGAAGTCACCACTCATCCCTAGCGAAATCACCCCTGAGGACCTCGATCTCGGGGTGCGGGTTCAGCTGAAGACTTTGACAGCCGAGAATGCGGAAATGGTTGCCAGGCATCTGGCCATGGTAAATCTGCTGATAGACAAAGATCCCGAGCTTGCCCATAAGCATGCGCTTGCAGCATCGCGGAGAGCGGGTCGTCTGGCAATTGTTCATGAGACACTCGGCGTCACGGCATACACGGTGGGTGACTATGCTCTGGCTCTGAGGGAACTGCTCACTCATCGTCGACTCTCCGGCTCACTCGACCAGATTCCGCTGATTGTAGATTCCGAACGAGGAATGAATCGCCCCGCAAAAGCGCTCGAGGCAGCAGCGGGGATTGATAGAAAAAAGCTCGCGGTCGGTGTTCGTATCAATCTGGCAATCGCGCTCTCAGGGGCAAGGCTGGATCTCGGCGATGCGAAGAATGCAAAGCTTGAACTTGAAATTCCTGAGCTGAGTCCCAAGCAGATATTCCCTCAGTCTCCACTGCTGTTTCGCAGTTATGCCGAGGTTTTGCGAGAGCTTGGTCAGAGCGGTGAGGCTTGGGATGAACTAGCTGAGCGGGCTGATAAGGCTTTAGCGGAGGTCGGTGAAGAGCTGTTTGAGCTAGTTGAAGAGATAACCATCCCTACTAGCTCTGATTTTGAAAAGCGTCCCGCACGCAAATTCGATGACGGCAAAAAGTCTTCCTATGATCGCAAGCCCCGCCAACAGGGCGATGGCAGGGAGCGCCCCACTCGTCGAGATGGTGAAGATCGCCCAAGACGCGGTGGTTCCAGTCTTGAAAGTAAACCTCGTGAACGACGTGATGAACCCAAGAGTGCAGGGTATTCGCGTCCTTCGGCAAGAGACGGTGTTAGACGCAGCGCTGCAACGGGGGACCGGCCAGCGGGTAGGGGTTATCGCACTTCGGAGACTGGTGATAGAAAATCTTCCGCGAGTGAGCGATCGAAGGGTGAGCGTCCCTCCCGTCCTTCGCGGGATGCGTCCGAGGCACCCAGGCCAAAGCGATCTTTTGATTCGAAATCGGGGGATCGGAAACCCAGGAGCTCTGGCTCTGTAGGCGGGGCAAAACCAGCTCGTAGGCCCGGTGGTGAAAGGGGCGGTCGTGGCAAGGCTGGTTGATGCCTACGATTCCGTGCTTTTTGACCTAGACGGCGTGGTCTACCTCGGGTCAAAGGCAATCGACTACGCGGTTGAGTCCATCAATCGAGTCAAATCCGAGGGCTTCAAGATTGGCTTTGTGACTAACAACAGCTCAAGACGACCCGAGGTAATCGCTGAGCAACTCAACGGCTTTGGAATTGAAACCGACGCTTCAGAAATTGTTGGTTCGGCTCGAGCAGGTGCGCTTATGTTGGCAGAGCGAGTAGCGCCTGGTTCGAAAGTATTGGTTGTCGGCGGCGAGGGCCTTCGTTCGGAGGTTCTGGCACTAGGTTTTGAAGTCGTTGAATCTGCAGATGACGATCCGGCGGCTGTGATCCAAGGATTTTCCCCGGATGTTGGATGGCGTCAGCTAGCGGAGGCAGCCTATGCGATTCAGCGCGGCGCAATCTGGTTGGCAACTAACCAGGACTGGACCATTCCTCGAGAAAGAGGTATTGCACCAGGTAATGGCACTTTGGTTTCAGCAGTTCATACTGCGGTGGGTATGCTTCCAGATTTCGCAGGTAAGCCCTTCGCTCCGATATACCAATCAGCTATCGACCAACTCGGGATCTCCAGGCCACTTTTTGTGGGGGATCGCTTGGACACCGACATCAAGGGAGCTGTCGGGTTTGGTATGGATTCGGCCTGCGTTATGACCGGTGTAGCGACCAAAAAAGAACTGATTTCTGCGCGAGTTGATGAGCGCCCTACATTTGTGATTCAGGATCTGCGTGAGCTTTTTCTTCCCTACCAAGAACCCAAGCAAACCAAGCGGGGTTTTGAACTACGCAAGAGCTCAGTTGAGCTATTGGGAAACCGCGTCATGTCGGTTGACGGTGACCCCCAATCGCTGGATGCCCTGCGCTGCGCATGCAAGGTAGTCTGGAACTCGAGTGTTCCCATCTATGGCCTTGAAATCGAAGCCGAACTGTATAGCTAGGAAAATTGTGAACCTGTCAGAAATCGAAGCACAGCTAGCCAGACTTGACGAGCTTGACGAGGCGGCTCAACTTGAGGTTATCGAGCAGGTTATTCGCGCTCTAGAGGAGCTAGTTTCCTAAGTGGCAGAGCGCCTGGATATCGAGCTAGTGCTTAGGGGAATCGCAAGATCTCGGTCTCAGGCCGCCCAGTTGATTGATGCCGGTCGGGTGAGTGTGAACGGTAAGCCCGCAACGAAGGCTGCCCAGAAACTAGATGAGTCTGATGCTGTGGAGCTGAGCCAGGGGTTGGATTATGTTTCCCGCGCTGGGGCAAAGCTCGCCTTCGCACTTGAGCAATTTAGCCTCGAAATCAATGGAACAGTCTTAGATGCTGGCGCCTCAACCGGAGGTTTTACTCAAGTGCTCCTCGAGGCTGGAGCGGAACAGGTTCTGGCGATCGATGTCGGGCATGGGCAGTTGGTCCCCGAGTTGGCAGCGGATCCTAGAGTTGCCAATCTCGAGGGCATCAATCTGAGGGATTACTCGCGACTGGAACTCGAGCAAGCAATTGGAACAAACCCAGAGATTTCACTCGTGGTTGCTGACCTCAGCTTCATATCGCTTACCTTGGTCCTCGAGAATCTAAAAAAGCTCGCTCCCGAAGCTCCTATGGTGCTACTGGTGAAGCCTCAGTTTGAAGTAGGCAAGCATTCTCTGAATGCTTCGGGCGTGGTTACAGATTGGCGAGAGCGGGCCAGAGCCTTGGAGCAGGTGACCGATTGTGTCTATTCGCTCGGCTACTCGGTTAGGTCGATGATCCAGTCTCCAATCTTGGGAACACATGGAAATGTCGAGTATCTCTTGTGGATAGTTCCCGCGAGTTCGAATAATCGTGAACAATGGAGTTCAGAGATTACTGAGTTGGCGAAGAGGACAAAATGACTAGACGAGCGCTTATCGTCTCAAATGCCCAGTCCGCTTCTCAGGCTGACGTTGTGCAACGTACGGTCAAGAAGTTGGTCGCCAGGGAGATTCAGCCTGTGCTTGAAGCCGCTGAAGTTAGTCGTCTTGAAGCTCTCGGTGCTGATTTAGCCTCGGTAGTCGAGTTTTCAAATCAGCAAATTGAACTGGGTATCGTACTCGGGGGAGATGGCAGTATTTTGCGTGCTGCTGAGCTATTGCGAGATCAGTCCTCGCCAATTTTGGGAATCAACACCGGACACGTGGGTTTTATGGCAGAGGCAGAGCTCGATGAGCTCGCATCAGCCATGGACAGAGTTGCGAGCAAGGACTATCAAGTAGGGCACCGATCGGCTCTCGAGGTTGAGGTCTACCAAAACGGTGAGCTCGCGTTCAGTTCATGGGCGATGAATGAAGTGACTCTCGAGAAATCCGCCAGAGAGCGGATGCTCGAACTTGTTGTCGAAGTGGATCGTCGACCCTTGTCCTCATTTGGTTGTGATGGAGTTTTGGTCAGCACTCCAACCGGATCGACCGCATACGCCTTCAGTGCCGGGGGCCCAGTGGTTTGGCCAGATGTTGACGCACTGCTTGTGGTGCCACTGAGCGCGCATTCGCTCTTTGCTCGCCCACTGGTACTTGGTTCAAACACTCACCTTGCTTTTGAGGTTTTGAAGCGGAGCCCGGGAAATGGTGTCCTCTGGTGCGACGGTAGGAGAACATTTGATCTAGGACCAGGTGCCCGCGTTGAGGTGAAGCGCTCTGAGCAGCAGGTGCCGATGGTGCTGCTCTCCGACGAGCCATTTACAAATCGTTTGGTTCGGAAGTTCAATCTCCCTGTCACCGGCTGGAGAGGTCCCGAGGAGAATAAGTGATCGAGTCACTATCGATTCGAAATCTCGGGGTTATTGCTCAGGCCGAACTTAGCTTCGAGTCGGGTTTCAATGCACTAACCGGAGAAACCGGTGCGGGAAAGACGATGGTCTTGAGCGCGCTAAACCTGCTGCTGGGGGGCAGGGCAGACAGTGCGGTAATCAGAACCGGCGAATCTTCCCTGTCAGTCACGGGAACTTGGCGAATCGAGTCGCCTGAGCTTTTACAGATTTTGGAAGAGCTTGGCGCAGCAGTTGAGGACGGCGAGCTGATCATTACCCGCACCGTATCGAGCGACGGACGCTCCAAGGCGATTCTGGGCGGGACTCCGGTGCCGATCTCCACGCTGGCCGACTTGGCAGAGAAGCTCGTTGCAGTGCATGGCCAGTCAGACCAACAGCGACTCAGATCGCTCTCCGCCCAGCGCGATGCCCTTGACGATTACGGTCAGCTTCATGCTCAGGTCTCGGCTTACCAACAGGCCTACTTTCACTATCGCGACCTTAGAGCAAGGCATGAGCGCATGCTTTCATCAACCGGTCAAGATCGCGCCAGGGTGGATGAGCTTACGGCGCTGCTCACTACTTTTGGAAAACTCGACCCGCAACCGGGTGAGATAGCAGCACTTGGTGAGTTAATCGATCGCCTAAGCAATGTCGACAACCTGCGAATTGCGGCAACGACGGCGCACGAAGCGCTTTCCCCAGACGATTCGATTGGTGCAATTCAAGCCCTGGGCATCGCGCGAAAGAGCCTAGAGTCAAGCTCAGACCCAGTGCTGCAGGGGCTAGGTAAGCGACTCCATGAAATTGCAGACCTCACCAGAGATCTTTCGGTTGAGTTATCCGCTTACCTGATGGACTTGGAGTTGGATCCTCAGCAACTCGAGGTTGCACTGGAGCGACGAGCAGAACTACTCGCCTTCGAGCGCCGTAATGGTGATCTAGATGCCTTTATCGAAAAAGTCCCCACCCTGCAGGCTGAGCTTCTTGATTTGGACTCCTCCGATGAGCAACTTGAAAAGTTGGAGATGCAACTTGAGGCAGCACTTTCTCAGCTTGCCGGTATGGCTCGTGAGCTAACCAACGCGCGAATTGAAGCAGCTGAGCGATTGAGCGCCGAAGTTAGTGCCGAGCTGGCTGAACTCGCCATGGTCGGTTCGAAGCTGGTGGTCCAGCTTCAACCTTTGGGTGATTATGAGAGCTCTGGTCAGGATCGAGTTGAATTCATGCTGGCCGCATTTGATGGAGCGAATCTTCGACCTATTGCCAAGGCCGCTTCTGGTGGAGAGCTATCGAGAATCATGCTTGCGTTGGAGTTGGTTTTGTCAAAGGACAAGACCTTGCCCACGATGATCTTTGATGAGGTTGACGCCGGTGTCGGAGGGCAAACAGCGGTTGAGCTGGGTAGGCGGTTGGCCAAGGTTGCAAAAAACACTCAAGTGCTGGTTATTACTCACCTAGCCCAGGTAGCCGCATACTCCGCTAACCAAATCAGGGTCCTCAAAAACACCCAGGGTTCGATTACTCACTCATCCGTTCTGCCCCTCCAGGGTGAAGAGCGGGTTCGGGAGCTCGCTCGAATGCTGTCGGGCTCGCCCGACTCTGAGATTGCGATTGCCCATGCCCGAGAATTGTTGCTCTCCAACTAGAAACTTTGGTGTCGCAGGCAAACTGAGGTCCAATCGCTGATAGATTGGGATTCCATGGCCGAGAGCTCTGGAATCCCAAGACACATATTCGTTACTGGTGGCGTTGCGTCATCACTGGGCAAGGGTCTTACCGCTGCCTCACTCGGGAATCTCCTAACAGCGCGTGGTCTGAGGGTCGTGATGCAAAAGCTCGATCCGTATCTAAACGTCGACCCCGGCACAATGAATCCGTTCCAGCACGGAGAAGTTTTTGTAACTGAGGATGGGGCTGAAACCGACCTAGATATTGGCCACTACGAACGCTTTCTGGACATCAATCTAAACTCCGCTGCAAACGTCACCACTGGTCAGGCTTACTCCACCGTTATCGCTAAGGAGCGCCGCGGCGAGTATTTGGGTGACACGGTGCAGGTTATTCCGCACATCACCGATGAACTCAAGCGCCGCATGAGATTGCAGGCAACCATGGTTCCTGCGCCGGATGTCATCATCACGGAGATCGGCGGCACCGTGGGTGACATTGAGTCGCAGCCATTTATGGAGGCTGCTCGCCAGGTGAGAAGGGATGTTGGTAGGGACAACGTCTTCTTCGTCCACGTAACTTTGGTGCCGTACCTCAAGCCCTCTGGTGAACTAAAGACCAAGCCCACTCAGCATTCAGTAGCTATGCTCCGCTCACTTGGTATTCAACCGGACGCAATCGTTTGTCGTTCCGACAGGGACCTTCCAGACTCCATCAAGAACAAGATTGCGATGATGTGTGACGTCGATCGCGAGGCGGTGGTCACTGCAGCGGATGCGGCTTCAATTTACGATATTCCAAAGGTGCTGCACTCTGAGGGTCTTGACAGCTACATCATCCGCTCGCTAAAGCTGGAAGCCAAAGATGTCGATTGGTCTGGTTGGACCCCGGTTTTGAACGCGGTCCACGAGCCTAAGCACGAAATCACAATTGGCCTAGTCGGTAAGTACATTGATCTTCCAGACGCCTACCTGTCGGTTACAGAGGCGCTAAGGGCTGGCGGCTTTGCTGAATCAACCAAGGTAAATATCCGCTGGATTAAGTCTGATGATTGCGAGACCGAGGACGGCGCTCGCCAACTACTGTCCGATGTAGATGCAGTCTGTGTCCCCGGAGGCTTCGGCATTAGAGGGATCGAGGGCAAACTGGGGGCCCTGAAGTTCACTCGAGAGAACCAAATTCCTACTCTCGGCCTGTGTCTTGGTTTGCAGTGCATGGTGATCGAGCACGCCAGAAATAGGGCAGGTATTGCCGGAGCAACCTCCTCTGAATTTGAGCCAGATGCCGCTAATCCTGTGATTGCGACCATGGCAGAGCAGGTTGATGTTTTGGCCGGTGGCGACCTCGGTGGAACAATGCGCCTTGGTAGTTACGAGGCCAAGCTCGCACCAGGCAGCATTGTTGCTGAGGTTTATGGATCAGAGATTTCTCACGAACGTCACCGTCACCGCTACGAGGTGAACAACCGTTACCGCGATCAGATCGCTCAAAGCGGCCTGGTCTTCTCCGGTACTAGCCCAGATGGTCATCTGGTGGAGTATGTCGAGCTTCCTCGCGAAGTTCACCCTTACTACGTCGGGACCCAGGCTCACCCTGAGTTCAAATCCAGACCAACCAAGGCACATCCGCTGTTCCACGGGCTGATCAAGGCTGCCCTGGAGCGCCAAAAGCAGCAGCGACTTTTCAACGAGAACTAAATGTCTCAGCCGCTTGAGAGCTACCTGCGGCATCTGACCATCGAGCGTGGCCTGAGCGCAAACTCAATTTCGGCCTACCGAAGAGATCTCGAGTCTTACCTCCATTACCTCGCTCTTGATAAAGCAAGCGAGCTAAGTGCTAATCGTGAGCAGGTGGAGAAATTCGGGCAGTGGCTTATGCAGCGTGGGCTGGTTGCTAGCTCAAGAGCGCGGGCTCTGGCAGCAGTTCGAGGTTTTCATAAGTTTCTAGTGCTGGAAAACCTAAGGCCAGATGACCCCAGCAAAAAAGTGCGTCCACCAAAACTTCCGATGCGGCTTCCCAAAGCGCTGAGCCTAGGCCAGGTTGAAGAGTTGCTTCGTGCTTCGGGACCTGAGCCGGGAAGTGACTCGTCCGACTTGGTGCGAATCAGAAATCGGGCCATTCTCGAACTCCTCTACTCAACTGGTGCTCGAGTAAGCGAAATAGCCGCGCTGGATCTTGACGAGGTAGACAGCTCGGGCTTTATCCGAGTCAGAGGTAAAGGCTCAAAAGAGCGTTTGGTGCCGGTGGGAAGTTACGCCGCTAAAGCGCTCGAGGAATATCTAGTTAGGGTCAGGCCGAGTTTGGTCTCAACCTCCACACCAGCGCTCTTTCTCAACCAGCGCGGCGGCAGGCTATCGCGCCAGTCCATCTGGGAGGTGCTCAGCAAAGTCGGTGAGCAGTGTGGGATCGAGGTTTCCCCCCACACCCTCAGGCACTGCTTCGCAACCCATCTAATTGAGGGCGGTGCCGACGTCAGAGTGGTTCAGGAGCTTTTGGGGCATGCCTCGGTGGCAACCACACAGATTTACACCAAGATCACAATCGATACTTTGCGCGAGATTTATCAGTCAGCTCACCCCCGTGCACGGCGGTAGGCTATCTGCAAAAGTAGTTGGAGGCGCAAGTGAATCTCTCTGGTAAAGAGTTTCCAATCCCGGCCAAGCTGAAGTCTCATGGCCCAGCTCGCATCATTGCGATGTGCAATCAAAAAGGCGGCGTCGGTAAGACCACCACAACCATCAATCTAGCTGCGTCGCTAGCGGAGTACGGCCGTAAGGTGCTGGTTGTCGACTTCGATCCACAGGGTGCACTTTCTGTTAACTTGGCGGCGGATTACCAGGACGCTCCAACCATCTACGACCTGATGATGAATGTCTCCATGGATCCTCACCTAGCGATCCAAAAGACCGAGGTTGAAAACCTCGATATCATCCCGGCGAACATCGATCTATCCGCTGCGGAGATGAATCTTGTCACCGAGATGGGTCGCGAGCGTGTGCTCGAAGGCATCCTGCACAAGGTCAAAGACGAATACGACATCATCTTTGTGGACTGCCAACCCTCCCTAGGTCTGCTAACGGTGAACGCCCTAACTGCAGCCCACGGTGTTCTCATCCCGATGGCGACTGAGTTCTTTGCGCTGCGTGGCGTGGCTCTACTGATCCAGACCATCGACAAGGTGAAGGCCAGAACCAATCCAACCCTTCAGTTAGATGGTCTGATTCCAACCATGCACGATGCCAGGACGCTGCACTCCCGAGAGGTCTTGGAGCGTCTTCAGGAGGCCTTCCCCGGAATGGTCTTCCAGACTGCAATCGGTCGAACCGTGAAGTTCCCAGATGCTACCGTGGCTAGAAAGCCAATCACTCAGTTCGCACCGACTTCAGAGGCGGCCGAGGCCTATCGCCGGGTGGCGAGAGAGCTAGTCAAACGTGGCAGTGCAGCTTGAATCTGAGATAGATTTTCGGATCCAACTCGACAACTTCGACGGCCCATTCGACCTACTGCTTCGCCTCATTGGCAAGCACGAGTTAGACATCACTCAGGTTTCACTGTCTCGAGTTACAGACGAGTTTCTCACCTATGTGAAGCAGCTCGATGCTCAGGCCGAGATCGAGAGTGCCAGCGAATTCCTGGTAGTTGCGGCGACTTTGCTGGATTTGAAGATTGCCAGCTTGCTCCCAGCGGGTGAGGTGGTGGATGCCGAAGATGTTGCCCTCCTTGAGGCTAGGGACTTGCTGTTCGCACGTCTTCTGCAATACCGCGCTTTCAAGGAGATTGCATCATGGTTCAGCGCCTCGCTTGATCGCGAGGGGGATCGGATTCCAAGGTCGGTTCGCCTCGAGGAGCGCTTCCGCGAGCTCAGACCAGAGCTTAGGTGGGATCTGAGCTTGACCGAATTTAGCCAACTCGCACAGCTCGCATTTGCTCCCAAAGAAATCCCTGGGGTTGGACTCACTCACCTTCACGCTCCCAGAGTTAGCATTCGGGAGCAGGCCGGGTTGATGGTTGAAAAACTCCGACAGCGATCCACCATGACCTTCCGTGAGTTGATTTCAGATGCCAAGGACAGGGCAGAACTAGTTGCCCGTTTCCTTGGCCTATTGGAGTTATATCGATTGGGTGCGGTCGGGTTCAAGCAGTCCGATCCATTCTCCGATTTTCAGGTGGTGTGGGAGGATAGAGCCTTTGATGAGGCCAAGCTAAACCAGTTAGGAGCAGAGTATGACGACTGATCTTCAACTCCGCGCAGCGCTGGAGGCAATCCTCACCGTGGCCGAGACCCCGCTAAACCTAGTCACATTGGCTGGCGCACTTGAGGTTCCACTCAACGATGTAAAGCGGGAGCTGGAACAGCTTCGAATCGA
This sequence comes from uncultured Aquiluna sp., assembly GCA_964597935.1. Taxonomy (GTDB): domain Bacteria; phylum Actinomycetota; class Actinomycetes; order Actinomycetales; family Microbacteriaceae; genus Aquiluna. Next base: position 4,750 of record CAZQZY010000019.1, on the reverse strand, counting down.
GTACGACGAGGCCAACGGTGGAATCGGTCGGGGTTTTGAACTTAGGGAAGTTGGCGGCGGTTACCGTTTCTATGTTCGCACTGCCCACGACTGGGCGGTCAAGCAGTTGGTCGCGAATGAGAATCCAGCCAAGCTATCTCAAGCTGCGCTCGAGACCTTGGCGGTTATTGCTTATCGTCAGCCAATCTCCAGAGGACAGGTATCTTCCATTCGAGGAGTGAACGTTGATTCTGTGGTTAGGACTTTGCTCTCCAGGGGTCTGATCACTGAGTTATTCGTTGACGCCGAAACGGGTGCAGCGATGTTTGGAACTACCGAGCTTTTACTAGAGGTTTTGGGGATCAACTCCCTCGATGAGCTTCCCCAAATAAGCCCATACCTACCTGGACAGGATGACATTGACTGAACAAGAGGGCATCAGGCTTCAAAAGGTACTGGCGAGTGCGGGAGTGGCATCCAGGCGAGTCTGCGAGGAGCTAATTGTCAAAGGCCGGGTTCGCGTCAACGGCAAGGTCGTGAAAGAACTCGGCTCGAGAATCAATCCAGAGATCGACCAGGTGCAGGTCGATGGCAGACCGGTTCAGCTGGATCCAGACCGTGTGTATTTTGCGTTTCACAAACCAAAGGGTGTTGTCTCGACCATGTCGGACGAGAATGGCAGGCGCTGCCTGGCCGATTACTTTGTTGGTTTAGACCGAGTATTCAATGTCGGGCGCTTGGATGCTGAGACAACCGGCATATTGCTCATGACGAATGATGGGGAGCTCGCAAACCAGCTAGCGCACCCCAGCTATGAAGTTGAAAAACTTTATGTAGCGAAGGTCAGGGGCAAAATCACCCGGGTAGAGATGCAGCGCCTGATGGATGGGGTCAAACTCGAAGACGGATTCCAGAAGGCTGACAAAGCCAGAGTGCTTGATCAAAACGAGCAGACTTCGCTCGTTGAGGTTGTGCTGCACAGCGGCAAGAATCGAATTGTCAGGCGCATGTTTGATGCGGTCGGATTTCCCGTTTTGGAACTCACGAGAAAGAGTTTTGGCCCGCTGAGATTGGGCAACCTCAAGCCCGGCCAGTTCCGTGAGTTGGGTAGACTCGAGGTGTCCGCACTTATGGAGGCGGCGCAGGCAGGATCTCGCAGAGAAAAGAGGCGCTAATGGCCGTTCGAGCAATACGCGGTGCCATTCAGTTGGACTCAGACGAGCGTGAACACCTACTCCGTTCAACGGCAGAGCTGGTCACCAAGGTGCTTCACGAGAACAACCTCGCGACCGCAGACCTAATCTCTATTTGGTTTTCTGCAACCCCCGATGTCACATCCGAGTTCCCTGCTCTAGCAGCGCGCGAACTGGGTCTTGGCGATGTCCCACTTATGTGCAGCGTCGAAATGGATGTGGTTGGGGCAATGCCTCGGGTTATCCGACTCATGATGCATGTTGAAACCAAGTTGAATCGCTCTGAAATCAAGCACGTATACCTTCGCGGCGCAGCGAAGCTCAGGACCGACTTGGCGCAGTAATGCCAAACATAAAGATTGTTGGAACTGGACTTCTCGGCACCAGTTTGGGGCTAGCGCTTGCTCGGAACGGTGTCCAGGCTTGGCTGAGTGACCAGTCCAAATCGGCACTTCGACTAGCTGTTGAATACGGTGCGGGTGCGGAGTCGGGTCCAGAGCCTGATTTGGTCGTGGTCTGTGTACCACCAGACAGCACCGCTGAGATCGTTATTTCCCAGCTCGAACTGCACCCTCAAGCTGTAGTAACCGATGTAGCGAGTGTCAAAGCCCAGATTTTCCATGAGGTGCAGGCAGCCGGACTTGCCGATAGATATGTTGGGTCCCACCCAATGGCGGGAAGGGAAAAGGGTGGCCCTACCGGTGCAAGAGCAGACCTGTTCTTCGCCAGACCGTGGGTGATCACTCCTGGTGAACTCAATGACCCTCGGGCCATAGACCTAATTCGCAGTGTTGCACTTTTGGTCGGAGCGCTGCCAGTTCAGATGAGTGTCACAGAGCACGACCGAGCTGTCGCGCTCGTGTCGCATCTTCCGCAGTTAGTGGCCTCAGCGCTGGCAGGGCAGCTGGTAAACGGTGACGACCAGCAGCTGGCGCTAACTGGTCAAGGACTTCGTGATACCACCAGGATTGCAGCCAGTGATCCGGATCTTTGGGTCCAAATCGTCGCGCAAAATGCCTCATCATTGCTTCCCCTGGTTTCCGGAGTGCGCAAGGATTTGGAGCTTCTGGAACAAGCGCTCGGTGACATCTCAGCCTCTGGATCCTTAGCCAGGTTGCATTCTCTGCTAGCCAAGGGGAATTCAGGTATTGCTCGAATTCCGGGCAAGCACGGTGGCAAGTTTGCAAACTACGAGATGCTCACCGTCATGATCGACGACTCACCCGGATCTTTGGCCAAGCTGTTCACCTTTATCGGAGAGATTGGCGTGAACATCGAGGACTTCAAGCTTGAACATTCGCCCGGTGCTCCGATCGGACTTGTTGAACTTCAGGTCGTGCCGGAGAGTGCTCAACAGCTCTCCACCGCACTCTTGGCTGAGGGGTGGAGGTTGGTCTAGTGGCTGACTTCATCGTCGCAATCGACGGGCCTGCGGGTTCGGGAAAATCGAGTGTCTCAAAAGAAGTAGCAAGAAGATTGGGATTTGGCTATCTCGACACCGGCGCGGGCTATCGAGCATTTGCGCTATGGAAGAGCTCAAATCCAGACTCAGGCTCATTTCCCTATGAGATTGCCACCGATCCCGATGCGGTTTCAGTTCACCTGGACGGTCAGGATGTTTCTGATGAGATTAGAACCGAGAGAGTTGCCTCGCTGGTAAGTTCATACGCTCAACTTCCCGAAATTCGATCGCTGCAGCGCACGGACGCCAGGGCAAGAATTCGAAGCTGCCCAAAACCTGGAATTGTTGTTGAGGGACGGGATATCACAACCGTTGTTGCCCCTGATGCCCAAGTTCGAGTCCTCCTAACTGCGAGTGAGCAGGTTCGACTTCGCCGGCGTGGACTCGAAGGCACTGAGTCCGCTGAGAATTTAGTGTCAAGAGACCAAAAAGACAGTAAAGTGGCAAGGTTCATGGACGCCGCTGAAGGCGTAACAGTGATTGACACCTCCGATTTGGATTTTGAACAAAGTGTTCAGGCCGTTTTGGCCGAAATTGCAAGGATAAGAAATTGAGCGAAGAGTTTGAGCCTGAGCTGGAATTAGCTAAGGCGGAGGTGCTGAAGGCTGAGCTCGAGGACTACGACCTAGACGAGGAGGACCTCGCTCTACTGGGCATCGAGCTCGACTCGGAGGAGCAGTCAGAGTTCCAGCCAGCCCCACCGGTGCTGGCGATTGTTGGTAGACCAAACGTTGGCAAGTCTGCGCTTGTGAACCGAATCCTAGGTCGCCGTGAAGCCGTTGTGGAGGATAAGCCCGGCATCACGCGTGACCGCGTTACCTATAAGGCTGAGTGGAATGGTCGGCCATTGACACTGGTCGACACCGGTGGTTGGGAGCATGACGCAACCGGAATTGATGCGTCAGTTGCGGAGCAGGCTGAGATTGCAGTGGAGCTCTCCGACGCCGTCTTGTTTGTGGTAGATGCACTCGTGGGCGCAACCGCATCGGACGAGCGAGTTGTCAAGATGCTGCGCGGCACCGGTAGGCCGGTGTTTTTGGTGGCCAACAAGATCGACGACGCGCATCTAGATTCTGAGGCAGCTGCCCTGTGGTCCCTTGGGTTGGGCGAGCCATATCCGGTTTCTGCACTCCACGGCAGGGGAGTGGCAGACCTTCTGGATGCCGTGATGAAAGTCCTCCCGCAAAAAAGCAACGTTGCCCAGGATGAATATCGCGGTCCTCGCAAGGTTGCCCTCATCGGTAGACCGAATGTGGGTAAGTCATCATTGCTGAACAAGGCAACCGGAACCAATCGTGCCGTGGTAAACGATCTTGCTGGAACCACCAGAGACCCCATCGACGAGCAGGTTGAAATCGCCGGAAAGATTTGGCGATTTGTCGATACCGCTGGAATTCGACGCAGACTGCATCGCCAACAGGGTGTCGATTTTTACGCTTCGCTCAGAACCGCAGCCGCCTTGGAGCGTGCTGAGGTGGCTGTTGTGCTCTTTGATGTCACGGAGCCAATCAGTGAGGCTGACGTACGAATTGTCCAGTTGGCTCTGGACTCCGGCAGAGCACTGGTGCTGGCTTTCAATAAGTGGGACCTACTTGATGAGGATCGTCGAATCTATCTCGAGAAGGAGATTGAGCGCGATCTAGCACACGTTGATTGGGCACCGCGCGTGAATATCTCAGCATCAACCGGAAGGCATCTGGAGAAGCTGGTTCCAGCATTGGAACTCGCACTTGAGAGCTGGGACAAGCGAATCCCTACCGGCAAGTTGAACGCATTTCTGCAGGAGCTACAGGCGGCGAACCCGCACCCGATCCGCGGCGGCAAGCAGCCGAGAATTCTGTTTGGAACTCAGGCGGCTTCGAGGCCACCTAAGTTCGTGCTCTTCACCACAGGGTTCTTAGAGGCGGGTTACCGCCGCTACATCATTCGAAGACTCCGTGAGGACTTTGGTTTCGAGGGTTCACCGCTCGAGGTTGGTGTCCGCGTGCGGGAGAAGCGCAAGCGTCGCTAGGTTACGTCGCATTTGGAAGTCCAATAGACTTCTACGGTTATCTAAGGATGACGGGCTGTAGCGCAGCTTGGTAGCGCACTTGTCTGGGGGACAAGGGGTCGTCGG